>JACNKC010000093.1 GCA_014382245.1 Pseudomonadota bacterium | reverse complement strand
GATGTACGCACGCCCGACAGCCGGGTGGAGCACGAAGCGTCGACCTCGCGCATAGGCGAAGACCAGCTCTTCTACCTCGCCCAGCGGGGCATAAGCGAGGAAGACGCGGTGTCAATTATAGTCAATGGATTCTGCAAGAGGGTGTTTCGCGAACTGCCCATGGAGTTCGCGGTAGAGGCCCAGAAGCTCATGGAAGTGAGCCTCGAAGGAGCGGTAGGATGAGCTTGCTGAGCGTCAAGGACCTGCACGTATCGGTTGCGGGTAACCGTATCTTGAACGGCCTCACCCTGGAGCTCGAAGCCGGGCAGGTGCACGCCCTCATGGGCCCCAACGGTTCGGGCAAGAGCACTCTTGCCCTGCTGCTGGCCGGGCATCCGGCCTACACGGTCGAAAAGGGCAGTGCCAGTTACCAGGGCCGCGATTTGCTCGACATGGCCGCCGACGAGCGAGCACGCGAAGGCGTGTTTCTTTCATTCCAGTACCCGGTGGAGATTCCCGGTGTCTCGACCGGCTACTTTCTCAAGGCTGCCGTCAACGCCGCCCGTCGTCATCGCGGCGAAGACGAACTCGATGCCATGGATTTTCTCAAGATAGCCCGCGAGCAACTCAAGCTGGTGGGCATGGACGAGGCCTTTCTGCATCGCTCCTTGAACGAAGGTTTTTCGGGCGGCGAAAAGAAACGCTGCGAGATATTCCAGATGGCGATGCTCGGGCCCAGGCTCGCGATACTCGACGAGACCGACTCTGGTCTCGACGTTGACGCGCTGAAGGCCGTGGGCTCGGGAGTAAACGCCCTGCGTACCCCCGAACGCGGCATGCTGGTCATAACTCACTACCAGCGCCTGCTCGACTACATAGTGCCCGACCGTACGCACGTGCTCATGGGCGGACGCATAGTGCGCAGTGGCGACGCCGAGCTGGCCCGCGAGGTCGAGCAGCGCGGCTACGGCTGGCTCGAAGAGGAGGCGGCGGCTTCGGCTGCCTGAACTCGATGGCCGGTGAACACGCGGTAAGGCATTTCATGCAGTTGTGGCGCGATGGCCGCGGCGGCAGTGAGCCTGCGTGGCTCGAAAAACTGCAGCGCACATCGATGGCTGACCTGCGCGTGGACGGCTTTCCGGGCGTGCACGACGAAGACTGGATGTATACCGCTTCGGTGGCCACGCGCGCACTCGACGAACACGACTGGCAGCCGGCAAGGATGCTCGCAGCTGGCGAAGCGGCTGGCAAGGCGGCTGCAGAAGCCGCGGCCGATTTCGCGGCCGGCTTTGCACGGGCCGCCCACGAGCGCGGCGCAGACCTGGCGTTCTTTGTCGACGGCCGCTTGTCGGCCGAGCTTTCGAGCGCGAGCGTCGGTGGCGACGCTGGCGAGGGCGCCCGGGTAATTGGACTTGCCGCAGCCCTGGCCGATAGCCCGGCAAACGGCGAACACGCGGCGCTGCTCGAACGCCACCTGGGCGGGGCGGCCGATCACCAAAGCGCAGTTACCCAGCTCAACACCGGCTTGTTTGGTGACGGTGCACTGGTGCTCGTGCCCGACGGCTGTGCCTGCGAGCGGGCAGTTGAGCTCGTGTTCTTTTCGACCGGCAACCAGGTCGTCGCGCACCCCCGCGTGCTGGTGGTGGTTGGTGCCGGTAGTTCGCTCGATCTCACCGAGCGCTACGTGGGCGTAGAGCCGGATAGCGAGAACGTGGGCCGGAGCAGGGCCGTGACCAACCCGGTGACCGAATTGTTGCTCGAGCGCGACGCGCGCGTAACCCACCTGCGCTTGCAGGACGAATCGAAAGATGTCGTGCATCTCGGTCGCATAGAAGCCCGTGTGCAGCAGGGCGCCGAGTACAACTCGCAGGTGCTGGTGGCCGGCGGACGCCTGGTGCGCAGCGAAGTAAGGGTGAGGCTGGAGGGCCGGGGCGCGCGTACCGTGCTGCGTGGCCTGTCGTTGGTCAGCGGACGGCGGCTCGCCGATTTTCACACGCTTGTTGACCACGTTGAGCCGGGTGGAAGCTCCGATCAACTTTATCGCTCGGTGCTCGACGGCTATGGCCGCGCTGTGTTCACCGGCCGGGTGGTGGTCCACGAGGGCGCGTCGGGCAGTAGCGCCGGGCAGCGCAACGACGCCTTGCTGCTCTCGGACGGGGCCCACGCGAGTTCTCGGCCGCAACTCGAAATCTACAACGACGACGTATCGTGCACGCACGGCGCGACCACGGGGCAACTCGACGAGCAGAGCCTGTTCTACCTTCAGCAACGTGGCTTGTCGGTGGACGAAGCCTCGTCGTTGCTGGCCCGCGCCTTTGCCACCGAGGCCCTGCAGGGAGTCTTGAAGGGCGAGCTGCTCGGCGAGCTCGAGAAGCTGGTGGCTGGCAGGCTGGCGGTCGGCGGCACGGATGTCGGGAGTAAGGAGCTGCAGTCGTGAGCACGGCAGGACAGAAGATCGACGAGGTAGAAGCGGCGGTGGAGCGCCTGGTCAGCCAGTCGCTGGCAGATCTGCGAGCGGACTTCCCCGCGCTCGACCAGCAGGTCAACGGCCACCCGCTGGCCTACCTGGACAACGCCGCCACGACCCACAAGCCCCGCCAGGTCATCGAGGCTGTTGCCAACTACTACGAGCGCGACAACTCCAACGTGCACCGTGGCGTACACGAGCTCAGCCAGCGGGCAACCCTGGCGTTCGAGGCCGCGCGCGAAAAGGTCCGTGCTTTTATAAACGCGGCCAGCAAGGACGAGATAGTCTTTACCCGTGGCACCACCGAGGCCATAAACCTGGTGGCCAACGCCTGGGGCGGTGAGGGTGTCGCGGCGGGTGACGAGATACTGATCACCGAGCTTGAGCATCACAGCAACATCGTGCCCTGGCAGATGCTGGCGCAGCGCAGTGGCGCGGTCGTAAAGGTGGCGCCCATCAACGACGCCGGCGAACTTGAGCTGGAGGCGCTGGCCGATCTGCTGTCGCCGCGCACGCGCATGGTGGCTCTCAACTACGTTTCGAACACCCTGGGCAGCATAAACCCGGTGGCCGAAGTGGTGCGCCTGGCCCACGACGCGGGCGCGCTGGTACTGGTGGATGCCGCCCAGGCCACGCCGCACCTGGCGGTGGACGTACAGGAGCTCGGCTGCGATTTCCTCGCCTTTTCGGGGCACAAGGTTTACGGCCCCACTGGCATCGGTGCCCTGTTCGGGCGCGCCGAGTTGCTCGAAGCCATGCCACCGTGGCAGGGCGGGGGCGACATGATCGAACAGGTGAGTTTTTCGGGCAGCAGCTATGCCCACCCGCCGGCACGATTCGAAGCCGGCACGCCCAACGTGGCAGGAGTGGTCGGCCTGGGTGCGGCCATCGACTACCTCGAATGCGCGGGCATCGAGCGGGTGGCCACCCACGAACACGAGCTGCTCAACTACGCCGAAGGCCGGCTGCGCGAAATACCCGGGCTGCGTATCGTTGGTACGGCGGCTGAGAAAACCGGCGCGCATAGCTTCGTGGTCGAAGGAGTGCACCCGCACGACATAGGCACGGTGCTCGACAGTTTCGGCGTGGCAATACGCGCCGGCCATCACTGCACCCAGCCCCTGATGGAACGCCTGGGCCTGGTCGCGACCGCGCGTGCCTCGTTTGCGCTGTACAGCAATCACGACGACGTGGACCGGCTCATCGACGCGCTGCTGAAGTTAACGGAGTTGTTCGGCGATGGATGACCTGAGGCAACTCTACCAGGAAACGATACTCGACCACGGTCGCCGTCCGCGAAACTTCGGTGCCATGGACGATGCCACGCACCAGGCCGACGGCTACAACCCGCTGTGCGGCGACAAGGTGCACTTGTATCTCAAGGTAAACGACGGCGTTGTTGAAGAGCTGAAGTTTGAAGGCCAGGGCTGCGCCATATCCACCTCGTCGGCTTCGCTGATGACCGAGGCACTCAAGGGTCGCAGCGTGGACGAAGCGCGGGACTTGTTTGCGCAGGTGCACGCGATGCTAACGGGCAAGCAACTTGATGACATGGCCGCTGAGCTGGGCAAGTTGGCCGTGTTCGAGGGGGTGAAACAGTACCCGCTGAGGGTAAAGTGCGCCACGCTGGCCTGGCACACGCTTGAGAACGCGCTGGCCGGCGGCGGCGAGGTGGCCAAGACAGAGTAGTAATTGCCGGGAGCCCTGATCGGGTGCCGGCGCGGGATGAAAAAATGGCAGAACGATTGAAAGACGAAGAACTCGCTAAGGCTGTAGTGTCGGTCGACGACGCAGCAGCGGGTGGCGGCGCTGATAAGGGCGCTGCAGGCACGCGCCTGGCCGATAGCAGTGGCTATCCCGGCAAGCCACCGGTGTTGCCCGAAGAGACGGCCGGTAGTGGCTACTCAGGCCGCGGGGGATTCGAATCTCCCTTTGACCGCGAACCCGACTTCGGCGATCCCTTTGCAGGCGGCGACCCCTACAATGGTGTTGACCCCGCCTCGCTGGCGCCCCCGCCAGGCGAGCTGGCAGGCCCCGAGCTCACCGGCCCGGCGGTCGAGCTGGTCATAGAAGCACTGCGCACGGTCTACGATCCCGAGATCCCGGTAAACCTCTACGACCTCGGGCTGATATACGACATACGCGAAGGGCCCGAGGGGGAGGGCGTGCGCATCTGCATGACGCTCACCACTCCCGGCTGCCCGGTTGCCGGCAGCATGCCCGGCATGGTGGAGCGCGCCGTCTCTGCCGTCGACGGCCTCGATGACGTGCGCGTCTTCCTGGTCTGGGATCCGCCGTGGTCGATGGAGATGATGTCGGCTGCCGCGCGCATACAGCTGGGCATGTAGGTCCACCGTCTTCTTGCCTCTTTCGGCGGTTCCGATTAGACAGCAACGTTCAACGAGTACGGGCCGTTAGCTCAGTTGGTAGAGCAGCTGACTCTTAATCAGCGGGTCGCAGGTTCGATCCCTGCACGGCCCACCACTAAAAACCTCCATTTGTGCCCGTAACTACTGCTTTGTCCTTGCCTGACCGACATCGACGGGGTACGCTTGAGATAGAGCGAAATTGCTGCCCATTGCTGCCCATGTGCTGCCCACGGGGGAGCAGTCAGGCAGTTTCACCCAGGAGGTGCAGACGTGGCCAACATCACCGAGAGGCTGATCAAGTCGAAGAGCGGTCCAGACGAGGGCTTGTCCGAGCAGACAGTGTGGGACGATGCCGTGCCTGGCTTCGGGGTCAGGTTTCGCTCCGCCGGGAAACCCAGGTTCCTGTTCCAGTACCGCAATCGTCACAAGCGTACTCGCCGGATAACCCTGGGCGTGGCTGGAGCGATGAAGGTGGAGCAGGCTCGCGAACTCGCTAGGGAGTTGTATGGCCAAGTGAAGCAGGGCAAAGACCCGGCTGAGGAACAAGGGGCTGACAGACAGGAGACAACCATCGCTGAATTGGGCGAGCGCTACATCAGGGACTACGCGCGTGTACACAAGAAGGAACGCAGCGCCGATGATGATCAGAAGAACCTTGTTCGTTACGTTCTGCCGAGCATCGGCCGACTAGCCACCAAGGCTGTTACCAGGCAGGATGTCGGCAAGCTCCATCATTCGATGCGAGATACTCCGACAGCCGCAAACCGCGTGCTCAGCCTGTTGTCAAAGATGTTCAACGAGGCTGAGCAGTGGGGGCTGCGCGACGCCGGACCCAACCCATGCAAGGGCATCAGGCGTTACAAGGAGAAGAAGCGAGAGCGTTACCTGTCTGACGAGGAGCTTGGGCGCGCGGGCAAGGCGCTCGTTGAGTACGAGAAGAAGGGCGAACTTTCCCGAGTGGCCGTAGCCGCCATTAGGTTGCTCATTTTCACCGGCGCTCGGCGCGGCGAGGTTCTCTCGCTGCGTTGGGAGTACGTAGATCTCGAGAACCAGCGGCTCAACCTTCCTGACTCGAAGACTGGCAGTAAGACCATTGAGCTTAACACCGTCGCGGTCGATGTCTTGTTGTCGATGAAACCGTCTGACGAGGGTTTCGTGTTTACCGGCAAGGTGTCGGGCAAAGCGCTGGTGAACCTGAACAAGCCGTGGGGCGAAATGAGGAAGGCGGCTGGTATCGAGGACGTTCGTATACACGACCTGCGCCATAGCTTCGCCGCCACGGCGGCAGGTCAAGGCAACCCACTGAATGTCATTGGTAAGCTACTTGGCCACACACAAGCGCAGACTACCCATCGCTACGCCCATCTCGCCCAGGGTCCCCTGCGCGAAGCCACCGAGGCTGTCGGTGCGAAGCTGAGCGAGGCGATGAGGCCTCAGCTTCGCGTTGTGAAGTAGGCGGCCGACCTCTCGGCTCTGTTTTTTACGATCGCGCGTTTATGTCCTTGCCCGCAAGGGCAGAGGCGCTCATACTTTGAAATAGAGGGAAAAATGAAAAAGGGGGACCTGTTTACGCAGGCCCCCCCCAGTCCCGAGAGGTCCCGGAACAGTGTGTAACACACACGAGAATTCTGGCTCAATTCTGGGCGGAACACAAGACCTTAATCGGGTACCGAACGACGGTGCCATGACTTTGGACGAGTGCGCCTCCTGATTGAATAGCCGCTGAATTCAGCCCAGGCCCTCCCGCTTAAAAGGAGGTCCATAGTGACGGCTGATAGGCTACTGAAATCAACAGAAGCAGCAGAATTTCTATGTATTGAACCTTCCACCCTCGCTCGGTGGAGGTGGTCCGGGTGCGGGCCAGTTTTTCATAAAATCGGCTCTGCCGTCCGTTACCGTCAGGCCGATCTCGAGGGATTCATCGAGAAGGGACGTCGGCAGTCGACCACCGAGGGACCGAGTCGATGAAACGTGAAAAACTCGGTTCAAAGAAAAGAGATAGATCAACAGCGGGTACTACGCTGTCGTCAGGCGGTGGTCGCAAGCTCACGCCAATCAAGGCTATTCGCAAGACATGTTTCGGCTGTTGTGCGGGCGCTACGGAAAAAATTGGCAACTGCCAAGCCACCGCCTGTCCACTCTTCGAGTACCGCCTGGGTAAGCGCCCACGGAAGGGTACGGCCAAGCGCACCCCCCAGCAGGCCATCAAGGCGTATTACCTCGAGTTGCAGGGGCGCTCCAAGCAACTAGTTCGCGAGGATCCACTAGGACTTCCATGCGATCAATGGCGGTTCGGCAAGAGGCCGCCGGTCGAGGAAACATACTACGATGAAGCAGATGAGCTCGAATGGTTCCCGTGGAAGCGTGCGGAGCAGGAGAGGGTCCTTAACGAGAGTGAACTGGACACCTCCGAGAAGGAAAAAACTCCTGAGGTAGCTCGCGGTTCTGAGCCTAACGCAGGTCATAGGGACCAGGGCGAGCCCTCAAAGGGGTCCCACGCAAAAAGGGGGGCTAGCCCTAGGCGTAAGCAATCCAAGCCGCGCAAGCGCGAAGAGGTGTCCCGCCCCTCGAGGCACCCGAAGCCTCGCCGACCAGGCGACTAGCCTATGGCTTTGAAAGACAACGAGACGTTTGAATCGAGCGGCGAGGATTCTGGGACAGAATGGCCGATAGCTATCGATGTGCCCGTGGTGTTGCCAGAGGGGCACTACGTGGCGATTGGAGTCGGCTCGTCCAATGTCTACGAATACAAGGGCAAAAAGAAGCTGGCTGTCTACTTCAAGATTCAGGAAGGCCCCGGCGAGGTAGATGCAGAAAGCTCCTGTGGGATTACCCGGGACAACCCTGATTACAAAGCCGAGTGGGGTGAGGTTCTCAAGGTCCACTACACGGTTGAAACTGGTGGGGGAAGGACCGGGTCTGCGGGAGCCACAACGCAGTACCACCGTGCGTGGGTACTAGCCAACGGTAAACAGCCCGCCCGGAGAGACCGACTTAGCCCGGAAGTATTCAAGGACAAGTATTTTGTAGTGAAGTTGAGAACAGTGGTCACTGATTCCGATAAAGAACCGCTCGAAGAGATCAACCAGTACTCTGTCGTTGGTAAGCTTGTGAGCTTTCTTCCTGACTACGACGTGGCCAAGGAATGTGGTGAAATCCCTTATTAATCAAGATGTTTCCCGACTTGAAAGTGGTGTGGTTAGGAGTGGTTAGGTTAGGAATGGTTGGGACGGGTATGGTTTGGTTTAGGTTAGTAGGGAGAGGCTGGCCGAGTTTTCATGCTCAGCCCGCTCCGAGCAAAAGCTTCAGTCGCTCTTTGCTGCGAATAGCCCCAAGCCCCCAACCACAAGGATGACCAGGCTCTGAAGGGCCAGCTTAGAATAATTAATCGAAATCCCGGTAGGATCTTGGGCAACCGAACCATCCAAATAGGTGCGTGTGATGGTCGGCGCATCGAAGATGACACTGTACCCCATATCGACCGTCACTTGGCTATTGGGACTAAGATTCCGCATTTGCCATGGCGGTACGGCCAGGTTCAACAAAAGAACCAAGCCCGCGGCGATCACTATCTTGCGTTGTTTATTATCCATTGTCTCAACCCCTTCTGTTCAAAAGCCCCAGGATTCGCAAATCGAACGAAAGGTTTCCCGGGGAGCACGTCAGTGTGCCCTGCGCTAGCGCTGAAAAACCGTTGTTCGGTCAGAGAGAAGTGGGCGGGCCCATACTTGTGATGATACTCTTCGTGCCGGTTATCCGCGAGGAAATTGATAGTTCTCAAACGCATGGGATAATCTTGCGCGAAAGTTGCCGCCCCGTAGGCGCAATTTAGTGGCCTACTTCTGCACGTCTGGTCTGTCCGATCGCTACGCACCCGCGAGATTCTTCGCCTGAAACACGCGCACAACGGACCTAACCCGCAAGGGTAAATATTAGCTCAGCGAATAGCCCCTAACGGTCCATCAACAGCGCCTCTCAGAACATCGCGCTGAGCACAAAAAACTACCACCTAGCTACGGGGTTCGGCTCGCGAAACCCTGCATGCGCACCGGGGGCTGTCTGAAATATTGGGGCCCAAAAGCACTAGCTAGCCCAGGGGTTGTTTCAGGCGCTGTGCTGGGAAAAGCTGGGTAGGCGACCAGAAGAGAAGCCGCACAAAGGCTGCTCCAAGTCGCGATGCTTTACTGGAGTTTATGAGCACACTGTTAGCACCTGCAACGGCAAGGCAATTTCTTGCTATGTCGCGCTTCCTTTCAGCTGAATTGAGATAGAGTTACTTGGCTAGATGGCGCTGAGCTGGCAGATCTAATCTACAACGGCAACAGGAGAAATCCCGTATGGCAAGGTATTCAGTTTTAACTTCTTGTGCGGCGGTACTGGTCGTCGTTGCCTCCTGTACGACGGAGGCACCGGACTACGAGACTGTCGACGAGTTGTTCGACTTGGCCCAGAGTTACTACCGTGACGGAGACTATGCCGAGGCAGTTATGTGGTACCGCAGAGCGGCTGACCAAGGGCACGCGGAAGCGATGTTCGTCCTAGGGTCTATGTATAGCTATAGCGAAGGCATGGGGGACGTGCCTCGAGACAAGGTTGAGGCGGCCAAGTGGTATCGCAGTGCGGCCGAACTGGGCGACCATAGGTCAGCAAACAATCTTGGCTGGATGTACTCCAGAGGCGAGGGCGTACCTCAAGACGACGTTCAGGCAGCCGAATGGCTCAGCAGGTCTAATGAGCTAGAGAAAAAGAGCATCCTTGAACTTGCCGACCATCGTTGTGTGAAGAACGGAGAGTTGTTGCTAGGCAGAGACTGCCTAGTGAAGCTTGCCGATACATGCGATGCCAGAATCTCCTGGACCAAACGAAAGGAGGGGGTCACTTTTTCCTCTGGTCATACAACTACTGACGTGGCTATCTACAAGGTCATACCAAAAGGTCGCAAGCCCGTGGATGCCCGGTGCCTGTTTCCCGAAGCGGCTCGTTTTCGTAAGCCGGACAAGCCATCTCCAGCGCAGTTTGTTTGCTGGGAGGACTGCGAGAACAGGAGCGAAGGCCTGTGGGAGAGAGATGTCGGATTGATTGGCCTAGACGATGGACTTCTCATCCTGAGCGCGCCTTTTTCCGATGGAGGTGTTGTATCGGTACAGCAGGTCAGCGGCGATCACTATATCCTCGCCAGCCAGTTTAGCACCCACCGGAGAAACTACGGGTTTGACGTCGACGGCGACTATATTCGAAGTTACCCCGACGGTGACGTCAAGTACCTGGACTATGACGCTGGCATCTACCAAACGGATATGGAGAAAAATTTCTGGAACACCACCGGAGCGTTTTGGATGAGCGTAGTCTACGACGCGAATGACGAGATTCTGGACATGCCTCCTCGCGACGAGAGCGATGAATCGATCGTGTGCGTACCCAAGCGAGTTTTTATTGAGTGCACGTCTTATTCCGAAGAAGATCTTCGCAACGTGGACAGGGACAAGATTTGTACCTGGGGCGGAACTTACCCCGACACTCCGTGCAGTGAGTGGGCACCCTGACCCCCCCCTCGTCAGCAATCACCGTGCTCCTGGTCTAAGTAACACAGCCGCATTCGAACGCGCGGCTGGGGTTCGGGTAAACACCGCGGGAGGGTGCTCCGGTTGTCGTTCGCGCCCGATAACAGCGTACGAAAGAGAGATGAGGCGGCAGACGTGGGCACGCTATTTCGTGACCTGCTTGTGACCGGCTCGTCGGTTGAGCCCCTTCGCGCCCGCGAGTTTCTATAGACTAGAGCCCTTTCACAGCGGTCCTGCCCAGCCAAGCCAAAGATTAGAGAGGTGCCGACACGGACTTAGTTGATTGGTCTTTGGTTCGTCATAGTGTTCGACCTCCTCGTTTTGCTTGTGAGTGTACGCGGATGGAGGCGTCAAGGCGTGAGCCCTATGACGTAGGCGGCACCGCAGTCACCGGGGCCGTTGCTGCAGTCATCCCCTTGAGCCCCCA
>JACNKC010000122.1 GCA_014382245.1 Pseudomonadota bacterium | reverse complement strand
GCTGCTAAGTTAAGTTAGCGCTCGAGGGTCGCTACCGTGTCGGCGGGTTTGCAGCAGAGCACCCGGATACGCCGCCGGTCCCCGCTCGCCTTACTGGCAGCCAGACCGGGTTGTTCAGACGGCCTGCCCGACAGGCAACCAGCGACCGAGGCTGCCTGGCAAGCGCTTGCGCCAATCGTGGCCGGGCGCAGGAAGAGCGCCGCGGTTGGTGTTCCAGAACAGGACGGCCTCGTTGTCCGGCCGCTTCGCGCCTGCGGCCAGCTCCTCACCGGGGGCCAGCTTCGCACCGGGGGGCGCCTGGTCGAGCAGGAGCGCCAGGGCCTTACCCGTGTAAACGGGTTCCAGCTTCAAGCCAGCCACCTGCGCGCGTTCAACGGCCGCAAGTGCCGCGGCAGTGGGATGGCCGTAGCCGCGGCCCAGTTGGCCGCGCAGCATGGTGACCGCCGCCGGTTGCAGACCGCGAGCACCTTCCACCCCGGCCGATTCGAGTAATGCGATCACCGCTCGCTGTTGGCTTGCGAGCATACTCCTGGTCGAGAGAATTCTTTCGACCACCGCCACCGCATCGACCCGGGTGCGCAGCCCGCCCAGCGCGAGCCCCACCGACAAGCCGACAACCGTTCCACCGGTACCCCAGGGCAGAACAACTCGAGAGGGTTCGGGGAGCAATCCGGCCCGAACCTGCTCGGCCAGCTCCAATCCCGCACGCACCGTCCCCAGCGTAGCCACTCGCTGGGTTCCGCCAGCCGGTATCACCGGGCAGTCCGCGCTACCCGGGCCAAGAAACAACGCCGGGTTGCAAAGCACCATGGTCGTGCGCGACCGGTGGTGCCGCATTTCGGCTGAGCCACCAGCAATGGCGGCCAGGTTGTCCATCACGCCATCGCTCAGCGGTTCGTTGAAAACGTGAACGCGCAAGCGCTTGTCCAACTCGGTGGCTGCCTGGGCAAGACAAGCGAGATGCCCCGAACCGATGGCGCCCACCGACACCCAGCCGCGTGCCCTCTCGAAGCGAGGCGAGGCCAGCAGGTAATCGAGCTTGCGCACCTTGCTGCTACCGCCGAACTTGCCAATAGCGTCATCGCGCTTTACACCCAGCCACCCGAGTCCCAGCTCTGCAGCCAGCTCGTCGAGCGCGACCACAGGCGTCGGGCCCTCCACCCAGCCCAGGCGGGGGAAGCAATCCAGCTGTTCTACTCGCGTCGCCATTGCAGCAGGGGAAGTTTGGCGCAGGTGGCTGGCAGTGTCATTATCTGCCAGCGCTGAAATCGGCGATGAACAAAACCCGCAGTGAATGAATCCGTGAACAAGGGCCTCGAGCGCCACTTCAAGACCCATGCTGATCGGATCCACGAGGGCGCGCGGCGGCTGGGCTACAAGGTGGCGTTCAACTCGCCGGCGATACAGGAACAACTCGGACTGGATGGCTCGTTGGTGGCTGGACTTGCGGGCAATACCCTGCACGAAAGCCCGGCTGACTGCTCGCTTGCGGGTGCTACCAGGGCCGTGCTCGAGCCCGAGCTGGCCGTGCTGCTGGCCCGCGACCTGCCCGCCACGGCCGATGTCGACCAGGCGGCAGCAGCGGTGGGCTCGGTGGCTGCGGCCATAGAGCTGGTCAACTTTGACCGCCCCTTTGACGAGTTTGAAGACATCCTGGCCGAGGGCGTGTTCCACCGGGCTTTTACCACCGGGGAATTGCTGACTCCCCCACCCCGCTGCGACCTGCATGGCCTGCGCGCCACGATCAAGATCAACGGTGAAACCCAGGCAGACCTTGACTGCCTCGAGGCTACCGGGGATGTGCCGCAGCTGCTCGTCTACCTTGCCCAACTGCTCGACGGTTTCGGAGCGCGGATCGAAGCCGGCGACATTATAATCTGCGGTTCGATGACAGCGCCCGTGCCGGCAACACCCGGCGCGCGCTTTGAAGTCGAGCTGTCCAACGGTTCGGTAGCCGCGATGCGGCTGGGTGAGTAGTAGCTACCGCCGGGCCGCGGCTCAGTCGGCCGCTGCGCGCCGTTCTTCGCGTCGCCATTCGAGCAACGCATCGGCAATAAAAGTTCGGCAACGATCGAGCACCTCGGCCGCGTCCTGGTCGCCCGCGTCCAGCCCGACGTTACGGGCAATGGGATCGCCGATCTTCACCTTTATTCTTGTGCCCCAGGCCGCGGGCAGGAGGTTGTTGGCCAGCAGTCGCCAGGAGTTTTCGATGACGATCGGGACGATCTCGAGTTCAGGCGCCGCGTCCATCATCGACTGGGTGCCTGCCAGCTTGAACGCCCGAAGCTCACCGTGGCGACTGCGGGTGCCCTCGGGGTAGATCAACATCGACACGCCGCGCTCGGCTGCCGTGGACACGGCCTCTGAAATCGCGTTTTGCGCCTGTCGGCGATTGCCCCGGTTGATGAGCGCGTTGCCGCCACGCCTGAGATTATAAGAAATACTCGGTAGCCACCTGGCCAACTCGAACTTGGACACGTACTTGGGGTAGTTGCTGAACAACAGGGAGCCGACCACGGGTATGTCGAGCAGGCTCTGATGGTTGGCCACCAGCAGGTAAGCCGTAGCGGGTTTGACCAGCGGCGAGCGCTCGACCTCTATGCGGGTGCCCATCAAGCGCAGGGCTCCGACCAGGCCGTGCAGCAGGCAGCCGACTACTATCTCGTGCGGACGGGGGCCGAACAGGCGGGCGATACGCTGCGGAAGATCAAAAACAATCAGCACGGCCCAGAAAGCGGCGACGAAAGGCGCCGTCATCAGCCAGTCGAGCGGGCCCGCTGCGGGTAACGGCTGGGGGCCGAGCAGTTCGGCCTCCTGGCTACCCGCGGTCAGTGGGTCACCATCCTGCTCCGGCGCTTGCCGATTGGCGGCGGTTACCACTGGCTGGTTACCACTCGCCGCTGTTGGGCATCGATGCCCACGGTTCGGCGACGGGCAACGAGGCCCCTTTCTGAAGCAGTTCGATAGAGATGCCATCGGGCGAGCGTACGAAGGCCATGTGGCCATCTCGGGGCGGGCGGTTGATGGTGACACCGCCGTCGCGCAAACGCTCGCAAAGCTCGTAGATATTGTCGACCTCGTAGGCCAGGTGGCCAAAGTTGCGACCGCCGTCAAGCTGCTCGGCATCCCAGTTCCAGGTCAGCTCGACCTGGGCTTCCTCGTTGCCCGGGACCGCGAGAAACACCAGGGTGAACCTGCCCGCGTCGTTATCAAAACGACCCAGTTCGGTGAGGCCGAGCTTGTCGCAGAAGAAATCCATCGTCGCCTTGAGATCGACGACTCGAATCATGCTGTGGAGGTACTTCATTCGGGCTATTACTATCTTGACCGGGGAGCCTTTGCACTAAGTCTCAAGCGATTTTTATACAGGCACCGAAATACCGCGACATATATGGGCGCAGGCATCAGGGTCGCCGAACAAGGCGGTACCCACCTGTACGGCGCAGGCGCCCGCAGCAAAAAATTCGCGCGCGTGATCAGCCGTGGCTATGCCGCCTATGCCTATGATGGCAAGACTGCAGGCGGCGCGCGCATTCCTGGTGGCCTCCAGCGCCAGCGGCCTCAGCACTGGACCGCTCAAGCCGCCCATGGACGGCAGCTCGGGGACCGGGTCAAGTGCCAACGCCGCCTGGGAAACCGGCAACGTATTGCTGATCGAGAGCGCCTGCGCGCCTTCCCGCTCGGCCGCGGCCGAAAGAGCAGCAACGTCGCAGGCCGGCGACAGTTTTACGGCCACGAACTTGCCCGTGACTTCGCGCACGGCCGCCGTCACCCGTGCGCAGGCCTCGGCGTCCTGGCCAAACTCCAGGCCACCCTTCTCCACGTTGGGACAGGAGAGGTTGAGCTCCACCCCGTCAACACCCTCGGCTGTGTCGAGGCGACGCGCCAGCTCCGCGTACTCCTCTACGCTTTCGCCGAATATATTGGCGATCACCCGGCCGCCGAGGCGCTCGCGCCACTGGGCCAGCCAGGGCAGCTTGTCACTTATGAACGCGTCGACTCCCGGGTTGGCCAGGCCAATGGCGTTGATCATCGCGCCGGGCACTTCGGTGATGCGACCGGGAGGGTTGGACGCCCACTCGGGCGCGTTGCCCTCGCGCGGCTCGAGGGAAAGGCCCTTGGTGAATATCGCACCCACCGCGCCCAGGTCGACCCCGTCGAAGCGGTCTTCGAGCTCGTGGCCGTAACCGCAGCAACCCGAGGCCAGGCCCACCGGCGTGGGCCAACTGAGGCCGCCGACGTCTACCGACAGGTCGGTGGCCGCCGACATCAGGAGCCTGCTCCCTTCACGGTTTCCACGGCGGCAAAAATATCTGCGGCTGCGTAGACCGGGCCGTCTTCGCAGATGCAGCGCCAGCCCCCGCTCGCGTCGCGGTGCACGCAGCCGCGACAAACACCCCAGCCGCAGCCCATGCGCGCTTCGAGGCTCACGTGGCAGGCTATCCCGTGTTCACGCGCCACGGCGGCCACCGCCTGCATCATGCCGGTGGGACCGCAGGAAAAAATCATGTCCGGCTGGTCGTTTTCAAGACGTGCGAGCAGGCAGTCGACCACGGTGCCCTTGAAGCCTGCCGAGCCGTCCAGGGTGGCCAGCTCCACGCTGGCACCCACGTCCTCGAGGGCGCCCGCAAAGCCACTTTGCCCCGCGTCCTGGGCACCAAAAATTATCTCTACACCTTCGCGTGCGGCCAGGTAGCCGAATGGCGCGGCGCCCACTCCCCCGGCAATCGCCCAGCAGCTCCCAACGGGGTCGGGAAACTCGTTGCCCAGGGGCGACAGCACGGCGAGTTCGTCACCCGGCTGCGAGGCCAGCAGGGCAGCCGACCCCCGTCCCATGTTCTTGACCAGCAGGGCTACCCGGTGTTCGTTGACTGTCAGGAAGAGAGAATAGGGCCGCGGAAGCACGTAACCGCCACCGGGTACCTCGACCATGGCAAAACACCCGCAGGCTGCGCCGCGGGCAAGATCCGGCCCTTCGAGATCCACTCGCGCCAGGCCATCACCCAGCGGCCTTATCTCTACAATCCGCGAACTTATGCGCCTTGCCTTCATGCTGCTTCCGACAATTATTCTTTCCCCTCCCCCATCGCAAAAGGGTCAAGCGTCCACAACGGGGGTTTCCAACGCCTCTCCTCTCCTGGCTGCTCTTGGTTGAATTGTGCGATACTGATAGCTTGCGCATTGCCGCCGACGGCTCGCCAGCCGAAGGATAATCAGCAGCATGAACAATCAGAACCCCTCGGTTGCCATCATAGGCTCGGGCATGTCGGGGCTGTGCATGGCCATCAAGCTCAAGAGGGCCGGCTTCAACGAATTTGCCATCTACGAAAAGGCCGACTCGCTGGGCGGGACCTGGCGCGAGAATACCTATCCCGGACTGTCCTGCGATGTCCCCTCGCACTACTACAGCTACAGCTTCGAACTCAACCCCGGCTGGACGCACCGCTTCTCTACCGGCAGCGAGATACGGCAGTACTTCGAAGACGTGGCCGACAAGTACGAGCTGAGACAACGTATTCAGTTCAACAGCGAGGTCTCCGAGTGTCGCTGGGCCAACGACCACTGGGAAATTGATTTCACCGACGGCTCGAGCCGGCAGGCCGACATCGTGGTTTCAGCCACCGGCGTACTGCACCGCCCGAGCTACCCGAACATAGACGGCATCGACAACTTCGCGGGCGCCTGTTTCCACTCGGCACGATGGGACCACCGCGTTGAACTCAAGGGTAAGCGCATAGGCCCCGTCGGCGCCGGCCCCCCCTCGGTGCGGATGGTCCCCGCGCTGGTGTCCGGGATCCCCAGGGTGTCCATCTTTCAACGCGCGCAGCCGTGGCCCGCCCCCACCCCCGACAAGGAGTACTCGAACAGCTTCAGGGCGACCCTGCGCTGGATCCCCGGCCTCAACCGCCTCGTCTACCACATGTTGCGACGGTTTTTCGAGTACCTGGCCGCGAACGCGGTCATCAAGCCCGGTTGGCAGCGCAAGAGAATCGCCGACTCCTGCCGCGACAACCTGGCAACCGTGCGCGACCCGGAACTGCGAGCAAAACTCACACCCGACTACGAGCCCATGTGCAAGCGCCTGATCATGTCCGAAGGCTTTTACGAAGCCGTGCAATCACCAAACTGCGAGCTCGTGACAGAGAACATCGAGCGCGTGGAGCCCGGCGGCCTGCGCACCACCGACGGCACCCTGCACGAACTCGACGTGCTGGTGCTGGCCACCGGATTTGACCCGCTGGCCTTCATGCGACCGATGACCATGGTCGGTGAGAACGGACTCACCCTTGAAAAGACATGGAGCGAGGCCGTGACCGCCTACCGCAGCATCGCACTGCCGGGTTTCCCCAACTTCTTCATGCTCATCGGCCCCAACGGCCCCGTGGGCAATTTTTCGCTGATTTCGATCGCCGAAACCCAGGCCGACTACATCGTGAAATGCCTGCGCCTGCTGGAGAGCGGAAAGCTGCAGAAAATTTCCCCGAGACCCGAGGTCTGCGCACAGCTGGAAGAGGAACGCATAAAGGCGCTGAGCACCTCGGTGTGGAGCACGGGGTGCAACAGCTGGTACCTCGACAGCCGGGGTATCCCCTCGCTGTGGCCGTTTACACCCAAGCGTTTTCGGCAAGACCTGGCGGAACCAGAAATCTCGGAACTCAGCTGAACGCAGTCGTCAATCTACAACGAGAGCAGGTTACCCACCCGCGGATCGACACTGCCTTTAAGAGTGTCGCGGTAGACCTGCTCAACAGCCTGCCGACCAGTCCCGCGTCGCAGCTGCAACCAGCCGTCGGTCCAGTCCAGGAACTCGGCAAGTGCGCCGCCCACGGCTGCCTGGAAACCAGCGCCACCCCAGTCGGCGAGTCGCTTTTCAGCCTGGGTAGGCGCAAAGAAAAACTCGGGCGTGGCGCCCGGCAGGTTCGCGATCTCGCCAGCCTCGCGCCAGTGGGTCACTCCTATCTGCAACGAGAACTTCACGTTGTCGCCGCAACGCTCGTGCAAGCTGCGCAGGACATCAGCGTTGCCGGCCATGTCGACAAAGCCAAGCTGACAGCCGTCGTCTATTTCGTCCAACGCGTCGTAGGTAACCACCTTGTCGTAGCAGCCCAGCCCTTCCACGAACTCCCTGTTCCCCGGCGAGGTGAGGCCGGTAACCGACACTCCATCCCGGCGCGACAACGCCCAGGCAAGAGCGATGGCGGTCTTGCTCGAAGCACTGATGACGACCACCTCGCGGGCGCCGCCAAAGTCGCTTTCGGCCAGGTAGTCGTCGGCGAGAAACGACGTCATGAACAAGCCCCTGAAAATCATCAACGCGTCTTCACGCTCGGCCCCGCCAACCGCCTGGTACAATGGGTCCGAGGCCACGGGCGTGTACTGCCGGTAGAACAAGGCGTGGGCCGAACGGTGTGGCGAGGCGTCGATTATCACCGACTCGCCTTCGCGCTCGGCCTCGATGAGAAGATGCCGCGACATGGGAAAGAAGCCGAACACGCGCTCGCCCAGCGCGACGGCCGGATGACTCGACGCGAGCACGTCGGCAAAACCCATCACCGGTATGCGCCCCCAGCCCTCATCGGCCGGAAAGAAGCCCCAGTAATCGAGCATGTCACCGGCCACCGCGTAAGTGATGTTGTTGGCGGTCAACGCGAAGCGGTCGACCTTGAACAGCACGCCGCCCGCCAGCGGCTCAAGGCTCAGCTCGTTGGTCACGAATTCGCAGCGCGACCAGTCGTCGCGTCGCACCCTGAAATCAAGTCCCTCTTTGTCGGCGTCACTCATACGACGGCGATACTGCCCCAGCGCCGCATCGCAGGGAATCCCCCCCCCCAACAAGGGGGTCAGGCAGGCGGCGATTCTTGACGATAGCCCGCCAATCCCGCTAGGCTCGTGTACTCGAGGGGGGGGCACTCATCAATGCAGAAATCATCAACCGCAACCGCTGGCGGCCATGCCGGTTTACCGTTGCTGGTCGCCACGTTACTCCTTGCCATCGCTTCTGCGGCCACGCCCGCCCGGGCCGAGTTGCGGCTGGTGGGCAACGCCGGCTTCCGCGTAACCGACGGCTTCACCGTCCTCGGCGAGTCGGAGTACCTGTCTAATTTCCTTCCTGCCAGCGGCGGCACAATCTCGAGTACTCCCTTCACGGTCCAAACGATTACCGGCGGCTCGACGGCGATCGCCACGCTGCCGGCGGCTGCCATGGGCATCTCGCACTACGGTATCGGCATAGACACCTGTACCGAGAACCAGAACGTGTGGTCCTGCGACAACGACGGCTACGACGGCGGCGCCTACGTGCAGTACTGGGACACAATAGCGGTGCAATCTTCCTCGCTGGCCGTGGGAACACCGGTCACTGTTACCCTGCACCTGGCGATGAGTTGGAATTCTTTCTACCAGGCCAGCGTGGCGACGCTGTACGACGGCGCCAACCAGTTTCACGTGGTCATGTCGTCGAGGGACCACCTGGGCGGCGACCTCGACGGCCCCGTCCAGGTAACGCTGATAGCGAACGGCTCTTCTAGTTTTACGTGGCAGTTGGTGGTCAACTCCACGGTAGGTGGCGAAGTAGACATCGCCCTGCAGGACGACTGCGGTTCCGACGCTTCGATCACCAGCAACTTCAACTTCACCCCACCGATACCCGGCAACGCCTACGCCAGCTGCAAGCAGGGCCTGGCCTGGGGCATGAGCGTGGCCACTACTCGTTCGGCTACTCGTTCGGCCACTCGTTCGGCAGCCACGGTCGACCTGGTTTCAAGCATCACTGGCAACCCGGTACCTGGGGCAAGCAACGCGACCACGGCGAACGCGGCAGCCGTCATCCCCTCCGACTCGCTGCTGCCCTGCGCTGACCCTGACGGAACGGCCTGCGACGACCTCAACGCCTGCACCACTGGCGAGACCTGCCAGGGCGGACTGTGCACAGCAACGAGCACCACCACCTGCAACGCCCCCGATCTGTGCACGGCGAGCACCTGCAACCCGACCGACGGGCTGTGCGTGGACCAGGCCGTTAGCTGCCTGGCCAGCGACCAGTGTCACGCCGCGGGAACCTGCGACTCGATGACCGGCCTGTGCTCCGACCCACCACTGGCCGACGGCAACGCATGCGACGACGGTGATTTTCTGACCTGCGGAGACAGTTGCCAGTCGGGCGCCTGCACGGCCGGACAGCTCAACTGCGCATCGACGACCACGCTGCCGACTACAACGACGACAACCAGCACTTCAACGACCACGACATCTACCACCACCACGACCCTGCCCGCCCCGGTCCCCTCCTGCACGGCCGCGCCCCTGCCCGCTTGCAGCTCCGGGGCGGTAACAAGCTTCCAGCTTCGTGATCATGCACTGGCGTCAAAAGACAAGCTCAAGTGGAAGCTGGCCAAGGGCTCTGCCCTGACCGTTGCCGACCTGGGCAACCCGGCTGGCGAAACCGACTACCTGCTGTGCGTGTACGACAGCATCGCGCAGTCCAAGCAACTCGCCTTGGAACTATCCATTCCACCGTCGGCCTCAACCTGGAAGTGCAAGGGGAGTAAGTGCCGCTACAAGGACAAGGCCGGCACCCAGGACGGCGTGCAGCAGGTCAAGGTGGCCGCCGCGAGCGCCGGTCGAGGCAAAGCCCAACTCAAGGGCACTGGCGCGGGCCTGCCACTTCCCGGCCCTGACTCGGTCACCGCCTACTTCGCGGCCGATGACAGCGTGGTGGTGCAGCTCGTGAACGACGCCGGCACCTGCTGGACGAGCTCATTCACGGGAGCCCACATACGCAAGAACACCGTAGATTCTTTCAAGGCCAAGGCGAAGAACTGACGTTCATCCTCTGTCGGCGAGCGCGACACTCACCCTTGGGGTCGGGGCAGTCAGGGTAGCCGCAGGTAGATCCCGTCGGCTGCGCGTGGTGTAACGCCCGCGCAACGCGTATGCTGCGCTATTCCGGGACGGAAATCAGCCTCCCGGAAGCGCTCGCCTGAAAAAGCCGAGCAAAGGAGCACATGCATGGCATTCAGACTGGCAAACATAAACGACCGGGCGACACTGGTAACCGACCGGGGCGTGTACGACCTCGAAGGTCACGGCGACGGGTTTTCGTCTGACCCGATGGACGCGATAACCCGCCACGGCGAGCTGCACGCGGTGGTGGCAGCGTTGCCCGCCGAACCCGACGCGCAGCTTGACCCGGCGACCCTGGGTCCCCCGGTGCCACGCCCGCAGAAGGTGCTGGGCATCGGCCTCAACTACAGGGCCCACGCCGAGGAAACGGGCATGGACATACCCACCACGCCAATAGTCTTCAGCAAGTTCGCAAGCTGCATCGTCGGACCCACAGCCGACATAACCGTGTTCGGGCCCACCACCGACTGGGAGGCCGAGATGGTGGTGGTCATCGGCACGCGCGGCCGCGACATCCCGGCCAGCCAGGCCTGGGAGCACGTGGCCGGCCTGACCTGCGGCCAGGACGTGTCCGAGCGCACGGTGCAGTTCGGAACCCGGCCGCCGCAGTTTGACATGGGCAAGAGCTTCGACAGCTTCGGACCCACGGGCCCCTGCCTGGTGTCGGTTGACCAGTTTGATGACCCCGACAACCTGGCGATTGCCTGCGCAGTAAACGACGAGCAGAAACAGGACGCCCGCACCGACGACCTCATCTTCGGTGTCGCCGCCTTGATCGAACACATATCGGCGGTGTGCACGATGGAGCCCGGCGATCTCATTTTCACAGGCACGCCTTCGGGTGTGGGCGTGGCAAGCCAGACCTTTCCCGCCCCCGACGACGTGGTGACGACCACCATCGAAGGCATCGGCACGATGACCCACCGCTGCGCGGCGCGAGGCTAAGGCCGAAACGGGAGA
>JACNKC010000089.1 GCA_014382245.1 Pseudomonadota bacterium | reverse complement strand
TCGGCTCCAGCCGCTGCCGGGAGGCCGTGGGCGTGGATGACATGCGTTCCGCGCTCCGTTCCATTCCTCCCACCCACAACTTCTACCAGGCCGCCAACCAGGCGTGGAACGGCATAGGCACCGACCACGGCCAGGGTAATATTTCTTACCACACCAGTGGTTTCATGCGCGTGCGCCAGGGTGGGCTCGACCACCGCCTGCCCATAGACGGCACGGCGGCCGATCCCTATCCCGTGCTGTCGGGCGTGGTCTCGGCGGCGGGCGTCAACAGCCTCAGCGATACCGGTGCTTTTACCGGCCAGGACCTTTCGGCCGAGGCTGTGAACTTCTCCTACGACAACCCCGATGACAAAGGCTCTGAGTACATCGTGTCCATAACGGCTGGCAACGGGCACATGCAGACCCGCCGCGTAGCCTCGAACAATAACGACACGCTCACGTTGGAACACGACTGGGGGGTCGTGCCCTCGGTGGGCGATACCTGGGAGGTGTACGAGATCAGGGCCATGCCTGAAGCCATCAACCCGTCCGAAGGCTACTCGGCCAACTGGAACAACAAGGAGTCGGTGGCCAGCGAAGTGCTGCTGGGAGAGAACGGGCGCAACCACCGCGTCGAGCTCATACTCGAACAGCTGTCACTGGATTCGTCGATCAACCGGGAAGACCTGCGCAGCCTTAACAAGTACGTGGCCGGTATCATCGACCCCGGCACCCCCGGCCGCTACCTGCTCGGACGGCTCGACACCGCCCTGGCGGCCCACGGCGACTGCGGCACGGTGGACGACGAGTTGCGCAGCAACAACGACTTCCCCGAGCGCGGCCGGCGCTTTACCAACCCGCTGATCGTGGAGCCCGCGGGTACCTCGCTGGCGGCCGCGGTGCAGTCCAACGCGCCCACTTACATAAAGAGCTGGGCCAACCAGCTGGTCAGTGACATCTATTCCGACGAGTACGGCGCGGCGGGCGTGGGCCTGGCCACCGGCGACGCGGCCATAGGATGGGTGCTGCACGCCATTGACGCGGCCGAGGGCGATGTTGTTAACGCCTACGTTCCTGCTTACGGCGGCGACTACTTCAACGGCAGCGACTGGAAACAGGTGCTGCGCGACAGCTTCTGCACCTACGCCGCGGCCAACCCGACGATAGGCACGAGCAACCGCTCCATGCGCAATTACAACCACCCGCTGGCGGCCCTGCCTTGCCAGGGTGGCTGCGAGACGCCCATCGAGTTTGACCCCACGCCGCGCGGCAACCGCGGCACCTGGGAGCAGATCATCGAGGTGGGCAGCGTCGTCAAGGGCGAGTTCATCTACCCCATGGGCCAGAGTTCCGAGGTGGCGGGTACAGCCGCCGGTTTCTCGGGCAACAACCTCAAGCAGGGCTACCACACAACCTCGCTGCAGCCGCTGTGGCGCGACTGGCGCTTTGCCCCCATGCTGCACGTCTGCGAGGCGGTCACCCTTGGCGTTGACGAAGACGGCGACACCGACAACGATGGCGTTATAGACGGCTTTGAGACCTGGTACTACGACGGCGATTTGAGTAACGATGGCAGTTCGGACACCGACGGAGACGGTGCGACGCTCCTGACAGAGTATCGCTGGGGCAGTGATCCCACGCTGGCCGACACCGACGGCGACACCGTGCCCGACGGGCTGGACGTGGCCCCGCAGGATCGCCTGTGCGTGAGCGGTACGCTCAAGAAGCTGTCGATCAAGGACTCCAGCAAGGCGGGCAAGGACAAGGTGGTGGCCAAGTGGAGCGTGCCGTTGAGCGTGTGCATGGGCGGTGACTATCAGACCGCGTGTACGAGCAACTCCGACTGCGGGGTAGTGGGCACGTGCAGGCGCATACGCATGGATCCGAAGTTAGACTCGATGCGTGTCACCCTCGGCGATGACTCGGCCATATTTGACGTTGACATCCCGGTATCGACGAGCCTGTGGAAGGCGAAGGACGGCGTTAAGTTTTCTTATAAGGACAAGGACGGTGTCAACAGCGGCCTGGCCAAGGCCAAGGTCACCATGGACACGAAAAAGAACATCGTGTCGCTGTTCGTCCTCGCTAAGAAAATTGACCTGCCCGCGACCCCCGACGCGGCCGAGGGCGTGGTAGGGATTTCGATAGGCACGCGCTGCTTCATGGAGACCTCGAGCAACTGCAAGCAGAAACAGGGCAAGCTGAGCTGCAAGGCCGACTGAGGCTTAAGCCGGGGACGATTCGGCCGCGGCCTTGAACTCTTTGACCGAGGCGATGAGTGCCGTCGACTCGAAGCCGCGCTTCACCGGCCCGGGTATCCAGAAGCCGATGTCTATGCCTTGTCGGCAGGTGGCCTCGGTGAGGCCGGGCTCAAGCTCAACGAAATCGTAGCTGCCCTCGATGTCGTTGACGTCGCCCTCCAGCATCGTCCAGCGCAGCTGCCCGGGCGCCGTCGAACTGTAGCTGAGCGTGTAACCCAGCGTGCGGATTATCATGTTGAGCGAGTATCGTACCGTCCACAGTCCCTTGTCGGGGTCGGACTCGATGATGTCGGCTTTTTCCAGGCCACTGAACCAGTCGGGGTAGCGTTCGAAATCGACGACGGTTTCAAAGCAGCGCTGCAGCGTGGCCTGGACGGTCTCGGTGTGCGATTGCCTCTCCATCGGGCCAACCTATTGGGGCAATGACCGGTGGTCAACCGGGGGTCGGGTGGTTATGTCCTCCCCGGGGTTGACGGTAGCCAGGGTGTGTGGGCCTATGGCAGCCGGCCGCGAGGTTTACCGCTAAGCAACACGATGGCAGAAATAAGGCCCATAGCGCTGCGAGGTGGCGTACTCGAGCTCATCGACCAGCGCCGGCTGCCGTCGGTGGAGACGGTGATCCGCTGTCGCGGCGCGCGCGAGACGGCCCGCGCTATAAACCGCATGGTCGTGCGCGGCGCGCCGGCCATAGGCGTGACCGCCGCCTTCGGCATCGCTCTTGAAGCCGCGCGGTTTCGTAAGAGCCGTCTGCTCGAAGACTACGACGCGGCCTCGTCGCTGCTCCTGGCCTCGCGGCCCACGGCGGTCAACCTGGCCTGGGCTTTGAGCAGCCTGCGCCCGCTGGCCGAGGCCGCGGCCGAGGCGGGCATGACGCCGGCGCGCTTATCTAGCAAGCTCGTCAGCCAGGCCCGGCGCATGCTCACCGACGACGTGGCGGCCAACCGCTCCATAGGCGAGCACGGCGCAAGGCTCATACGGCGGCGCGGGCCGCTGGTGACCCACTGCAACGCCGGCGCGCTGGCCACGGCCGGCTACGGCACGGCGGTCGGAGTCATACGAAGGGCCTGGGAACTGGACAATTCGCGCGAAGTTTATGCCGGCGAGACACGCCCCTACCTGCAGGGTGCTCGGCTGACGGCCTGGGAATTCACTAAATTGGGGATCCCCGTAACGCTCATGACCGACAGCATGGCCGGCCGCCTGTTCCAGAGTCGAGCCATAGCCGCAGTGGTGGTGGGCACCGATCGTACGGCAGCCAACGGTGACGTGGCCAACAAGGTGGGCACCTACCCCCTGGCCGTATTGGCGCACAGGCACGGTGTGCCGTTCTTCGTGGCCGCGCCGACTTCGTCTATTGATCTTGATTGCCCCCATGGCGACGACATTCCCATAGAGGAGCGCGAGGCTTCAGAGGTCACGCACGTGGCGGGTCGTCGCGTAGCCGCCGATGGTGTCGAGGTGTTCAACCCGGCCTTCGACGTCACGCCTGCCGAACTGGTGACGGCGATAATAACCGAGCAGGGAGTTGTTCGGGGAAACTACGCCACCGGGTTGCGCCGGGTTGTGTCCCGGGCCCTATCGGCAAGGGCGGCGGTCGCCAAAGCAGCCCTCAGTCCGTAGTACGGAAGGAGGGAAAACCGTGCGCCAGCAACTCGGCCTTGAGCGAGGCCGTTTCTTCGACACCGAAGAAGTGACCCACGCGTACGCGGTAGAGTGGCTCGCCGCCGGAATTTATAAGGCTTATCCAGGTATCGGGAAAACGAGGCAGCAGGCGGTTCTTCAATGACATCGCGCTCTCGGCCTGCCTGAAGGCTCCGACCTGCAACGAAACCCGGGGAACGGCCTGGGCGGTCTGCACGACGGGAGCAGCGGCCGGTTTTAACGCGGCGGGTGCTATTGGAGCGGGCGCCAGGGCAGTGGGCACTGGTGCGGCCGCCGCGGGAGCAGCTGTATTCTTCTGTACTTCCTTGCGGATTTTATCGACGGCCAGGTTGGCGGCGTCGGCGTCGCCGTTGCTCTCGCTCGAGCTGGGCACAGCCAGCCAGCCGTCGGCCGGCAGTACTTCAGCCTTGTTCGACCCCCGTTGGTAGGACGAGCCGCGTTCGTAAGAAGGTGCCGCGGGTGCGTCGATGACGGTTTCTTCGTACGGTGTCCCGTGCAGGAAGCGCTCGCGCAGGGTCGAGGCCGCCAGCTGCTGCGCTTCCAGGGCGTCGGTGTTGTCGTCGGTGGCTACCGTGCCCACCCCCAGGCCGGCCAGCGACAGCCCGGCATTACCAAGATCAAGGTCGCCGGACAGACCGGCCGGTAGCTCGTTGGCCTGCCTGGCCACCGCCAGTACCAGCAAGACGATCCCCAGTGTCGTTACCGCGCCGAAGGCCAGCCCGGTTGGTTTTTTCATCGAGTGTTTCACCTGCATACCGTTTCCTTATCCCGTTGCCCGTGTCGTTACGCAAGTTGCGCAGCCAGCAGGCGATGTTCTTCGGCGCCTATAGCCGAGATTGGCCTCGTCTTTTTTCGTCCCTTGATCGCCCTTTTGCGTAGCCTGGAAAGCCGCGAGCGCGAGCGGGCCAGCAGTCCTTCGTCGATTCTACGGTCGGCTATGGCGCGTGCGATTCCCTCGTGGGCTTCGTCCATCGCCTGGCCTCCATTGCACACCATGGCGAGATCGTTGCCCGCCTGCAGTGCCAGGACGGCTGCTTCACCGGCACCGTACTGGTCAGCCACTGCTTTCATTTCGAGGTCGTCCACGATCACCACGCCGTTGTAGCCCAGTTCGTTGCGCAGGTAGCCACTGACCGCCGCCTTGCTAAGGCTGGCTGGAAGCTCGGCGTCCAGGGCGCGGCAGAGCAGGTGGGCGGTCATGAGCATGGGCACGCCGCTGGCGATGGCGCGTGCAAACGGTCGCAGCTCAACGCTGCGCAGGCGGTCGATGTTGTGGCTGATGGTGGGCAGGGCCAGGTGCGAGTCGAGGTCGGTGTCGCCGTGGCCCGGAAAATGTTTACCACAACCAGTTACCCCCGACTCGCTCAGGCCTTGCAGCCAGGGGAGTGCAAAGTGTGACACTTCTTCAGGCGTGGAGCCGAAGGCACGGTCTCCGATAATCGGGTTGGCCTCGTTGGTGTGGATGTCGAGCACCGGCCCGAAGTCGATGTCGAAGCCCGCCGCGCGAAGCTCTGCTCCCTGGCAGGCGCCAGCGTGCTTTACCGCCCCGGGGTCGCCGTGGCGGGCCATGTTTAGAGCGGCAGGAAAGTGAGTAAAGGCATCGGGCGTGCGGTCTACGCGGCCGCCCTCGTGGTCTATGGCCAGCAGGCAGTCGGCGTCGCGCTCACGCAGCTGGGCCGTGAGCGAAAGCAGGCTTTCGAGATCGGGCATGTGGCGGGCAAAAAGTATCACCGCAAAGGGCATGATCCGCTCGAGCCGACCACTGTCGTCCACCCCGAGGCGGGCCTCCTCGATACCTGTCACCAGGAACCCGCCGGCCTCCACTTCCGCCTTCTCCACCACCCCTGCTGCCGAGCGCGGGGACATAGATCAAATCTTATCACAGCCGGCGCTTTACCCCCATTCGGGGGCGTGCTAACCGACTCAGTCGAGGGGAGTTTTCAGTTGCCGAACGAACACAGCCTGCGTTATATCGCAGTGGAGGGGCCCATAGCGGTGGGTAAGAGTTCGCTTGCCCGGGCCCTGGCCCGGAACTACGGGGCCCGCCTGGTGCGCGAGCCGTTGGAAGATAACCCCTTCCTGGCCCGTTTTTACGAGGAACCGCAGCGCTACGCCTTCACCGCCCAGCTCTCGTTTCTCATCGAACGCTACCGTCAGCAGCAGGAACTGGCCCAGATGGATCTTTTTCAACAGGCCACCGTAGCCGACTATTTGTTCGCAAAAGACCGTATTTTTGCCGAAATTACCCTTTCCGAGGACGAATTGGTCCTTTATGATCGCATATATGGCTTGCTCGATGCCCGGGTCAGGCAACCCGACCTGGTCGTGTTCCTTGACGCGGACATCGATGTCCTGCTAAGGAGACTCAGGAAGCGCGCTCGATCTTTTGAGAAAAGGCTCGGACGTGAGTACCTTGAGAAGCTGGCAGAAGCGTACAGGCGCTTCTTCCATGGATACCGGGACGCCCCGTTGTTGGTCGTCAACAGTTCGGACATCGACTTTGTCGAGAATGGCGGTGACTTCACCGACCTCGTCCGGGAGATTGACGGCATGGGACAGGGTGTCCAGCATTACGTACCGCTTGGATCCAACTAAGGACCGAGACGGGAGTTCAGAATGCCTTCCGGCGTAGCGTCGCCCGTGACCACGGGATCGCGACAGCCGGTGGTCGATGACCTTCCGCTGGTTCGGGAGGTTTTTTTATGACCACCGGAATAGCCGACAGTAAGTTTACTGAAAAGAAAGTCACCGTGCCCGGCGTCATCGACGCCAAGGGCGAGCGTCGCCTGACCATGCTCACCGCCTACGACTTCACCTTCTCGCGCCTGGCCGACCGGGCGGGCGTGGACATGCTGCTGGTGGGAGATTCGCTGGCCATGGTGGTGCAGGGCATGGACAACACCCTGGGTGTCACCATGGACGAGATGGTCTACCACGTGCGCATGGTGGCCCGCGGCCGCAAGCGTGCCCTGGTGGTGGCCGACATGCCCTTCATGTCTTACCAGGTGTCGGCCGAAGAGGCGCTGGTAAACGCCGGCCGCTTCATCAAGGAAGCCGGCGCCGAGGCCGTTAAGCTCGAGGGTGGAGTCAACGTAGCCGATACGGTGGCGCGCCTGTCCAACATCGACATCCCGGTGGTGGGCCACATCGGCCTGACCCCGCAGTCGGTGCACCGCATGGGCGGACACAAGGTGCAGGGCCGTGAGAGCGGTGGCGCACCGGGTGCCCGCGAACGGATCCTGGCCGACGCCCGCGCGCTCGAAGACGCGGGAGCCTTTGCCATCGTCATAGAGGGCGTTCCCTCCGAACTCGGCCGCGAGATCACCGAATTGGTAAACGTGCCCACCATAGGCATAGGTGCCGGCCCCTCCTGCGACGGGCAGGTGCTGGTCATGCACGACGTGCTCGGTCTCGAAGAACGCATAGCCCCACGCTTTGTGCGCCGCTACGCTGAGCTGGGAACGGTGGCCACCGAGGCCATAGGCAGCTACGTGGCCGAGGTGCGCGAGGGCAGCTTTCCGGCGGCCGAGCACTGCTTCTCGTCGCGTAAGCCACGCTTGGCCAACAGGCCTCCTTCGCGGCGCAGGGCCCTGGGCGGTTCCTGAACCAACGCGGCTGAGAGTACAGTGAAGACCGTAACCGATATAGCAGTCATGCGTGAGCTGTCGC
This sequence comes from Pseudomonadota bacterium, assembly GCA_014382245.1. GTDB lineage: Bacteria > Desulfobacterota > Binatia > UBA1149 > UBA1149 > UBA1149. The sequence goes on along the minus strand of JACNKC010000089.1, from coordinate 39,108 downwards.
GACAGGTTCGCGCTGCGGGCCTGCGCGTGGGCCTGGTGCCGACCATGGGTTTTCTCCACGAGGGGCACCTCGAGCTGGTGCGTCGCGCGAAGGTCGACGCCGACGTCGTGGTCGTTTCGATCTTCGTTAACCCGGCGCAGTTCAACGACCCGGGAGATTTTGAAAACTACCCCCGCGACACTTCGGCCGACGAGGCCATGCTGGAGGCTGGGGGAGTCGACATGATGTTCGTGCCGGAGGCGGAGCAGGTGTACCCGGCAGGATCGGCCAGCCGGGTGATAGTATCGGGACTGGCCGACACCCTCTGCGGACCCGGCAGGCCCGGGCATTTTGATGGCGTGGCCACGGTGGTGAGCGCGCTGTTCAACATGGTCGAGCCCGACTTCGCGGTCTTCGGCGAGAAGGACTACCAGCAACTGCAGGTAATACGACGCATGGCCGCCGACCTTCACTTTGACGTCGATGTTGTTTCGGTGGCCACCTGCCGCGAGCCCGACGGCGTGGCCATGAGCACGCGCAACGAACGCCTCTCGGCCGCAGAACGGCAGCAGGCCCCCGCCATTTACCGCGGCCTGTGCCTGGCCAGCGACGCCTGGCAGACAGGCGAGGACTCGTCGCAGGCCCTGGTCGGCCTCGTGGCTTCGGAAATCGAAGCCGCCGAGGGAATGACGGCCGAGTACGTGAGCCTGGTCGACGGGGCCACGCTGCAACCCGTGCCGCGGGCCACGGCGGGCTGCGTGCTGGCGGTGGCCGCCGCGCTGGGGCCGGTACGCTTGATAGACAACGTGGTATTGCAACGCACGGCCTCGGCCGTGACTGCTGCCGACAACGAGGAGACTCCCGCACATGCGTAAGATGCTGAGAGGCAAAATCCATCGCGCCACCGTCACCGGTGCCGACCTCGACTACGAGGGCAGCGTGACCATAGACAGCGAGCTCATGGACGCGGCCGGCCTGATCACGGGCGAAGCCGTGCACGTGTGGAACGTGACCAACGGTGAGCGTTTTGAAACCTACGCCATCGAGGGCGCGGCTGGCTCACGGGTGGTCTGCATCAACGGCGCGGCGGCCCACAAGGCTTCGCGTGGTGATCTCGTAATAATTGCCGCCTTCGGCTGGATGGAAGACTCGGAGGCCTTGAGCTGGAAGCCCAGCTGCGTGTTCGTAGACGGGGGGAACAACCCGATCGACGAAGGACGCGAAGAAGTACCGGGCCAGGCCTTCGGCTGAGCCGGCTTGCCGGGCTGCAGTAGATGCCGCGGTAGAAAATGAAGAGCGCTCACGCGATGCGAGCGACGCTTGCGTCCGATGGAGACGCCAGGAAACGCCGCCGCATCCCCGGGGGGCCACTTCTCTCGAACTGCCACCCCGACACCGACCCGGCGATAAAGCTGCCGTCCCGGTGGCGTAATACGCTGGAGCCATGCGGCTCCAACACCTATTGAAGCGCTTCTGGCCAGGGTCGGTCAAGGGACTTCTCGACTTCAGTGCTGGAATGTACCGTATAGGCGGGCAGGCGGCTCGCGGAGCCCAGGGTAGCAGCCACCCCCAGCCGGGGGCGGGGCCTGCTTCGTACCCAGTGGGGTGGCGTGTTAAACTCCGGCGGTGGCTAAGCGATCGGGCAGCAAGGGAAGGGGGGCTCTGGCCGAGAACCGCCGTGCGCGTTACCAGTACATGGTCGAGGATACCATGGAGGCCGGTATCGTGTTGCTCGGCAGCGAGGTGAAGGCCATACGCGAGGGCCGCGCCAACCTCGCCGATTCCTACGTTCGATTGCGTCGCGGCGAGGCCTACCTGCAGGGCTGTCACGTGGGGGCCTGTTCTTCGCAGGGCGAGCAGGGCCACGAGGCGGTGCACGACCGCAAGCTGCTCCTGCACCGCCGCGAAATCGACAAGCTCGAGGGCAAGGTACGTCAGAGCGGCTACACGCTGGTCGTGACGCGTCTTTACGACCGCGATGGAAAAATAAAGGCCGAGGTAGTGCTCGCGAAGGGCAAGAAAAAACACGACAAGCGTTCCTCGCTCAAGGATCGCGAGCGCCAGCGAGAGGCCGCGCGCGCTACCAAGCTCCGGTTCTGACGCTCCGGTTCTGGCGCTCCGGTTCTGGCGCGAATTTTACAGGCTTCAGTCGCGCGGCAACGCCGAGCGGTCGAGCTTGCCCATGGCGTTGCGCGGCAGTTCGGCCACGAAGCTGTAGCGGCGCGGTCTCTTGTAGCGGGCCAGCTTGTCTTCGGCCATCTGCGTGAGGGCTCGTTCGAGCAGCGCCGGGTCGGCACCGGGTGCGCCCACGATCCAGGCGGCGGGCATTTCGCCGAGGTCGTCGTCGGGCATACCGGCCACCACCACTTCGACAACGCCCTCCACGGTCGAGAGCAGGCGCTCTATTTCGGCCGGCACAATGTTGGAGCCGCCGCTGATGACCAGGTCCTTGATGCGGCCGTCCAGGTAAAGGCGCCCGCGTTCGTCAAAGCGTCCGATATCGCCGGTGTGAAACCAGCCCGTGTCTGCGTCGTCGCCCGTGTCGGGGCTGCTGTCATCCTGCAGGTAGCCCGAAAAAACAGTTGGCCCCTGCACGCATACTTCGCCCGGCCCACGGGCGGGCAAGCCCGGTCGCCCCTCGTGGTAGACCGGATGATCGCCGGTCCCCGCGTCGTGGTCACAAAGAGCTACGAGGGTGCCGGGCAGGGGAAACCCGGCGCTGCCAGCTGCCGTGTCGCCGGGCAGGTTGCTCGATATGATGCCGGTTTCGGTCAGCCCGTAGCGTTCGACCAGCTCGATACCGAAGCGCTCGTGAAACCGCTGCCACAGCCGCGCGTCCAGCGGTGCCGAGCCACAAAGAGCCAATCTGAGCGTCGCCAGCGAATCGTCGGGGCCGGCCTCCGCCAGCAGTCGCCGGTAGACGGTGGGAACGCCCATTACCAGTTTCACATCGAGCGCGGCTATCGCGTCGAGGCAGGCGCGCGCGTCGAAGCGCGGCGCGAGCACGATTTCGTTGCCCGCCAGCAGGCTGCCGTACAGTCCCAGCACGAGGCCGTGGAAATGATGGGCCGGCAACAGGTGCAGCAGGCGGTCATCGGGATTGCGTTGCCAGGCCAGGGCCAGCTGGTCGAGGTTGGCCAGGAGTTCGCCGTGTGACAACGGCACTCCCTTGGGCCGGCCGGTGGTGCCCGAGGTAAACAGCAGCAGCGCTGTGTCTGCCGGCTGCCGGGTTTCGACCGATAGTGTTGGGGCCGGTTGTTCGTGCTGGGAGAGTTCGTCTTCGCTAAGCCACCGACAGCCGCTGTTGCCAGCCGCAGCGGCATGACGCCGGGCGATGCCGGGGCTGGTAACTACCAGCGAGGGCTGCGCACGCGGCAGCAGCTCCTCGACCTCGGTCGTCGACAGCGAGCTGTTGAGCGGCACCACCACGGCACCGCTGGAGAGCACGGCCAGGTGCAGGGCTACGAGCCCGGGGCCGCGCGAGGGGCCGAGCAGCACGCGTTGGCCGGGCTCCAGGCCTTCCTGTCGCAGCCGCGCCGACCACAGCGCTGCGCGCTCGAGCAGTTGCGCGCGGCTTTGTGCCCAGGCGAGGCAGGGCGTGTGGGGGTCGTCGTGCTGCGGGCCGGTCTCCTGCAAAGCCGAGACAGCGGCCAGCGAGCTGTCAGCTTGCAGTGTGTCGAGGATTTGCCTTGCCAGGTTCATGTTGGTGGTCGCTCGGGAACGCCCTGGCGGCTCGGTCGCAGGTATGCCGGCGTTACTGGTCCTGTCGCCAGCGCGACACGAAGCGTTCCTGGACTATGGTCTCGGGGCACTTGGCAGCCACCAGGGCGGGGTCGCCTGCGCGGAGTTCTTTGAGCCGGGCCACGGCGTCCTTGCCCACGGCTATGCCGTGCCGCGCCAGGTAACAGCCGGCAACCAGCCAGGCCCGGCCGTTGCCGCTGGTGCAGTGCAGTAGCGTGGGGCTGTTGCGGCCGTCAATCTCGTTGTCGATGGCGTCGATGATCATCTCCATCTCGTCGGCCGAGGGTGCGGTGCCTTCTTCTATGGCGAAGCGCTCTATTTCTATTACGGCTCCCTGCTGCTCACCCATATCTTCGAGTGCGTCTTCGTAAGCGGGGATGTGCGGCACCTCGCCGTCACCGTTTACCTCGTCTTCTTCGGTGAGGTTGATCACCGAGCGCAGGCCGGCCGCGAGCAGCGCGGCCAGTATTTCGCGGGTAGATTCCTCGTCGTTACCAGCCGGGTAGGGGCCGGCCAGCAAGCGGCCGGGGACTACCCACCAGGCCCCGCTGTAGGGGGCCGGTGTGTAGGGGGCCGGTGTGCTGGAGGGCGGGGTGCTGGAAGGAGGTGCGTCTGGGGAAGGGGGCATAATAAAAGCTCCGGATTGCAGCCGGGGGACACCCCGGCCGTCTGGACCACCACCCTGAATGTCTCACAAGCAGGCCGTCCGGGTCAAGACCTCCTGTGAATAAGCTTGATTGAGGGTTGCCGCGAGCATATTGAGCACTCATTACTTTTTTTACGTTGCCCCCGGCGGCTGGAGGAGCTCATGGAGCAGTACGGACTTTTTATCGATGGCGAATATCGCGACGCGAAGGCTGGCGAGACCATAAAGAGCATAAACCCGGCGACCGAGCAGCCCTGGGCCGAGGTGGCCAGCGCCGGCGAAGCGGACGTAGACGACGCCGTTGAGGCCGCCCGCAAGGCCCACGCGTCCGGCGTGTGGCGAAACAAGAGCTACGAGGAGAGGGCCGACATCCTGGCGGCGGTGGCCGATGTCATCAACGGGCAGGGCGAGGCACTGGCGGCGGCCGAGGCCCAGGACGGCGGCGGTACCATACGCAAGGCCAGTTTTGCCGACGTGCCGGGAGCCGCCGGCACCTTCCAGTATTTCTCCGAGCTATGCCGTGGCTACGTCGACGAAGAAGAGTTCGAGGAGACGGTGCCGGTAGCGAGTCGCAACATCGTGCGTCACGAGCCCATCGGCGTGTGCGCTGGTATCGTGCCGTGGAACTTTCCCATGCTGATGGCATCGTGGAAGATAGCGCCGGCGCTGGCGGCTGGTAACACGGTCATCATCAAGCCGGCATCGGTAACACCGGTGACCGCGCTCATACTGGGGCAGATCTGCAAGGACGCGGGCGTGCCCGACGGCGTGGTCAACGTCGTAAGCGGCCCCGGCGGCGTGGCCGGCGAGCGCCTGGCCTCTCACCCCGACGTGGGCAAGGTGGCGTTCACCGGCTCTACCGAGGTCGGCCGTCGCATCATGCAGCTGGCGTCGGGCACTATAAAGAAGGTGACCCTCGAGCTGGGCGGCAAGTCGCCCAACATCATTCTCGACGATGCCGATCTCGACACCGCCGCGCTGGGCGCCTGCTACGGCACGTTCTTTCACCAGGGCCAGGTCTGCGAGTCGGGCACGCGGGTGCTGGTTTCGGAAAATAATCACGACGAACTCGTCGACAAGATGGTAAGCGCCTGCGATCGCATACAGCTAGGCGACCCCATGGACATGATGTCCACCATGGGCCCCATGGTGAGCAGTAACCAGCTCGATACCGTGGAGCGGTACGTGGGACTCGGCCGCGAGGCAGGGGCCGATTGCGTGCTGGGCGGCGACCGCCCCGACATGGAGAGCGGCTACTACTTCAACCCCACTATCTTTACGGGCGTGGACAACGGCATGCGTATAGCCCAGGAAGAAATCTTCGGCCCCGTGGTGTCGGTGATACGTTATTCCGACGACGAAGAAGCGGTGCGTATTGCCAACGACTCGATGTACGGGCTCGGTGGAGCAGTGTGGTCGAGCGATACCGAGCGCGCGCTGTCGGTGGCCCGGCGACTCGAAACCGGCACCGTGTGGATCAACGACTACCACATGATCAACGTCCGTTTTCCCTTTGGAGGCTACAAGCAAAGCGGCGTGGGCCGCGAGCTGGGCCCCTGGGGCATGTCGGCGTTCCAGGAAACCAAGCACATCCACGTGGGCGAGGACACGCCAGACAAGATCTACTTCAGCGCCCTGTTCAACTGACAGTCAGCGGGGAGGCTTGCCGATGGGGAAGGAATGGCGATAAAGAAAACAACGGCAATGGTACAGACCGGTCCGCGGGCGCTGGAGGCACGCGAGTTTCCGCTGCCCGACATCAGCGACAACGACGCGCTGTTGAGGGTCGAGGCCTGCGGCATCTGCGGCAGTGACCACGAGCAGTTTAACGGCGTGTTGCCCGTGCCTTACCCCATCATCCCCGGCCACGAACCGCTGGGCATAATCGAGGCCATAGGCGATGGCGCCGCCCGCAGGTGGGGCGTCGATGTGGGCGACCGCGTGGCGGTGGAGACCATGCTCGGCTGCCAGTCCTGCCCCGACTGTTACTCGGGCAGCTACCACCTCTGCCCGACCAGGCAGATCTACTCCTACATCCCCGTCGAGCAGCCGCCGGGTTTGTGGGGCGCCTACTCGCAGTACATGTACATTGCGCCCAACGCGGTGGTGCACAAGGTCGACGCCGGCCTGCCGCCGGAGATCGCCGTCATGTTCAACCCGCTGGGCGCGGGCTTTCGCTGGGCAGTGGAAATGCCGCGGACACGTCCGGGCGACACCGTGCTGATCCTGGGCCCCGGCCAGCGCGGACTCGCGTCGGTGATCGCCTGCCGGCAGGTGGGAGCGGGCGACAAAATGGGGACGGGCCTCGGGGCCGACGAGACGAAGCTGGCGCTGGCCCGCGAGTTCGGGGCGCCCCACCCCCTCAACGCCGAAGAGGAAGACCCGGCGCAGCGTGTGCGCGAAATCACCACCGGCCGGGGAGCCGACGTGGTGGTGGAGGTGACCTCCTACGCCACCGAGCCGGTGGCCGCCAGCCTCGACTACACCCGGCAGGGCGGCACCATCGTGTTGGCTGGCGTGAAGGGCATGAAAGAAGTTCCCGGTTTCGTGTCCGACAAGGCGGTGCTCAAGGAGCTGACCATAAAGGGGGCCATGGGGGTCACCTGGTCGGCCTACGACTCGGCCATACGATTGATCGAGTCGGGCAAGGTGCCGGTAGAGAAGATGCACACCCACGACTTCGCGCTCGAAGACGCCGAGCTGGCCATCCGCACGCTGGCGCGCGAGATACCGAACGAGGAATCGGTACACTCCTGCCTGCTGCCGTGCGCGTAGTGGGGATGCAGAGGGGATGCTGTAAACAATGGATCACGTCGAACAATGGCTGGCCGACTCGGCCTTCAACAAGTCGCTGGGCGTAGTCGCCGCCGAGTTGTCAGACGAGCGGGTCGTACTCGAACTGCCCTTTGACGAGGGCAATACCAACCCCGGCAAGGTGCTGCACGGCGGGGTGGCCGCCTCCATGATAGCCTTGTCGGCCCAAGCCATGGCGCGCAGCGCGCTCGGTGAAGACTCTGGCCCCTGGCACACCTCGGCGGTACAGGTCACCTGGCTGGCGGCGGCAAGGGAAGAGGCGATCACGGCCACCGCGCGCTTGCTCAGGAAGGGCAAGGAACTGGCGTTCGTCGAGGTGGTGGTCTCGAGTGAAGGCGGCAGGGACATAGCCCGCGGCCTGGTGAGCGTGCGCGGACGCATGGGCGCCGCCGGGGTCGAATTGCCCGCGGCCGTGGGCGACAACGGAGCTGCAGACCCGGGGCCCATGGGGCCGTTCGTCAGCCAGATCCCCTTCGCCGCCAGGCTGGGCATGAACGTCGAGCACATGGTCGACAGCTGCTCGCGCATCGTGCTGCCTCTTGCCCAGGGCAACCTCGACGCCGGCGGCGGGGTAGCCGAGGGCGCGGTGCTGGCGCTGCTCGATACCACCGGCGCGATGGCTGCCTGGGCCACCACCGGCCCGGGGCCCCACAAGGCATCGACCCCCTGCATGCAGGCCCGCGTGCTGGCCCCCTTGCCGGCCGCCGACCTCGTGGGTTACGGCAGCCTGTCGCACAGCGACGGCGAGATCTTTTTTACCCACGCCGAGGTAGCCACTGTCGCCGACGGGCGGGTGGTGGCAGTGGCCGACGTCAACTATCGCATCGTGGTGGGCGCATAGTAGTGGGCGAGGTAAAAGTCACCAACGAGACAGAGGCCGTTCTGCGCGCGCTGCGCAGCGGGCACGACGGGGACCCATCGGGAGGATTGCCGTGACCACCAGGGCCGACAATATAATTGCCATTTCCGCGGACTCGCACATCTGTGAGCCACCGGAGGCTTTTGACGACATCGACCCGGCCTTCCGCGACCGCAAGCCCACCCTGGTACAGCACGAGACCCTTGGCGCGGCCTTCGTCGTGGAGGGACTGCCCATGCCGGTGCCCATGAGCATGATCAACGCCGCCGGCCGCACGCCCGAGGAGCTGGCCGACATAAACCGGCAGTGGGACGATCTTAATCACGGCGGCTGGGAGGTCGGCCCGCGTCTTGAGGCCCAGGACCAGGACGGAGTGTCGGCCGAGGTGCTGTATCCCTCGGTGGGCATGATTATCTGCCTGCACCCTGACGCGGACTTCCGCAAGGCCTGCTTCGACGCCTACAACCGCTGGCTGGCGGGTTTCTGCGAGGGCGCAGCTGACAGGCTCATCGGCGTAGGCCAGGCGGCGGTGCGCACTATAGACGAGGGCATCGAGGAGCTGCAGCAGATAAAGGACTTCGGCTTTCGTGGCGTCATGCTGGCCGGCGACCCGGTAGGCGACGACGACTACGATCAGCCCTGCTGGGACCCGTTCTGGCAGGCCTGCGTCGACCTGGATCTGCCCGTCAGCTTTCACATCCTGACGAGCAAGGCCGACGATCTCGCCAACATGCGCCAGGGCAGGGGGCCCAACATCAACGGCTTCATGTCCATCATCCGCGGCTGCCAGGACATCATGGGCATGATGGTGTTCGGCGGCGTGTTCGAGCGTCACCCCGGCCTGAAGGTAGTGTGCGTGGAGGCCGACGCGGGCTGGGTGCCCCACTACCTCTACCGCATGGACCACGCATACAAGCGCCACCGCTTCTGGCTCAAGCCGGGTGGCATTACGCGCCTGCCCAGCGGGTACTTTCGTGAGAACATATACGTCACCTTCCAGGACGACGCCGTGGTCGGGCGCATGGCCGAAATGTGCAACATCGAGCGCATAATGTGGGCCAACGATTTTCCCCACTCCGACTCCACCTGGCCGCGCTCCGATGAGGCGATAGCCTTGCTGGCCGAGGGCCTGACCCAGCCCCAGCTCAAGCGCGTACTGCGCGACAACTGCGCCGAGTTGTACGGCCTGTAGGCCGGCGTGTCGGTGAGGTCGGCGCGCGCGTTCTAGAGACCCGGTTCGTCCTGGTTCTCGATGGGAGGACCCTTGAGCTCCACGGTGTTGCCGTCGGGATCCTTGACGTAAATTGACGGCCCGTAGCCATCGGCGCCGAACAGCGCAAAGGGAAGCTCGGTCACGTCGTCGGAAATGCCGGCGAGAAATTCATTGATGGCCTTGGCGTCGAAGGGGTCTATTCTCAAGGCGAAGTGTTCCATGTTGCGGCCGTCTTCGTTGGGGGGCTCGCCTCCCTGGCTGCTTACGTCGAGCAGGTCTACCAGCGACTCGCCAGCCCTGAGCTGGTACAGGCCGATTTCTTCGAGGCTGCGTATGACTTGGCAACCCAGCGCCTCGTAGAAGGCCCTCAGTCGGTCGATGTGGGTGGTTCGCAGCACCACGTGGTCGAGCCGCAGTATCGAAAAGGGTGGTGAAGGTTTCTCTGCTTTGCTCACAGTAGAGCTTTTACAACGGGCCGTTTACGCCCGCCAGCCCGGTCGCGCCGGTATCGTTGCCGCTGCTATATGAACTGCCTCAGTGACAGGAGCAGTCGCTGATGCAGGGCTCACCGGGCAGGCAGTCAGCGTCGAGTAAGCAGGGCGCCCCCGAAGCCAGGCAGGTCCCCGGTACGGCCGGCACGGCGAAGCAGGCCAGGCCGGGTGGGCACTCACCCAGGCACTCGGGAGCACCCACCGCGCCGCAGAGGTCGCCGCCGCTTGGCGTGCATAGGCAGCCGCCTAAGCCTGAAATATCAGGCACGCACAGCTCACCCGGCGCGCAGGCACCGTCGCACATAGGCGCCATGGTTCCTGGATCTACGCAGGGCAGCACCTCGGGCAGGCAGGTGCAGCCGTGGCCGATATCACTGCAACCCAGCCCCGGGGGGCAGTCGCCGCTGCAGGTGGGTGGTGTGACGCCAGGGTCTTCGCAGGGCAGCGCTGGCGGCAGGGTGGTTGTTGTTGGCGACAGGGTGGTCGTGGTCGTGCTGCTCGTGGTCGTAGAAGCGCAGCAGTCGTGGCAGAGCATGGCGGCGGGTAAAAGCCCCACCGCCTTCTGCAGGACGATGAGTGCATCGACGGCCGACACGGTCGCGTCGCTGTTGACGTCGCCGCAGGGGTGAAAAGACTGGGCCGGGGTAGCGGTTGCCAGCATGGCCGTGGTGGCCAGCATGGCCGCCAGGTTCCGGGCGAAGCGGGGCACAGCTGAGAAGCTTCCCTCAGTTTGCTGTTTCATGGCCATCCCTCCTCGGCCCCGTTCGGGGGGGCACGTCGTCCCGGTGCCCGGGTACCCGAGCCCTGGTAGCACGGTAACGCCGCCTCGAGGGCTCAGTCAACGGGCGATCGAAAGCAGTTCGCGCGGCGCATACAATGCTCGCGGGCCTTGCCAAGTGGCCCGTACGGTCTTATGCTCACTGGGTTGGCCGGTTTTTCCGGCCGGCAGATTCACCAGACGATCCTGGGGGCGAACCGGGTTCGACGGGAGTGATGAAGCCCTGGTTGCATGTCGAGGTCTGTACCCTCGTTAATAAGGCAGGCTGCAGATTTAACTGCGGACGATTACGAATACGCTCTCGCGGCCTAAGTTGCCGTGAGCGTCCCCGGCCGAAATTTCCCGCGGTCGGTCGGGGGCGGGTATTAGCGGGATAGGCAAGGGGGTCGGCCGCGGACCTCCCCAGCCGAACCTGTGCAGTGGCTGGGACGGTGACACGGCGCGCGTGCCGGGATCACCGTCTGAGATAAAAAACACGCGCTAAGCATGTAGACGCTGGTGTGGAGTGCTTTCGGACGGGGGTTCGATTCCCCCCGCCTCCACGATCTGAACGCGCTGCGGAACTAATTCTTCCTGGCCACGATTCGCCAGTTGAGGTCGGCGATCTTGGCTTTCTCGGCAGTCGTCCAGGCTTCGCCACCGGTTTGCAGCAGGTCGAGCGATTCTTCGACCCACGGGGGCAGAACGCGTATGGCCTCAAGGGCCCTGACGGCTCTTCGACCCATGAAGATCAAGTTGCGCTTCTGCTCGCACAGCGGCCAGGCTTCGCTCTTCGAAGGCGCCGAAACGAGAATTTCAAAGCCGGCTCGTTCAAGCGCCGCGCAGACGTCTGCCGGGTACATCGACTGGGTGGCCGCCAGGGTCGGCAGAAATTTCCTGTGAAGCGCCGCGTGTTCTTCGTTGTCCCAATCGAAATACGGCGTCAGCAGGTACTCCGAACAGGCGTAGCGGGCTCCTGGTTTCAACACCCGGTACATCTCCTGCGCGTGATCGTCGAGCTCTTCCTTCTTGAAGAAGGGCCAGACCGCCTGGAAGGAGAAGCACCCGTCGAAGGTGCCGGCTTCGTATTCGAGCGGGTCGTGGTGATTGCCCACCTTGAAGTGCAACTGGTCGCTCATCTCGCATTCCGCCGCCCAGTCGATCGCGTTTTCGATCTGGTCGGGGTCGATGTTGTAGCCCGACACCTGGCCGCCGGTCATGGAGGCAAAGTAATGCGAGATTCTCCCCCTGCCGCAGCCCATATCCAGCAGGTGCGATTCGTCGGGCTCGTCGAGGTCGAGTTCCTCCAGCACGGCCTGCTCGCACAACAACTGGTTACCGTACAGGCCCAGCGATTCGTCGAGCTGTGGAGGTATGTAGAGTTTTTCGAGGTCGAAGATCGACAGCATGTTGTTCAAGACCTTGTAGTAGTCGGCTACCGCCCTGGTCTCGTCGGCCGTCTCGGTTTCTTCGCCGGCCTGCATGCGTTGGAAAAATTTATATGCGTCGATGCAGGCCTGCTTGTCTTCTTCGGGCAAGGTAGCCAGGCGTTGCAGGCCGACGAAAGCTGTTTTTATCCTGTACAAGTCCATTCGCGCTGCTCCTATTTCAGCCCGTCAGCTTTCTGGAATGCCGGCCGCGCTTCGAGGCGCGCGCAGTAAGCCTTGAGGTTCTCCATTTCGTCGGGCACGCAGCCCAGGCGGTTGCCCATCACGGCCGAGTGTCCGAGCATCGTGTCGGCAGCCGAAAAATTGCCGACCAGGTAGTCCTTGTCGGCCAGGGTCGCGTCTACCGGCGCCAGCGACTTGGAGAGCAGCCTTTGGGCCTGGCCGAGCACGGTTTCGTCGCGGCGGTCGGGCGGAAGCAGCAGCGTGTGCACCACGATGGTATTGACCGGCGGCATGACCATGCCCTCGCAGTAGTGAAACCATTGCAGGTAGGCCGGGTACTCCGGCGCGTCGACAGCAGGTTTCAGTCCGCCGTTTTTATGACGCTCGAGGATGTACTCCGTGATCGCGCCGCTCTCCCAGAGGGTGATGTCTCCGTCGTCGAGCACCGGGATGCGCCCGAGCGGATGGCGGGCGCGGTGTTCGTCGGACTTAAGGTCCTTGGGATGAAAATCCATCTTGTTGAGCTCGTAGGGAAGCTCGAGTTCCTCGAGCAGCCACAGTATGCGCACGGCGCGGGAGTTGGGGGCAAAATGAAGTTTGAGCATATTGTTTTTGTATCTCCAGCCCGGCAGTGTGGCGCAACCGCGCAACGAAAGCCACGCCTGGCGGGGCAGGGTCGGTAACGGCGTTTCGCTCGACAAGGTCGGGGTTTTGGATTAGCTCTGTGTCGGCCGAGCGTCGTTGAGCCGTCCGAGCGTGGTCTGAAACTACAGGGGAGAAAAGCATGAAGACCAGGATCACTGAACTTTTTGGCATTGAACATCCGATCATACAGGGCGGTATGCACTACGTGGGCTTTGCCGAGCTGGCGGCGGCGGTATCGAATGCCGGCGGCCTGGGCATAATCACCGGGCTGACGCAGAAAACACCTGGCGACCTCGCAAACGAGATCGCCCGCTGCCACGACATGACCGACAAGCCCTTCGGCGTGAACATTACCTTTCTGCCCATCGTCCAGTCGCCGGACTACCCGGGCTACGTGAAGGCCATAGTCGACGGCGGTGTCAAGGTCGTGGAAACCGCGGGCAACAACCCCCAGGAATACCTGCCAGCGCTCAAGGATGCCGGGGTCAAGGTCATCCATAAGTGCACCGCGGTAAGGCACGCCCTGAAGGCCCAGCGCATTGGCTGCGACGCGGTGTCGGTAGACGGGTTCGAGTGTGGCGGCCACCCGGGCGAGGACGACATCCCCAACATGATACTGCTGCCGCGCGCGGCCGACGAGCTGGAGATACCCTTCGTGTCGTCTGGCGGCATGGCCGACGCACGGTCGCTGGTGGCGTCACTCGCGATGGGAGCCGAGGGAATGAACATGGGTACGCGCTTCATAGCCACCAGGGAAGCCCCGGTGCACGAGAACGTGAAGCAGGCCATCGTAGACGCCAGCGAACTCGATACGCGGCTCATCATGCGCCCCTTGCGCAACACCGAGCGCGTGCTCACCAACCCGGCCGTCGAGCGGTTGCTGGCAAAAGAGAAGGAGCTTGGCGAGAACCTGGGCTTCGGCGACATCATGGACGAGGTGGCGGGCGTGTACCCGCGCATAATGTCCGAGGGCGACATGGACGCGGGCGCGTGGTCCTGCGGCATGGTAGCGGGCCTGATCCACGACATCCCGACCTGCAAGGAGCTGATCGACCGCATAATGTCGGAGGCCGAAACCCTGATCAGTTCGAGACTGGGCAACGTCCTGCAGAACTGATTGCCGGTCCCATGGCCAACGGACCGCCGGGGGGTGGGGCAGGAGTGGCCCGGAGAGAGCAAGTGACAGGGCTGACAGCATGAACAACCTTGTACTGGAGGCGGCGTATTTCGCCGCGTGCAAGCATCGCGACCAGAAGCGCAAGGGAGTCGACGCGTCGCCCTACATCAACCACCCGCTCGAGGTAGCCTCCTTGCTGGCCCGGGTGGGTGGCGTTGACGACCAGGAAACGCTGGCCGCCGCCCTGCTGCACGATACCCTCGAAGACACCGAGACCACGGTGGCCGAGCTGGTCGAGCTCTTCGGCAAGGGGGTGAGCGGCATGGTCGAAGAAGTTACCGACGACAAGAAGCTGCCCAAGAAAGAACGCAAGCAGGAGCAGCTCAATCGCGCGTCGACCCTGTCGCCGGGCGCGGCCCTGGTAAAGCTGGGCGACAAGATCTCCAACGTGCGCGACGTGACCGAGCATCCGCCCGAGGGCTGGGACACCGAGCGTCGGCTCAATTACGTGGACTGGGCGGCAGAGGTAGTGGCCAACCTGCCACATGGCACCAACGCCGCGCTGGAGCAGCACTTCGAAAAAATCGCGGCCGAGGCGCGTAGAGTCATAGCCTGAGCGGGCGGCGTGTTCTATTTTTCGTTTCGCAACTGGTGGCTGATGCTGCGGCTGGGCTGGGCGGCCGAGCGCGGTCGCGCCCGGCGCATGGCGCTCGTGCTGGTGCTGTTGGTCATCCCGCCGCTGGCGCTGCTGCAGGCGCTCTGCTTTGCGCTCGACAACATCCTGTTCCCCGGGCTGCACCGGGTCGAGATAAAACAGCCGGTGTTCATCCTCGGCCACGCACGCAGTGGTACCACGCTGTTGCACCGCCTGCTGGTGAGCGATCCCGACCGTTTCAGTTACTTCAAGGCCTGGGAGATGGCGTTTCCGTCGTTGCTCTCGCGCCGCCTGCTGCAGTCGCTGGCCACCGCCGACCGCTTGTTCCTGGGCGGGCGCGTCGGGCGTGCTGTTTTGCGCGGTGAGCGAGGACTGGTCGACCCCGCGACCGGCGTACACGCCACCGGCCTTCGCAGCCCCGAGGAGGACGACTTCGTGGCCGCCTTGTCCTGCGCTTCGGGCTTCTGGATGGTACTGTTTCCCTTCATGGCCGAGCTCGATGCCTATCACGTCGACCGCTGGCCCGATCGCCGTCGGCGGCGCCTGCTCGGGTACTACCGCGCCTGCCTGCGCCGCCAGCTCTACGCGGCTGGTCCGGGGCACGTGCACTGCAGCAAGAATCCCACTTTCGCCGGTCGCGTGGAGTCGCTCGTCGAGTTTTTTCCAGACGCACGTTTTGTCGTCCCGCTGCGTGACCCGGCCGAGGCCATTCCCAGCCTGCTCAGGCTCATCAAGGGCAGCCTCGCGCGGGCGGGCTGGAGTCGCGAGCAACGCGAGCGTTCCTTGCGCGCGCTGACGGGCATTTCGTTCGCGAGCTACCGCGACCCGCTGGCAGCACTCGATCGTCACCCCGACACCTTGCGCTCGCTGGTTGATTACAACGAATTAGTGGCGTCGCCGTTGGCAACAGTAGAAAAGGTGTACGGCGAGCTGGGCATGGAGATTACACAGGAATACCGGGACTGGCTGGGGGATAATGAGCAGCGTGTTCGCGGGCACGAGGCCGTCCACGATTACAGCCTGGAGGAGTTCGGCCTCACGCCCGCGCGACTGGAAGAAGAGCTGGGGGAGCTGTACCAGCGCTTCGGCTGGCCGGTTCTCCGCGCAGACGTCCCGAGCGAGCAGCCCAGTGAGTAAGCCCAGTGAGTAAGCCCAGTGAGTAAGCCCGACGTCGCTTCTGCCGCTGATTTTGCCGCCCGCCTGCGTCCGCCCGGCCCCGCGGTCGAGAACGGTGAAGCCTGGCAGGCATTCGTTGATGCCATTGCCGATGCCGGCCGCGTGGTCACCGCTGCGCACGTCCCCTGTTCGCCCGTGGACCGTGCCGAGGGTTACCGCTACTTAACGCGCCTGGTCAACGCGGCGCTCACCATGTTCGTGGAGTTTGCCGACCCCGACTACCCGGAGTTCGGCCGCCTGATGGACACCAGCGTCAAGTGGGGCCTGGACAACATAGACTGCCTGTACTCCAAGGTCTCGCTGCGCGGACACCACGATTATCTCATCCGCGGCAGTGGCGGCACGGCCCACTACCTGGGCCTTACTGCCACGGCCGGTAAGTTCGGCGACAAGATTCCCGAGGGCAAGGTCGCGCCCGGTGGCGTGGTGGCGAGCATGAACAGCCTCGAGCTTGAGCTCGAAGACGACGGCAGTTTTGAAATAACAGTCTCGGCCGAGCGACCCGACAACGCGCGCAACTGGCTCAAGCTCACGCCCGAGGTTTCAGGGCTGGGCGTGCGGCAGTTTTTCTACGACTGGGCCAACGAGCTGCCCTGGCATCTTACCATCGAGCGCCTGGGCGCCGACGGCCCGCCGCCGCCGCTTACGCCCGAGGACTTCGGCCGCCGCCTGCGCAACGCCATCAGCTTTATAAACCCCGGTTGCGACCTGTGGGATTCGCTGGCCCGGGCCTACCGCGCCCAGCCCACCAACGAGGTCATCATGATCGAAAAGGGCAGGTCGGTAACCGACCCCCTGCAGGACTACGGCTTTGGTTGGTTCCGCATCGAGCCCGACGAGGCGCTGCTCGTGGAGTTCACCCCGCCGCCCTGCCACTACTGGAGCTTCCAGCTCTACAACTGGTGGGGCGAGAGTTTTGACTACACCTACCGGCAGTCGAGTCTCAACGGACAGCAGGCGAGCATTGATTCAGACGGCGTGTTTCGCGGCGTTATAAGCATGGCCGACCCCGGCGTGGCCAACTGGATAGACACCGCCGGCCACACGGAGGGCATGCTCACCCCGCGCTTCCTGCTGGCCGACTCGGTGCCCGGGCAGGGCTACCGCGTGGTCAAACTCGGCGAGCTCGACGCCGCGCTGCCCGCCGACACGGCCAGGGTAACGCCGGCCGAGCGGGCGCAGGTGTTGCGCGCGCGGCGCGATGGCGTGTGGCGGCGCTTCAGGGACTGAGCGGTTGCGGGCATGAAAGAACAGGACCTGAGCGAAAAACTGGTCTCGGTGGCCGACGTGGCCAGGTGGGACCGCGAGGTCGACGTGCTCGTGGCCGGCCTCGGCTGTGCCGGTGCGGCTGCAGCCATCGAGGCGGCGCGCGCTGGCGCCGACGTGCTGGTCGTGGAGCGCGCGAGCGGTGGCGGCGGAACCTCGGCCATGTCGGGTGGGGTCATCTACCTTGGCGGCGGCACCGACCTGCAGCGCGCCTGCGGTTTTCAAGACAGCGCCGAGCAGATGTACGCCTACCTGGCAGCTTCGTGTGGCGACGCGCCCGACCTCGACAAGCTGCGTCCTTACTGCGAGCACAGCGTTGAGCACTACCGGTGGTTCGTGGAGCTGGGCTTGCCGTTCAAGCCCGTTTTCTATCCCCACTACAGCGGTGAGCCGCCTGGCGACGAGGGCCTGGTGTATTCGGGCAGCGAGAACTGCCACCCCTACAACGAGATCGCGCGCCCGGCGCCGCGCGGGCATGTCGCGGCCACCGCCAACCAGACCGGCTGGCTGCTGATGCAGAAACTCGTCGAGGCCGTCGAGGCTTCGTTGGCCACGACGCTCTACGACACGCGCTGCACCGCGCTGGTGGTCGACACGGCGGGTGCGGTTGTGGGCGCGTTGCTGGCCAACACCGACGGCGAGCTGGCGGTACGCGTGCGCGGTGGCGTGGTGCTCACCACCGGTGGTTTTATCTGTAACAGCTCGATGCTCGAGCAGTATGCACCAACCGCTGGCCGCTGCCTGTTCAAGGTGGGGGCCGAGGGCGACGACGGCAGCGGCATAGGCCTGGGCATGGCCGCCGGAGGCCATGCCATCAACATGGAGATGAGCTCAATCTCGTTGCCGCTCACACCGCCCAAGAGCCTGCAACGCGGCATACTCGTCAACGAGCAAGGCCAACGCTTCATAAACGAAGACTCCTACATGGGCGCGCTCGGCTACAGCGTGCTCTACGGGCAGCAGGGCCGGGCCTGGTTGATACTGGACGAGGCCTGCTGGGAAAAACCCGAAGTCGAGCGGCCGATTGCCGGCGTGGGCGAGTCGGCCGAGGAACTCGAGCAGACCCTTGGCGTGCCAGCGGGCAGTCTCGTTGCCACGCTCGCGGAGTATAACCGCGGGGCCGAGCAGGGCAGTGATCCCGGGTTTCACAAGGCCGAGTCCTACCTCGTGCCGCTGCGCCCGCCTTACGGTGCGCTGGACTGCACGGTCGAAAACTCCATGTTCGCGGTCTTCACGCTCGGTGGGCTGGATACCGACGCCGACGGGCGCGTGCTCGCGGCCGACGGTGGTGTGGTGGAGGGACTGTACGCAGCGGGTCGAGCGTCGGCCTGCCTCGCCGCCCCCGGTTACAGCAGCGGGTTGTCGATCGGCGACGGCACTTTTTTCGGTCGCCGCGCCGGCCGCCACGCCACGGGCCTATGACCGCGGGCTCGTTCAGCGGCAAGGCAGCCATCACGGGGGTGGCCGAGACCGACTACCTCAAGGGCAGCGCGAGCACGCCGGTGGAGATGATGTTGGACGTTGCGCGGCGGGCTGCCGACGACGCCGGCATCAAGGTGGCCGACATCGACGGCATACTGCCTCCGCCCTGGTACACCAGCTCCGAGGAACTGGCCGCCAACCTCGGTATTTCCGAGCTCAACTACGCGGCCATAAGCGCCCTCGGCGGCGCCGGGCCAACGGCCTCGTTGCAGAACGCGGCGATGGCAGTGAGCGCTGGCCTTGCCAGCAACGTGCTGGTGCTCGTGGGCTGGAACGGCCACAGCTTTCTGCGCCCGCGCGAGGGCAGCGACCCGCCGCGCCACGGGGTGACGGCGAGTTCGGCCATGGACGTGCTGGTGGATTTTGTCGTTCCTCACGGCGCCGTCATGCCGGTGCAGTTCTACTCGCTGATCTGCATGCGCCACAAGCAGCTCTACGGTGTGAGCGACAGCGACACCGGCGAGCTGGCGGTCACCTTTCGCCGGCACGCCCAGCTGCACGAGCGCGCACTCATGCGCGGCCGTGAGCTGGAGATGGACGAGTACCTCGCCAGTCCCTGGGTGAGCGAGCCCATGCGCGTGCTCGACTGCTGCCAGGAGACCGATTGCGCGGCGGCCGTTATCGTCAGCAGCACCGAGCGTGCCCGCGACCTTGCCCGCCCGGTGGTGCGCATACTGGGTGCAGCCGAGGGTCATCCCTGGCCGGCCGACGACATGGCCAGCCGCGAAGACTTCTTCCGCGTCGGGCTCGACCAGGCCGCGCCGCGGGCGCTGGGCATGGCCGGGGTGAGTGTCACCGACATGGACTTTCTACAGATCTACGACTGCTTTACCTACGTTGTGCTGTTGCAGCTCGAGGCGCTGGGCCTGTGCGAGCGCGGAGCCTCGGGCGAGTTCGTGAGGGGTGGCACACTGTCGCTCGACGGCGGCCGCTATCCCACCAACACCCACGGCGGGCTGTTGTCGCAGGGCCACTGCTGGGGATTGAACCACCTCGTGGAGGCCACCCGGCAGTTGCGCGGCGAAGCCGGCGCGAGGCAGGTTCGCGACGCGCGCCTGGGGCTGGTCACCGGCTGGGGAGATTTCGGCGACGGCAGCCTCGCCGTGCTGGCGGCCGACTGATGGGCGAGATGAAAAAAAATGTGGACGACTACCCGCTGCCCGCTCCCACGCCGCCCGGCGTGGCGGGGCAGTGGTACCGCGAGCTGGCCGCCGGTCGCCTGGCCTTCCAACGCTGCGGGGATTGTCGGCGCTGGCAGCATCCACCGCGCCTGGCCTGCGCTGGCTGCGGCACGGGCGAGTTGGCCTGGCAGCAGGTGTCGGGCCGCGGCAGGGTTTTTTCCTGGACGGTGACTCACCGGCCACTGCACGGTGCCTTTGCCCAGGTGGTCCCCTACGCGGTGGTGATCGTCGAGCTCGAAGAGGGGTTTCGCCTCGTGTGCTCGACCCGCGGCATCAGCAACGACGAGTTGCGCCTGGATCTCCCGGTACTGGTTGAGATTGCCGCGGTCAGCGACCGGACCGCTCTCCCTTTCGCCCGCGCGGCTGACTGACAGCCCGGCGCTGATTTGCCCGGCTACTCCCCGGTGAACAGCGGCTTGCGTTTTTCCTTGAAGGCCCGCGGGCCTTCGCGTGCGTCTTTTGAAGTCATCACGGCCATCGATACCTCGTCTTCTATCTTGAAAGCATCGGCCAGCGGCAGTCCGCTTGAGCGCAGAATGCCCTCCTTGATTTTCTGTACCGCCAGCGGGCCGCAGTCGGCCAGCACGGCGGCCAGTTCGAGCGCGCGCTTCAAGGCCTCGCCCCTTGGCACGACGTAGTTGAGCAGTCCCATGTCCAGGGCCGTGGCTGCATCGAAGGGCTCGCCCAGCATGAGTATTTCCATCGCCCGCGCCCACGGCACCTGTCGCACAAGGCGGGTTAGCGAACCGCCACCGGGCAGCAGTCCGACGCGTGCCTCGGGCGTGCCGAACACTGCGTTGTCCGAGGCCACCCTGAGGTCGGTGGCCTGCATGATCTCGGTGCCGCCGCCCAGGGCGCGACCGTTCACCGCGCATATGACCGGCTTGTAGAGCTCAAAGTTGCGCAGTATGGCGTCGGTAAACAAGGTGAGGTCGCCCATCAGGCGCTCGTCCCAGTCGTCCTCGGGCTGTCTCGCGCCGGTAATCAGCGGCATGGTCAGCTTGAGGTCGCCACCGGCGCAGAAATCTTCATCGCCCGCGCCGGTGAGTATGGCCACCCGGAGATCGCTGTTGTCGCGGTACTCGTGCCAGGCCTCGGCCATCAGCACCAGCATCTGCGGGCTGAGCGCGTTGCGCGCCGAGGGCCGGTTCATGGTCAGTACCATCACGCCGCCAGGGCGGCGCTCTACGAGCAGGTGTGATTCTTCGCTCATGTTGTTCTCCCTGGGCGGTTGCCGGCCGTGCCCTGATCGTCTACGCCGGTTGGTCATAAGGGCCGCATCAGGGCAGCATAAAGACAGCGCGGGGCGGGCAATGCAACGCGCTCAAGAGGGGACAGAGATGATGGACGTAGTCATTCGCGGCGGCGAGTTGATAGACGGCAGCGGCTCGGGGCGGCGGCGCGCCGACCTGGGTATAAAAGACGGCGTGATTTCGGCCATAGGCGAGATCAACGAAAAGGCCGACCGCGTCATCGACGCCGACGGGCGCGTGGTCTGTCCCGGCTTCATCGACGTGCACACCCATTACGATGCCCAGGCTTTCTGGGACGGCACGCTCAGCCCCTCGCCACTGCACGGTGTCACCAGCGTGTTCGGCGGCAACTGTGGCTTCAGCATCGCTCCGCTCAGCCCCTCTGCCGGCGACTATCTCGCGCCCATGCTGGCGCGCGTGGAGGGCATGCCCCTCGAAAGCCTCGAACAGGGAGTGCCCTGGGATTGGACGAGTTTTGGCGAGTACCTCGATCGCCTCGAGGGCCAGTTGTCGGTCAACGCGGGTTTTCTCGTGGGCCACTGCGCCATCCGTCGCGTGGTCATGGGCGAGCGCGCGGTGGGCGAAGAGGCGAGCAGTGAAGAGCTAGCGGCCATGAAGACATTGTTGGCCGACAGCATTGCCGAGGGTGGCATGGGTTTCTCGTCCACCGTATCGCCCACCCACAACGACGCATCCGGTGACCCGGTGCCCTCGCGCCACGCCTCGCACGACGAGCTGGTCGAGTTGGCCGCTGTGCTGCGCGACCACCCGGGCACCTCGCTTGAACTGATACCGGGCGTGGGCGAGTTCAGCGATGAGCAGGTGCAGCTCATGGTCGACATGTCACTGGCGGGCGAGCGGACGCTCAACTGGAACGTGCTCGCACCCAACTCGCTGTCGCCCGACTTTTCTGACACGCAGATGGGCTACAGCAGCATCGCCGCCGAGCAGGGCGCCGGCGTGGTGGCTCTCACGGTGCCGCAGCCGATGCTGCTAAGGCTGAACCTCTACTCGGGCTTCGTGCTCGACGCGCTGCCCGGCTGGGACGAGTTGTTTCGCTTGCCCCTGGAGGAGCGCAAGCGGGCCCTGTCCGACCCCGCTTACCGCGCCACGCTCGACCAACGCGCCAACAGCGACGAGGCGGGCATGCTCAAGGCCCTTGCCGATTGGGGCGCGATGACCGTGGACCAGGTTGTTGAGCCCGCCAACGAGAAGTTCAAGGGGAGGTGCATAGGCGATATAGCCCGCGAGCAGGGTAAGACGTCTTTCGATGCCCTGGTTGACCTCTCCCTGGCTGACGGCTTGCTTACATCTTTCATGCCGCCTGCTTTCGGGGGCGACGAGGCCAGCTGGCGCGAGCGCGGGCGCGTGTGGCTCGACGAGCGCACGGTCATCGGTGGTTCGGATGCTGGCGCTCACCTCGACATGATAGACACCTTTGCCTTTTCGACCCAGGTGCTGGGCAACGGCGTGCGCGAGTACGGCTTGCTCGACCTCGAGCAGGCCGTCCACCAGCTCACCCAGGTGCCAGCGGAGTTGTACGGGCTGCGCGACCGCGGCCTGGTCAAGCAGGGTTGGGCGGCCGACCTCGTTGTCTTTGACCCCGACGAGATCGCTCCGGGCGAGACCTACACGCGCACCGACCTTCCTTGTGGTGGCGGCCGGCTCTACGCGGAGGCCCTGGGTATCGGCCACGTGCTGGTCAACGGCAGCGAGATCGTGCGTGACGGCGAGTTCACCAGCGAGCGCCCAGGCCGCGTGTTTCGGTCGGGCCGCGACACTTCCTGAAAAGGGGGAGGCGTCCCGGCTCGCTACCCTCCCGGGCTCCGAGCGTTCGCGTCGACACGCCTTTCGCACAGCGGCGGTTGAAAATATATTTCGTGGTAGGGGGAAACGATTCCCGCAGGCGGCAAGTTTTCGGACCGTTGCAGCCCCACGGGGACGCCGTATTCCCAGCATTGGCAAGGACAGGCCGGTTTCAGAAAAAAGCGTGGGCCTGTGTGTAAATGTGCTTTGACCAACTAAACATCAGCGGATAAATATTCCCCAGAGCAAGGAGGTGTCGAACGATGGTTCGCCTGACGTCCCTGCCGCCCAACAGTAAATTGTCCCACCCCGCTGGATCCAACGGCGAACCCGGAGCCGTGGCCGCGTCAGAGGTTTTCTACGAGCTCGCGGGCCTGCTCGACGTGGCCTTCCGCGTTTTCGTCTCAGACCCCGCGGCGAGTAATCCCCACGGCGCCACCCCGGCCCAGCTCAGGGTCTTGCAATTGCTTGACCTCAGGCCGGGAATACCGGTAAGCGAGGTCGCGCGCAGTCTCGTGGTTACCGCACCCACGGCGTCGGTTACCCTGGCCAGGCTCGAGAAACAGGGCTGGGTTTCCAGGAGCGAGGATCCCGGCGACGCCAGGAGTCGGCTGTTCAAACTCAGCCGCGGAGGTCGGGCTGTACTGGCAAGCTTCCAGGCGGTGCAGGTGCAACGGGTCGAGCGATTGCTCGACAGGTTTTATCCCGACGAAATAGAAACCTTCCGCTCGTTGTCGGCGCGTGCATCGAGCGCCATCGCCGAGCTCTACGGTGAGGCGTCCGGCAGCGGGTCGCCGTGGAGCAAAAAAAGATGAAGCCCGCATTAGACGGTTGCGGCGCAGCGGCGATTTTGCTCCCTGTCCTGCTTGCGGCTGTTTGTCAGCCGACCGAATCGCTGGCCGCGTCGAGCGGCGAGGATCTGTACCTGGCCGAGTGCGCCCAGTGCCACGGTGTGCAGGGAAGGGGCGACGGGCCGGTGGCCGAGCTGCTCGATCCTCGACCGCGAAATTTTCACGACGGTTTGTATAAACTTCGCAGTACCGAGAGCGGTGAGTTGCCCACCGACGAGGATCTGCTGCGCACCATCGGCCGCGGTATGCCCGGCAGTGGCATGCCCTCGTTCTCCCACCTGGGCGAGGCCAGGCTGGGCCGGTTGCTGGTCTACGTTAAGTCGCTGGGTGGCCCGGTCAACGAAGACGGTAGCTGGTTCGACCTGTACGAGGTCCCCCCGGCAGAAAAAATACCACCGAGGCCACGACCTACGGCCGAGCTCGCCTCCCTGGGCGGGCGGCTGTACTCCGACATGGGCTGCGACGGCTGCCACGGCCAGGGCGGCAGGGGTGATGGCCCCTCGGCCGCCGATCTCACCGACGACAGCGGGCGAAAAATACACCCGCGCAGCTTCGCCCTGGGCGTGTTCAAGGGCGGCGGCCGTCCCGAGGATATATACCTGCGCATACTCACGGGACTTGACGGTACACCCATGACCTCTTTCTGGAAGGATGTTCTCAGTCCCATCGAGCGCTGGGCGGTGGTCGGTCACGTACAAGGGCTGGGTCGTGAGCTGGCAGTCGAGCAGCCTTCACCGACCAGCTTGCAACTGCGCGCCCCGGGGGTGGGAGACAGCAAGCAACTTCGGCGCATGGCCTTGGCCGGCGGGTGGCTCGACTACTACCCGCCGCTCGAAATAGCGGCAGGGGCAACGAACGGCGGCCTGCAGCTGGAGCTGGAGTGGGAAGAACCAGACCCGGCCTGCACCGAGCTCAGCGTGTTGTTCTCGTCGAGGCCTGGTTTTGCCACCTTCGAGCCGGGAGCGGGCAGCTCCGCCCAGCGGGCCTGGAGCTGGAAGGCTGGAGTCGCCACGGCCCACTCCTACGACCGCGCTTCTTCGGGTGACCGGCAGCAGACCGGGACCCCGCCGCTGGTCACCGGTGCCTGCGCCGATGGCCGTTGCCGGGTGGGCATGACGGGGGATCCCGGGCCCACTCCGTCGTCGCTTACCGTGATGATAGGCGGCTGCAGGGGCCAGCAGCGCTTTCTCACTTCGACGGTCTCGATTCGATTGGTCGATTCATTGAGTACCGCCGCGAGGGGGAAATGAAAGGGTGGTACTGAGCAGGCGCGAATTTCTCAAGACCGGGTCGAGCACGGCGCTCGCGCTTTCGCTGGGGTCGCTGTTGCCGGCCTGTTCGCCGGGGGGTGATCAGCCCGGGGTAGCGTCGGGTCCATCGTCGCTGAAGACCTCGCCGCTACCAACGCCGGCCTACGGCGGCTGGAAAGACCTGTGGGCTGAAAAATGGCAGTGGGACCGCATAGCCAAGGGTACCCATCACATCAACTGCTGGTACCAGCGCGGCTGCGCGTGGAACGTTTACGTGAAGGACAACCTGGTACTGCGCGAGGAACAGGTGGCCGCATACGAGGCCACCAACGCAGACGTGCCAGACTACAACCCGCGCGGTTGCCAGAAGGGCGCATGTTTCAGCCACCGCATGTACGACTCGTCGCGCCTGCTGCACCCGCTCAAGCGGGTCGGTGAGCGAGGCGAAGGTCGCTGGAAGAGGGTAGCCTGGCAGGACGCGCTCGACGACGTGGCTGACAAGCTCATCGACGCCATGGTCGAAGACGGCCCGGGATCGCTGTACTGGGACTTCGGCACCAGCGTCACCAACGGCGGCCACGGGGTGGCCGTTACGAGGACCGCCCACGTCACCGGCAGCGTGATGCTCGACGACAACTCGGAAATAGGAGACCATCACCCGGGCGCGTTTGTCACCACGGGCAAGATTTGTTTCGCCAGCTCCGCCGACGACTGGTTCTACTCCGATCTCATCCTGGCCTGGGGCGGCAACCCGGTTTACACGCAGATTCCAAACGCTCATTTCATAACCGAGGCCCGCTACAACGGCGCCCACCTGGTGAGCATCGCCCCGGATTACAACGCCACGAGCGTGCACGCCGACCAGTGGGTGACGGTGGCCGTGGGCAGCGACGCGGCGCTGGGCCTGGGCATGGCGCGGGTGATAGTCGAGGAGGGACTGTACGACCAGGGCTTCGTACGCGAGCAAACCGATCTCGGCTTGCTCGTGAGACGCGACAACGGGCGTTTCCTGCGCGAGGCCGACCTGGTGAAAGGTGGCAGCGACGAGCGCATGTACTGCTGGGACGAGGTTTCAGGAGGCGCGCGCGCGTTGTCCCGACGCAGCCTCAAACTGGAAGGCCTGCGGCCGGCGCTGCACGGGGAGTTCACGGTCAACTGCCTCGAGGGCCGGGTGGCCGTGCTGCCGGCCTTCGAATTGTTGCGCGAGAGCCTGGTCGACTATGATCCCGCCTCGGTTGAGCGCGTCACCGGCGTGGCGCCGGCCGTCTTAGAGGCGCTGGCGCGGCGCGTGGCCTCGGCCCGCGCTGTCACCATACTCACGCAGTCGAACTTCTCGAAGGTCTACCACGGCATAGAGATGGAGCGCGTGCAGCTCCTGCTGCTGGCGCTGTGCGGGCAGATAGGCCACCGTGGGGCGGGCTTCAGTGCGTTTCCCTGGCTCACAATAGAGTCGCCCGAGGTCGCCGGCGTGTCGTCGGGCAGCCTTTCTTTGCGCCTGGGGGCCATCGCCATGGGACTGAAAGCGGCACCCGGCATGGCTGCTGCCCGCGCACGCGGCGAGACCACCGAGATGTACCTCTACGAGCGCGCGCGCGAGGAATATTCGCGCGGCGGGTTTATATCGTCGGTGCTGTTCTTTCACCTCTTCGGCGGCCTCGACGTGAACAGCGGCAGTTCAAAAAAATGGGAGACCTCGCTGCCGCGCGAGTTGGACGACTACCTCGACGAGTCGATAGAAAAAGGTTGGCAGCTGGCACCGGTCACCCCGCCGCGGGTGTTGATGTCGGTGGGCGGTAACATGTTGCGCCGCGCGCGTGGCTACGATCGGCTGGTGAAGCACCTGCTGCCGCGGCTCGACCTGCTGGTGAGCGTCGACTGGCGCATGAGCAACACGGCCCTGTTCTCGGATTACGTTTTTCCCGCTGCGGGCTGGTACGAAAGAGACGACATTACCTGGGCCACACCGCACGCCCCCTTTGCCCACGTCACGACCGCGGCGGTTGAGCCGTTGGGCGACTCGAAGCCCGACTGGGTGTTTCACTGTCGACTGATGAAGACCATGCAGCGGCGTGCAAAGGAGCGCGGCATAACGACTTACACCGACAGGCACGGCAAGCCGCGGCGTCTTGACCGGGCCTGGGACGAGTTCAGTTTTCACGGCCGCTACACCGACGAAAACCCCGAGGATTTTCTCACCGACCTGCTCAAGGTCAACACCAACCTGGGCGGCATCAGCTGGGAAAAGCTCAAGGAAGACGGCTTCGCCCGTTTCACGTCGCTGGGCATGAGCCCGGTCAACATAGGCAACGCTACCGACATCGAGCCCCACGAGACCATCAATCCCAACACCTGGTACACGCGCGACAAGAAGCCCTGGCCAACGTATACCCGCCGCATGCAGTTCTACGTTGACCACGAACGCTATCTCGAGCTGGGCGAGCAGTTGCCCGTTCACATTGACAATCCGCCCATAGGCGGCGATTACCCACTCGCCCTCACCGGCGGTCACGCCCGCTGGTCTATACACGCCTCGTGGCGTGACAACGCGCTCATGCTCAGGCTGCAGCGCGGCGAGCCGGTGGTCATCATCGGTCCGATCGATGCCCGTAACAGGGGCATCGCCGACGGCGACCGCGTGCTGCTGCGCAACGATACCGGCCGGGTCTACATGAAGGCCAAGGTCACGCCCTCGCTCAGGCCAGGGCAGGTCACCGTCTACCACGCGTGGGAGCCCTACCAGTTCGAGAAGGGAAGCTCTCACCAATCGTTGTTCGCGTCGCCCATAAACCCGCTGCAACTGGCCGGCGGATATTACCACCTCAGGCCCTGGATGATCCAGGGAGAACCGGGCCAGTGCGACCGCGGCACCAGGGTCGAGATAGAAAAAGCCCCAGCGTAGCACGCGCTGATGGGCGGGAGTTGAAAGATGAAAGAGAAGAAGTGGGACGTGATCGTGATCGGTTCGGGGCCCGGTGGGCTCGCGTGTGCGGCCATGCTGGTGAAGTCGGGTAAGCGCGTGCTGGTGCTCGAAAAAAACGACCACGTGGGTGGCAAGCCGGTCACCGTGGAGCGCGGGGGCTACCGCTACGAGCTGGGACCCAAGCTGCAGGTGCCCATGCGTGACCCGGCCTTCCGCACGCTCTTTCGCGAGCTCGGCATGGAGGATCGCCTGGGCCAGGTGCTGCTCGACGCGGCGACCCTCTGCTACCGTCCCGACGGGTCGGGTGAGTTCCGCGTGCAGGTGGCCCCCCAGACCGGCGACGACCCCACACCGCTGTTTGATCTCTGGGATCTCGACGATTCCGAGCGCGAGCGCGCGATCGCGGCGATGGCCGAGATGGTGAGCCTGGACGGTGACGCGCTCGACGAACTCGACGAGGTCAGCATGAAGGACTACCTCGCCACGCTGGACGTGCCCTGGGGGCTGTACAGCTACATGGCCATGCACGCCAACGCTTCGCTGGCCGAGCCCATAGACCGCGTGGCCGCCAGTGAGCAGCTCCGCATCATACAGGAGATAGCCGCGAGCGGCGGTGGCGGTTACTACCTGGGTGGCTTCGGCCGCGTGCTCGCCGACGTGGCGGCCTGGTTGCGTGCCAACGGCGCCGAGATACTCACCCGCCAACGAGTGGGCGAAATCCTGGTCAGCGACGGACGCGTGCGCGGCGTGGCCACCGCCGGAAGCGACTTCCACGCGCCGGTGGTCGTGAGCAGCGCCGGCATACAGCCCACGGTGCTCAAGCTGGTGGGCGAGCGCCACTTTGACCAGGGCTTCGTTGAACGCTTGCGCGCACTGGAGCCCGGCGGGGGATGGGCAACGGTGCGCTACTTCCTCGACCGCCCGGTACTTGAGACCGGCATGGCGCTGGCCTACTCCGACCAGAGCTGGTGGGATCTTGCCAGGGCCCGGGCCGTCGACGACGGCGAGATACCCGACGAGGTAACGCTGTTTCTCACCGTGCCGGCCGTGTTTGATCCCACGATGGCACCGGCGGGCAAGCAGTGTGTCATAGCCGGCACCCTGTGCTCGCCGGACCCCTTGTCGAAGACCATAGAGCCGCTGTACCGGCGGGTTGACGCGATGTTCGAGCGCGTGTTCCCGGCGGCCTGGCACGCGGTCGAACGCAAGGAATGCGATGGGCCACTGGAGGTGTCCGATGGCACGCGCGACTCGGTGCTGCCCGGCCAGGGCGGCGAGTGCGTTGGCCTGGGCCAGGTCGTGGGCCAGTGCGGCCGGCTCAAGCCTGACCCCGAGTTACCGGTGGACGGGCTGTTCCTGGCCGGTTGCGACGCCGGTGCCCCGAGCATGGGTACCCACCAGGCCACCGGGTCAGGAATGAAGGTGGCGGGACTGGTCGAGCGCTGGTTCGATCACGCGTACGCGACGTGAGCGGGGCGGGTGACGTGAGCGGGAAGCGCGGCGTCGGTCCTGCGGGCTCTGAAGCCGCGACCATAAGCAGGCGGGGTTTCCTGGCCGGCGCCTCCGTGGGCGCGGGCGTGCTGATGCTCAACATGTCCTGCCTCGGCCCCGGTGGTGACAACGGGCCGGCAAACGGGGGGTCGGCCAGCGGGCGGGCGCGCGAGCTCGTCGATCCGCTGGTCTACGGTGACTGGCGCGACGTGCACCGCGAGAAATGGACCTGGGATTCCATCGCGCGCTGCACGCACTCGCGGGCCAACTGCATATCGGCCTGCGCGTGGGACGTGTACGTCAAGGACGGCATCTGCTGGCGCGAAGAGCAGGCCCCCTTGTACGAGGCCCCGCGGCCGGACGTGCCCGACGCCAACCCCCGCGGGTGCCAGAAGGGCGCCTGTTACACCGACCTGCAGGCATCCGGCTCAAGGGTGCTGCACCCGCTCAAGCGCGTTGGCGAGCGCGGCGCTGGCAGGTGGAAACGCGTGAGCTGGGAGCAGGCACTGGGCGAGATAGCCGACAAGCTCATAGACGCAGCCTTAGAGCAGGGAAGCGAATCCATAATCTACGATCACGGCACCACCAACGCCGGTTACGGCCCCGAGACGGCAGGCGAGATACGTTTTGCCGAGGCGTTGCAGGCCACCATGCTCGACTCCTGGTCGGGCGTTGGCGACATGCCCATGGGCTGCGTGCAGACCTGGGGTATGTATAACTGTGAGGGTACGTCCGACGACTGGTTCCGTTCAGACTACATCGTTGTGTGGATAGGCAACCCGGCCTACACGCGCATACCCGACGCGCACTTCATGTACGAGGCCCGCTACCGCGGGGCGAAGTTGGTAGTGATAAGCCCCGACCTGAACGCCACCGCCATACGTGCCGACCTGTGGCTCAACCCCAGGCCGCAGAGCGATGCGGCCCTGGGCCTGGCCGCTGCCCAGGTCATGGTGGAGGAGAGTTTGTACGATGCCGACTACATGCGCGAGCAGACCGACCTTCCGTTGTTGGTGAGAGAGGACAACGATCGTTTTTTGCGCGAGTCGGACTTGAAACGCCACGGCCGCGACGACCTGTTCTACGCCTGGGACGAGGTCAGCGATGGCGTGATCAAGGTCCCGGGCTGCCAGGGCCATGGCGGCCGGACGTTGTCATACGGAAAGGCGCGACCGGCGCTGGAGGGCAGCCACGAGTTGCGCCTGGCCGATGGTTCCACGGTCACCGTGCGAACCGTGTTCGATCGCCTCAGGGAGAGGCTCGAAGAACACACACCCGAGAAGACCAGGACCACCACCGGCATTGCCCCGGCCGTAACGCGCCGATTCGCGCGCGAAATGGCGGCCGCCGGCTCGGCCATGATCTTTGCCTCCTGGGGCGCGTGCAAGCTGCACCACAGCGATCTCATGCAGCGGGCCATGATACTGTTGATGGCCCTCACGGGTAACCAGGGCAAGCCCGGGGGCGGCTTGCGCGTGGCCGCGTGGTGGGGGCTCGACGGCCTCGATCGGCTGGGCGGAACCGGCCTGTCGCTGGTGGAAACGCTGCGCGTAATCCCCCGCGCCATTCGGGGCCTGGCACCGCGCGATTACGAGGATCTGTTCACGCAGTTCAGCTACAAGAACGCCAACATGCCGCTAATGCCGTTTCTCTACGTGCACGGTGGCTATCGCGAGGCATGGTCGGACCCGGCCCAGGTTGAGAAGGGCCTGCCTCGCGGGATGGAAGCCTACCTCAGGGAGTCTCTAGACAAGGGGTGGTTTCCCATGCACCCGGCAGAGGACAGGCAGCCGCGGGCGTTCATATTCACCGGCAGCAATCCGCTGCGACGCTGGCCCGCTCCGCAACTGGCCAGGGAAGGACTCTGGCCCAAGCTCGACTGCGTGGTGTCGATCAACTTTCGCATGAGCACCACCTCGATGTGGGCCGACTACGTACTGCCCGCTGCCGGTTACTACGAAAAATACGGTATCAAGTACGCGCAGAGCTACGTGCCTTACATCATAACTTCTGACAAGGCCGTCGAAGCGCTGGGCGAGTCTAAGTCGGAGTGGGAGATCCTGGGGCGCCTCGCCGAGAAGGTTGCCCTGCGCTCGAAAGAGCGGGAAGTGGGCAAGGTGAGAGGTTACCGCGACAAGCCCCTGGACCTGGGCGATGCATACGCGTTCTACACGTCCAAGGGTCGTTACAAGCCCCACGAGAAAGATGACCCGGTCAGGCTCATGGACGACATTTTCAGTCGCAGCCCCAGCATCGGTAAACCCAGGGCCAGGGACGTGCTCAAGAAAGGCGCGGTTCGCATCAAGGGGACGGCCAGGCCAACGCCCATCTACCAGACCAGCAGCGACTTTGACCCCGACGACACCACCTGGCCGCACGGCTGGATGGCTTCGGGCAAGGTAGCCTGGCCTACGATAACCGGCCGCCAGCAGTTCTACCTCGATCACCAGTGGTATCTCGAGGCCGACGAGGCGTTACCCAGGCACAAGGATCCCCCTGGGACCGACAGCAGGTTTCCGCTGCGGGTAAACGGTGGCCACACCCGTTGGAGCATTCACGCCATATGGCGTGATCACGACCTTATGCTGCGGTTGCAGCGCGGCGAGCCGGTGTGTTTCGTGAGCCCGGTGGACTGTCGCCCGCGCGGCATAGCCGACGGTGACGCGGTCGAGGTTTTTAACGACCACGGCGCCTTCGAGGCCATGGCCAAGCTCTCACCCTCGGTGCAACCCGGCGAGGTCATAATCTATCACGCCTGGGAACCGCACCAGTTCAAGAACTGGAAGGGGCAGCAGGAACCGGTGCTGGCTCCGTGGAAGCCGCTGCACCTTGCCGGCGGCTACGGCCACATTCACTACCGCATGTTCTACGGCTCGCCCGGTCACGCACCCCGGGGTGCGCCGGTCGACATGCGCCGTGCTTGAAAGGGACAGCGCTTTCCTAGCCGCCGGCCAGCGGCGAGAGCACCGACACCTCGTCGCCGTCCGAGAGCGTGGTTTCCGACAGCCGTGGCAGGGGCACGCGCTCCCCGTTGAGCAGTATAGATTCGGCCACGACCTCCGACTCGGCCAGGCAACGCGAGAGCTTGACCCCGGCTTTCTTTTCAACGCGGACGAACGCGTCGGCCATGCTGCAACCGTCGGGTAGTCGCAGCTTGCGGTCGAAGGACACAAAAGTGTCGAGCATGTACCCGCGTATGAAAAAGCGTACCTTCACCGGCTTGATGGCAGACGTCGGTTTCAGCCGACGAGGTCGGCCAGGGTTTCTTCGATGCCCAGCGCTTTTGCCCTGTCGGCAGACACCCGCCCGCTCTCGCGGTCCCAGTCCATGGCATCGAAGTACATGTCCTTGAGTTTCTGCTGGTCGACCTTCACGCCGGCCAGGGGGCCGTGCTTGAGCGGCACTTCGCCCGTCATGCGCGGGTGGGCCTTGAAGTCGGCGGGCTTGATGCCCTCGCGCACGTTGAAGGCGTGGCGCATGTTCTGAATGCGTTCGCCTGCATCGAGGAATTCGTCGTCGGTCATGTCCCAACCGGTGGCCGCGTTTATGAGCCGCGAGTAGGGGAGTCCGCCTGTCAACTGCGAGAACATGCACAAGCCCGAACCGTTGAGCGCCTGGTGGTGGTTGCTCCAGATGCGCTGGGCTTCGCCCTTGCCCTCGTAACTGCGCAGGCCCACGCTGGCGGCTTCCACGGTGGCGGGCTTCGCGTCGGGCAGCGGCAGCTTCATGCCGAAGGATTCGTTCCAGCTCGCGTTGCCCGTCGTGTGACGTCCCGGCGTGGGGTCGGCCACGTAGCCGGTGCCCATTGACATCGAGAACTTGGGGTCGTGGTAGGCCGGTTCCTGGCCGTGCACGTGCACGGCAGCCTCGCGGGCGCCGTCGGTGCCCAGGCGCTCGGCGGCCTTGGCGCTGCCGTCGGCAAACAGGTCGCCGCAGCCCTCGCGCGTGGCCATCTTGCGGGTCATCTCTACGATGGCCTCGGCGTTGCCCCACCTGAGGTCTACGCCGTCGAGCTCGTCGATAGTGAGAACGCCCTTCTCGTAGAGCTCGGCCACCATGCCCAGGGTGGCGGCCGCCGACACGGCGTCCATGCCGTAGTTGTTGCAGATGTGGTGGCACATGACGACCGATTCGAGGTTGTCGTTGAGCATGTTGGCGCCGAATCCACACAGGGTTTCGTAGTCGGGTCGGCGCACCTGGTCGGTCTTGTAGGCGCCGTCCTTGACCGACACCACGCCCTTGCACACCAGCGGGCAGTCGCCGCAGGAAAGCGAGCGGTCTATGTAACGCTGCACGGCCTCGTCGCTCACCTTGTAGGCCTTGGTCGAGAGCGGGAAGTCCTTGCTGCCGGCGCCGGTCCAGTTTTTGACCGGCGCGTCGCCGTTTTCGGTCGACACCGAAACAGCCGAGGTGGTGCCCATTTTACGCCAGGTGCGTATCATCGGCGCCTGGTTTCCACCCACGGGCAGCTTCAGCCCCAGCTTGGTTATCATGCGGTAAACGAAACCCATGAAGCGGTTGGTCTTCATCACGTAGGCCATGAAGCGCACCAGCAGGCTGTGGGCCTCGCGGTAGGGCAGGTTGATCTCTTCGCACAAGGCCTTGAAAGCGGCGGGGTGGGCCAGCGGCACCTGCCCGCTTCCCTGCACGGCTATGGCCTTGAGTTTCTTGGAGCCGAGGATGGCGCCGAAACCCTGCCGCCCCCAGGCGTGGTAGCGGTCATTGATGACCGCGGCGATGAGCGACTGTTTTTCACCGGCCGGTCCAATAACCGAAAAACCCGTCTTTTCGCGGTCCAGGCGCTCGGCCAGGCGGTCGGTGGCCTCAAAGGTGGTAAGCCCCCACAGGTCGGTGGCGTCTTCAAAGCTGACCTTGCCGTCGCGAATGATGAGCGCGGTGGGCGAGTCGGCGCAGCCGCGCACGAACAAGCCGTCGTAGCCGCAGCGCTTGAGCTGGCCGGCTATAGCACCGCCCGAGTTGGAGTCGGCCCAGGTGCCCGTCAAGGGGCTGCGCGACACGATCTGGCTGCGGCCGGAAAACGGCGTGCCGTAGCCCGTGAGAGTGCCCGCCACTATGCCGAAGATGTTGTCGGCCGACAGCGGGTCGGTGCCCGGCTCGAGGTTGCGGTACAGCGCCCAGGCTCCCAGCCCGTAGCCTCCGAGGAAGGCCCTCGATACCTCGGGAGACACCACTTCTTCCCAGCTGCGTTTCTCAGAGAGGTCTACCCACAGCAGTTTGCCGGCAACGCCGCCAGCCGCGCGCTCACCGGGGGGTGTGCCGGGGGCTCTATCGTTGTCATGGTTGCCTGGCGGGTCTGCTTCGGGCGGCGGCATAGTTGTCATCGACAGCGATTCTCCAGTTACCGTGGGTTCGTGCAAGCGCGGCAGGGCAGGGCCATTACTAAAACTGTTAACTATTTAAACCAGTATGACGCGGAGAGTCGTGGACGTAGTTGTGCAAAAAGGTTTCAACAGGCCGTCGACTAGCCAGGCGAACAGCCGTCCTCGAATGGGCAGCTGCCTGTTTGATGTAGAAAGGGGGTCGACGTTGGCCCCGGGCTTGAGCTATTCAGGTAGCACGGGATGACGTCGGCGGGGGAGAGGCCAGTTCTCGAGGCAAGTAGCCCGAGGAGACGTTTAACATGGAGATAAAATCATTCGCGACCGCGACCGCCAGCTCCCATGCATACCAGCAGCCCGCGGCGACCGGCGAGGCCTTTGTTTACGACCCGAGGCTGGCACCCCCCAATCTAACGGTGCGTGAGAAGAAAGTGCTGTCGCTGGTCTGCGAGGGCTTGAGCAACACCGAGATAGCGTCGTTGCTAGGCATCTCGGCTGAAACCGTGAAGTCGGAACTCAAGCGCATCTTTCGCAAGATAGGAGTGAGCAACCGCGTGCAGGCAGCCGTGCTGTTGGTCAAGCAGGGTTGGATCTGAGCTCTTCGCGTTCGCCGTCCGCAGCGCGCTCTTGACCGTGGGGCTCGAAGGGCGCCAAATAGCTTCATGAACGTTCTGCCCAGGCGGCTTTCGTCGCTGACCTTGTCGTTGCTGCTCGCGGCGGCACAGCTCGCGCTGGTCAACGATGCCCGGGCGGCCGACTGCGAGCTTCTGGCTGCAGGCCAACAGGCCGGCCCACCGCGCGTGCTCAGCTACCGAAGCCGCGATCACTCCTGCGAGGGCGGCCCCTGTTTCGGATTGGTACTCGACAGCCGTGACGGCGTTCCCCTGCTTGTCTACAACCTGTCTGCCGATGGCCTCGAAGGCGTGGCCACGCTCGAATCTTTCTACGCGGCCGACGGTTTCAGCCGGGCCGCCGACGTATGGGCGGAGTGGCTTGGCGAGGGCCGGGACGCGATTGACGCCGAGTTTGTCGAAGAGCTCGACCCCCAGCGCTTGCAAACAGTGGTCGAGCCGGTGGTCAACATTTCGGTTGCCGACCTGCTCAACGAGCGCGTCGTGGTGCTGGGCGCCGGCTTCAATTACGCCGCGCACGCGCAAGAAGCGGGTGGTGGCGAGATGTTCCTCTTCGCCAAGCCGGTCGTACCGACCTCTGCTTACTCCGACCTCGCACACCCGGGGCGCGACGCGCTGCTCGACTACGAGGTCGAACTGGGGTTCGTGTTACTCGAGGAGCTGGACCTGGGAAAAATTCCCGCGGCGGGACTGCTCGAGAAACAACTGGCGTGGTTTACGGCCAACGATCTGACCGATCGCAATCCGCTCGTGCTGTTCGGGCCCCGCGGGGCGGGCGACGCCAAGGCTGGACCGGGCTTCTTCGTGGCTGGGCCGTGGATGGTGCACGGGGCCGAGTTGCCGCTGTGGCCTGGCAACGGGGAGCCGCGCGGCCTGCACATGTTTACCCAGGTCAACGAGGAGGACGGTGTCCGTTGCGCGCAGTCGTCCGACACCGGCCTGATGAAAAATCCGCCGGTGGCCATACTTCGTGCCCTGTCGGATCGCGTAGCCCGGGAAGGGCACCTTGCGATAGCCCCGGCCACGCTTGGTGGCGAGCGACGCAAGTTCCAATTGGCGGTTCCGGCGCGCAGGCGGGGCTGGAACACCTACGTGCTGCCCGCGGGCAGCGTGGTGCTCACCGGCACGCCGGCCGGTGTTGCCTTCCAGGCTCCTGGCCTGGTCCGTCGCGCGGGGTACCTGTTCGGGGCCCTGGCCACGTGGACCTGGCCGGTTCGCCGCGCCGCGTTGGCTTCGATGCTCCGCCACCGCGATGAGCTCGACTACCTCGCTGTGGGCGACAGGGTCGAGGCGGGCATAGAGCTGCTCGGCCGACAGTCCTTCCTCGTTACTCCCGGGCGCTGAATTTACCAGCGTTCACCCCCAGCTGTGCCGGGCTTTCGCGCGTGGGCGCAAAGCAGCTCGCACGGCACACGACAAAGCCGTGCGAGGTAGTGGAAACAAGTATTTCGCGCCCCGTGCGGCCTACTATTGTTGTCCCGAAGTATTCTCCCGACCGGGGGGGAAGCCCCTGTTGACAGCCCCGCGTTCCCTGTGCCGTTGTCAACAGACGACCCTGTTAAGGGTCCAATACGGAGACAAACAATGTATCACCGCGCTATTGCCGCAGCGCGATGCAGGGCGACCTGTGCCGCGGGGCTTTTAATTTTTATTGCTTCCCTGGTTTCACCGGCCACGTCGGGGGCCCAGTGTACAGCCCCCTGTTTAGACCCGCTGTTGGGGCCCATTGAAAAGTACCTCGGCGATGCCACCGATGTTGCCGCCCTGCCGATCGTGTTCGAGAACGCGGGCAGCGCTGCCCTGCCGCGTTTTGATATCGTCATGGCCAACGTGCCACGCGATCTTTTTACCAACGTGCACGGATCCTTCGGCGACCAGCTGACCGATGCTGCAGGCCAGGGCCTGATCGATGGTGGCGGTGCTCCGTTACTTGGCACCGGCCTGGGCGAGGACCCTGCCTGCTCGCCGCCGCTGATCTGCGCTGGTGACGAGGTCGGTCTTGACGGCTTCGAGGCTACCTTTTTCACCCCCACGGGAAACATCGTATTTGACGCCAACAACGTCCAGGTAGTAGCCCAGGAGAACCTCGACCCTGTCAGCGGGGATCCGCTTGGAGCGTCCCAAAACCAGGTCTGGGTGCTGTGGTCGATTCGTTTCGACGAAGTGGCACCGCTTTCGCCGTCCAGGCTAGTTATCAGCAGCCGGGGCGTGCGCCTGGCCGCCTTTCGGCTCGACGGCGATGCCTCGGTTGACAACGCCCAGGGTGTGACCGCGGTCCTCCTCGATGAGGGTTGCGTGGCCGACAGCAGCAATTTTCCGGTCGCAGCGCTCTGCGATGATCTCAACGGCTGTACCGACGACGCCTGTGATACCGTCACCCACGCCTGTACTAACAGCAACAACACGCTGGCCTGTGACGATTCTGATGCTTGCACCACGGCAGACACTTGCGTGGCGGGAGCCTGCGTGGGTGGAATAGCGCCGGTATGCGACGACGGCGAGTTCTGCACCGGTGTCGAGAGCTGTGACACGATTCTCGGCTGCGTGGACAACGCCGACCCCGTGGCCGACGACAGCGTGGCCTGCACGGTGGATAGCTGCGACGAGATCAACGACGTGATTGTAAACGCGGTCAACGACGCTTTTTGCGACGATGGCGAGTTCTGCACCGGCGTCGAGAGCTGTGACCAGTTGCTGGGCTGCCAGGACAACGCCGATCCCGATCCCGACGACGGCGTGGCCTGCACGGTGGATAGCTGCGACGAGATCAACGACGTGATTGTAAACGCGGTCAACGACGCTTTTTGCGACGATGGCGAGTTCTGCACCGGCGTCGAGAGCTGTGACCAGTTGCTGGGCTGCCAGGACAACGCCGATCCCGATCCCGACGACGGCGTGGCCTGCACGGTGGATAGCTGCGACGAAATCAACGACGTGATTGTAAACGCTGTCAACGACGGCAACTGCGATGATGGGCTGTATTGCACGGGCGTTGAGACCTGCGACGCGGTG
The DNA here is from genome assembly GCA_014382245.1 of Pseudomonadota bacterium. Taxonomy (GTDB): domain Bacteria; phylum Desulfobacterota; class Binatia; order UBA1149; family UBA1149; genus UBA1149. Next base: position 922 of record JACNKC010000089.1, on the reverse strand, counting down.
GCCGGCTGCCAGGACAACGCCGACCCGGTGGCCGACGATGGCGTGCCTTGCACGGACGACAGCTGCGACGAAATCAACGACGTGATTGTAAACGCTGTCAACGACGGCAACTGCGATGATGGGCTGTATTGCACGGGCGTTGAGACCTGCGACGCGGTGGCCGGCTGCCAGGACAACGCCGATCCCGATCCCGACGATGGCGTGGCCTGCACGGTGGATAGCTGCGACGAGGTCACCGACTCGCTGGTAAATATTACCGACGACGCTTTCTGCGATGACGGCAACGGCTGTACCGACAACAGCTGCGACGTGGCTGCGGGTTGCCTGCTGGCCAACAACGAGCTGGCCTGCGACGATGGCAACGCCTGCACGACAGGCGACGTTTGCGCCGCGGGGTCCTGTGCCGGCGTGGACACATCGCTGGCTGATTGTGAAGACGGCAACCTCTGCACAACCGACAGCTGCGACGCAGCCACGGGTTGTGCCAATCTCGACAACTCGGTTCCCTGCGATGATAGCGACGCCTGCACAACTACTGATACCTGCATGGCCGGGGCCTGCGTTGGCGGATCGCGCCTGGAATGCGATGACGCAAACGGCTGCACCGACGACTTCTGTAATTCGCTTGCCGGTTGTGTGAACGCGCCTAACATCGCTGCTTGCGACGACGGCGACGCGTGCACGACCGCAGATACCTGCGCCGCCAGCGCCTGCGTGGGTGGTGCGGCTCCCGATTGCGATGACGCCAACGGTTGCACCGACGACACATGCGATTCGGCGACGGGCTGCATTAATGTCAACAACGTGGCTTCCTGCGATGATGCCAACGCCTGTACCACGGCGGACACCTGCTCAGCCGGCGCTTGCGTGGGCGGGGTGGCTCCCGACTGCAATGACCTGAACGGCTGCACCGATGACAGCT
>JACNKC010000038.1 GCA_014382245.1 Pseudomonadota bacterium | reverse complement strand
CTGTCCGAATTCCCGGGACCACCTCTCTCCACCCCATCCCCTACACCACCAATCACAGCGCTCCTGGCCTAAGTGACACAGCCACCTTCGTACAGAAGGCGCCTCGCCATATAGTGGGATAATCAGCAGGTAGCGACAGCGCTGGCCGCCGGGGCGATGTTTGTTGAAAAACGATTGGTTTCCGAGGTGCAGCGGCCGCCCCCTTAAGGCACGGTCTTCACCCCTTGCTCAGTCAGCGGCTACTGAACCCTGCTCGCGATCTTCCCGGTCGCTGGAACCGTGCTTGATTTCAACAGTATGCCCTTCCTGCTCGAGTTCCGTTTTGACCATTTCCGCATACTCGATTGAAACCCCTTCCTTTAACACGCATGGCAAGACGAGATAATTGCCGCGATAGGACCACTTCTTGGGCGCCCATTGGAATTGATCACGCGAACCGGTCAACTTCTTAACAGAACGCGCAAGGCTATAGCTCTCTCTTTCCAGATACCCAGGAGAGTCTGGCTGCGCCTCTAAAACGACATTGAATTCACCCCGACGAAAAGCCCTCCACCCATCCTCACCCTTAATCCATAAGATGCGGCCACTTGCACGTCGCAGCCACTCGGAGCCTTTGGGCGCTCCATGGTAAAACCAGAAAATAAAGTGCCATGCCTCTGCAGCAAAATGGCCGACAACAAGCATAACCCCCCAAATTACCCACATCCCGACCCAGCAGCACAGTGCGAAGAGCAAAATGGAAAAAAAAGTATTCCACGGCACGTCCAGCGGGTTTGGAATAGCGTCCTGCAAGGCATCAAGTTCCCTCGCCAAGGCATCAAAAAACCTCCTGAGCGTGTCGCGCGGCGTCTCCGCATCAGCTTCAACCAGTAGCAGGGGGAAATTAAATCGCACAGGGAGTACTCACGTTCACTGACAAAAGAATACCTCTCGTTACTACTGTTTCCGAATCTCTCCCTTAAGACCCTTTCTGATCGTTTACGGCAGCGCTGAGTAGCGGGTTACCAGCAGTACGAGAACTGAATCACTCCCGTAGGATAATTGCAGCACTATTGTGGGCCAACTTTAGCGCTCCCCGCGCTGAACGATACTTCGCGCGGGAACGGTAATATACAAGGCAGAACGTCTGATTGAGGCCACCGCGGTGGGTCAGGCAGCAGGGTGTATTCAGACGTTATTCTAAGAGTCCACTCCAAAAGCCGATCCAGGCTTGAGCCGCCCAGCACCCAGCCAACCGGGGTACCCCCCTTCCCCGCACGACATCGCCCCCCTCAAAACCAGATACTTACGCACAGCCCCGCCAGCCGCTGCCAGGTGGTACCAAACTGGTACCAACGCGCCTGGAAGCGTGTTCTGCAAAGGGTGAAAAAGGGCCGCAAGGCCGCGGAAAGACTGGAGCTGACGGGCGGAGTTGAACCGCCGACCTGCTGATTACGAATCAGCTGCTCTACCAACTGAGCTACGTCAGCCTGTCGCGATGAACGGCCCCGGAGGCTAACTCGCTCCGGGGTGCATGTCTATTGAGGATATCACGAACCGCGGCAATCGGTTTCGTAACAAACGGGCAAAACAACCAGGCGTTGCCACGGCGTGATTGAGCCCGAGAAAAAGGCGGCCGCCGACCCCGGAGATAGCCAGGGCCGGCGACCGGACAGCGGCGTCTTAATGGGCTGACGCCGGCTGTACTGACCCCCACCCGGTCCATTCACCGGGGTACGCCCGAAAACGTAAGGTCAAGGCATAGTCGTCGTGGTGGTCGTGGTCGAGGCCCCGAGCGCCACGCAGTCGGCCAGGCAACTGGCAAACGGCGCCGAGCAGAGATCATTGGCGTCAAACCAATCGTTGGTGCAATCAGCGTGACAGCTCACGTTGGACCCTGAGCCGCAAGCCTTCCGGCACTGCTTGAACGCTTTCTTGGCGTCCTTGAAGCAAGGATTGGCAACATCACCGCAGGCTCGCACGCAGGCCGGGTCGTTACCGTCACAAACGTTTCGGCATGTTCCGCGATCACTCTTGCACGCTACCTGGGCGTCCTTGCGAAGGGAGTCGGCGGCTTTCTTGCAGGTCTTCCGATCATCCTTGCAGGCGGTGTGACAATCCCCCTCTGCGTTGCCGCAACCCGAACGACACAAGTTCCGCGCGTCGTCACAAGCGTCGCGGCAGATGTCCGGGGTGGGGTCAGTGCTGCAGGCCTCCTTACAGGTATCCCTCGTGGTTTCGCAGGTATCGCGACAGGTGTCTTCAGCCGTGTCACAACCGTCCCTGCAGATCTCGCGCGTGTCCTTGCAGCCGTCGCGCGTGACGTCGCGCAACTCCTTGGCTTGCTTATCGCACGACTTGCGCGAAAAGTTGCAGGCCTTGGAACAGATCGAAGACTCTTTTGAAGCCTCGGCGTCACCGGCCACAAAACCGTCAGCAAAAAGAAAAGCGGGCAGCAAAAGCGCGGCCAGCAACAACGTTCGGGGTTTAGAAACCTGCATCCCTTTCCTCCTGCCCGGCAGCTGCCGGGCTGAAAAGGCGAGTCGTTACCCCGAAGCAACATCGCCGAATAGTAATGGACACAGGATAACCCCGGCACTCGGGGCCAGTCAAGGGCTCCAACGCGGTCGGGATAAAAAAAACAGGCCGATTTCAGCCCGGTCTATAGAGCAGTACTATTTGTAAAACTCTTCAATAATGCAGGCGGTAAACAGGGCCCCTCACAGCAAGAGGGGGGTGTCAGTCAGCGGCCACGGCTTCGTGTACTTCCAGGCCCTTGATGCCCGAGCGCTCGGAAGTCTTGCCCTTGATGCTCGCGCGCGAGCCGGCCAGTTTCTTTACGGCGTCGAAGGCCGACTCCTTGCCGTGGCGCGGGTAGAGCAGGTACACGCTGCCGTCGTCGGTGAGCAGGCCCAGCGGCATGCCGTGCTCGGCACAGGTCTGGGCGCAGCGCTTGTGCTGCGGACCCTTGGCGTTCTTGGGTATGTAGCAGGCGAGGTCCAGCACCTCGCCCAGCAGGGCGTCCTCGGCCCAGGCCTGGCCGCCGCCGTAAAGACCGCCGCCAGGGATGGCCAGCAGCGCAGCAAACACAAGCGCAGAAACAAACAGTGAAACTCTCATCTATAGTCCTCCAGTGAGTGCACCATTCTAGTTGAACGCCGCGGCTACTCCCAATAAAGGTAAGCCATGCAAAACCCGTCTTCCTCGCACCGCCCCTGGCTTACCCTGTTGTTGATGCTGGTGGCCGCGGGCTGCGCCGGCGAGGGCGCGGGCGGCTCGGCCACTTCGGGCGGCGCGTCGCTAGCTGATATACAGCAACAGATCTTCACCCCCAGCTGTGCGCAGTTCGGCTGCCACGACGCGGTGATACAGCAGGCGGGGCTCAACCTGTCGAGCGTCCCTGCTTCTCACGCCGGCCTGGTCAACACGGCTTCCACGCTCTGCGCCGGTCGCACCCTGGTCGTTGCCAATGACTCGGACGCGAGCTACCTCATGGACAAGGTGGGTGCATCGACCGATCGCTGTGGCGCGCAGATGCCCGACATAGGCGGCCTGCCCTCACTCACCGACGAACAGCTCGAACAGATTCGCTCGTGGATAGAGGCAGGAGCCCATCCACCCCTCTCGACTACCACTACCAGCTTGACCACTTCGACCACGCTCTTCTAATATTCACCCACGGGAGTAAAAGAACATGCTCGCATCCACGCGCAACACCACGAGGCTCGCCTCGACACTGCTGGTCTTAACAGCACTGCTCGCACAGTCGACGCCGGCCCGGGCCGAACCCTACATGGCCTTGCGCGGTGGTTACTCCTGCGCCGACTGCCACGTCAACCGAACCGGCGGTGGCATGCGCACGCTCACCGCCGAGATGCACGCCGTCGACATCCTCAATCTGCCTAACGACGGCCAGGGCCTGCTGCCCGCGCACGACGACTGGTTTTCGCCAAACATCAACGACTACTTCTCGGTGGGCGCCGACCTGCGCATGGTCGACCGGCTGCTGTTCCAGGACGACCCTGACCTGAACGGCGAAGTCGAAAACAACACCGCCTTCCGCGACCTGGAGAGCAATGACATCGACATCGAGCAGGCCACGCTCTATGCCGAGCTGCGCCTGGTGCCCGGCGTGCTGTCGGCCTACATAGACGAGCGCGTGGCGCCCGGTGGAGCCGACAACCGCGAGGCCTTCCTGCTGGCCGACGGCATCATGCCCGGCGACGGCTACTTGAAAGACGCTTACCTCAAGGCCGGCAAGTTCTTCCCGGCCTGGGGCCTCAAGCTGCAGGACGACACCGCCTTTGTGAACTCGACCTCGGGCTTCAACTTTGACCGCTCGGTCACCGGCGTAGAGCTGGGCCGCGGTGGCGAGGGCCTGAACTGGGCCGTGTCGGTCTCAGAGGGCAACGAGGACAACGACAGCGACCAGCTGCTGACCGCCAACGCCTTCTACCTGTGGACCGACCTCGAGGGGCCAGTGGCCAACGCCATGCTGGGCGGCTCGGCTTCGCACGATTCACCGGGCAACCTGGAAGCCAATACCTTCGCGCTTTACACGGGGCTGTCGCGGGGCGCGCTCGCGCTGCTGGCCCAGGCCAACATCACCGACACCGAGCAGGACAACGGATCGGGAATTGAAGACGTGCAGGCCTGGGCGGGTTACGTTGAGGCCAACTACCTGTTGTGCGACTGGATGAACGCCAAGCTGGCTTTCGACTTCTACGACCCCAGCGACAACATCGCCGAGGACACGCGCAACCGCGTCAGCGTGGGCGTGGAGCCCTTCATCGATCGTTTCCTGCAACTTCGGGCGTTCTACCGGGTGTACAACGGGCCCGAGGATCAGCCGCAGCACAACCGCGACGAGCTAACGCTCGAAATGCACCTTTTCTTTTAGGGAGGTGGCCACAACCAGGTTACCACCCGGGCGGGGAGACCCGTCCATTGATGACCGGTGACGCACGACCGAAGAAGGGGGATACGCACCTTTTTCCCGACACGCTACGCGTGCCCGAAAAAAGAGAGCGCATCCCTTCAGGGAACCGGCATTTCGCGCCAGCGGTCCGACGCGAGCCAGGCGACGAGCTCTACCAGCGCGTCGATTTCCTCGTCTTCGAGAAAGTCCCGGTAGCTCGGCATCTTGAGCGCCTGGGTCTCCAACACGCGGCGGGCGAGCGGGTTGTCGAGAAGGCGGCTGACCGCACCATCGCTTATCCACTGTCGAAGCTCTTCGTTGTCGGCCACCAGCTCGGCGTAGTCCTCGCCGAAAAAGCCAGGTACGTAGCCCTTGAGCGAGCCCGGGTTTTGCACACCGCCGGTGCCCATGGGGCCGTGGCAGGAAAAACATCCCAGGCGGTGGGCCAGCTCGAGCCCGTCGGCCACGCGCGCCGTGCGTTGTTTTTCTTCGTCGGGTGCCGACGCCGGCGCGTCGGGAAACTGCAGGCCGGATATGGCACCGAGCCAGGCGATCAACTGATCGAGCTCGCCGTTGGCGAGAAACGGCTCGTAGGCGGGCATGACCACCGCGCGGGCACTGCCCTGCCCCGCGGTAAAGCCCGAGCGGTCGTTCGGCGACTCGTCGTCCAGGCGGCGGCCGTACAGTATCCACTCGCGCAGGTGTTCGGGCTCATCGGCCCACATCATCATCTCGCCACCCGACAGGGCCGGCACGACGCCGTTATCGCTGCCCGGGTTGTCGAAACCGCCACCCCCGGCCGCGCCGTGGCAGGCCGGACAGCCCATGCGCAGGGCCACCCGGGCCCCCAGCTCAGCCGTGTCCTCGTGGGGCGGAAACAGCATGCTCTTCACCGCTGGTCCGAACACCCAGACCTGCTCCGCGAGCAGCGCCAGGACTACGACGTAGAAGAAAATTTTCCTGGTCGTCGTCAGCATCGGGTGAATGAGTTACGCGGGTCGAACGGCACCCCCCCGAAGGGGGCGTCGGCAGAATATGACTAGACATAACCCATGTGCACGGGTTATACGATAGCGAGCTGCCGGTTCCCCGCAGCCACTTACAAGCCATGACCAATACAGTTCGATCCACGGCTCTTGCAGCCGCTTTCTCTCTTATTGCAGCCAGCCTGCTGATTGTGGGTTTACCCCTGCAGGCCCCCGCAGCGGGCTGCGGCGACCCGGCCCCGCCGCCCAACGGCGACGGCAACGTCACCGGCGCCGACGCGCTTTACTGCCTGCAGATGGCTGTCGGCAGTCAGCCCGTGGACCTCACCACCTGCGATGCTGACAACGGCGGCACGGCCTCGGCTTCGGACGCGCTGCGCATCCTGCAAAGCGCCGTAGGCCAGCCCGTGCCCCTGACCTGCCCTGGCCCGCCCACCACCACTACCACCAGTACGACTGTCACGACCAGCTCCACGACCACCACCCTGGGAGCACCCGCACTAACCTGGACCGAGATAGCCGCCGTCTTCCAGGCGCCGATTCTGACAGGTGGCTGCGCATCCTCCCTTGGCTGTCACGCCGTGAGTACGGTGCCCGCCTGCCCGTCCTGCTGCCTGGGAAAACTGGCGACCCTCGGTGGTTGCGTGCTGATGACCCACGCCGACATGGTGGGTATAGCCAGCTCAGAGCATTCGGGCCTCAATATTGTAGAACCGGGCGACGCGGACGCGAGCTGGTTGATGGACAAGCTGGACGCCATGCCCTGGGTAACCGCCACACCTGCTGACTGCACGTTGTCGGGCTTGGATGTCTCCCAGCGCTGCAGCGACGACCCTACCCTGCTGTGCACGAGCAACGGCAACTGCGTATCCGGAACCTGCGAAACCTGGTGCGGCACCGCCATGCCAGTGGCGCTCGTACCCACCCTGACCCAGGAATTCCGCGACGGCGTGCGTTCCTGGATCAACTCGGGCGCGCCCGACAACTAGGGAAAGAGACACCTACCGTTCTGCGAAGAAGCGGGATACGCACCTTTTTTTTCGCCACGCTCCGCGTGCCGGAAAAAAAGCCAAGCCGAAGAAACGGGATACGCACCTTTTTTTTCGCCACGCTCCGCGTGCCGGAAAAAAAGAGAGCGCATCCCTGCTAGTACGGGCAGGGATCCGGGCCGGGCTGAGCGTCGTAGTACAGGCCCGGCATGAAGCACATCTCGTCCTCGGCCAGGAAACCGAAGTCGATGTTGCAATCACGACAGTAGCCGAAAGTGCCCACGCCGCAGTCGGTGTCGGTTATGCAGACCTTGTCGTTGAGGAACGCGCACTGCCCCGGTCCGTCGCCCGAATCCGACAGGGTACGGCAGCGCCTGTTCACGTCGACCAGCACCCCGTTGTCCCACTCGCACTGGAACCACAACTTGGCGCCGGGCGCGAGATAGTACCTGGGCGAGGGCTCCAGTACCACCGGGTGATCCCAGTCGGTACTGTGGTAGATCAGGTCACCGGCGTCGGCCCAGCTTGACGGTTGACTGGTCCAGATCTTGAACCCGGTGTTGCGACGGTGCGAGTGCGAACCCAGGGAGTAGTAACACTGGCCTACGCCCGTGTTATTGGTGTAGCTCGTGAGGTTGCCGGTACCCTTGGTACCCGGGGGTACCTGGAATCCAGTATCACCCGGGAATATGTCTTCTCCCTCCACCACCGTCGGAGTCGTAGAACCGTAAAAGTTGACCCACACCTCGGGATAGATGGGCACGTTAAACGGGTTGGTGTAGTGAGGGTTGAAGCCAAACACCTTGCCAGGCTCCATGGTGTAGCTCACGTTGGCGGGCAACTGCAGCTCGGTCGACGCGTCCTGGAAGCCAATGCGAAAGCTTAGCGGCACGCCGAACTCCGACTGCTTCTTAGCACAAAGAGAATCGCCCGGATCAAACGAAGTCGCGTAGCCCGACGCCGAGTTGGTGGGTTCCCACAAGATAATGTGGTGGGTGCCCGAGTTGGCGTGAAGCTCCACGCGATCGATGTACCAGGTGTCGGTCACGCCGGAGGGCATCTCTATCCACTGGCAGCCTTCAAACTCGGTACCCGGCTCTACTGTGAAACCAGCGGGTGCCGGCATGTGCACCTGGAAGCCCTCTCCGGGAGCAGGCGCCGCGGGGGGATCCAGCGGCGTCCATATATCCTCGGGCTCGCCACAGCTGGCGCCGGCTACCCAGCCGTCGCGCGGCGCGCCGGCCTCTATCCAGGTCTGCAGCAGGTCGAGCTTGCCGGTTGAATAAACATCAGAGCCAGGAGGCATGTTGCCGCCCAGGCAAGCGGCCAGCTGGCCACCGTCGGTACACAGCTGGTCAAGCTCGCTGGCCGTCTTGAGCAATTTTTCGTAGAGCAGGCTGGATGACAGCGCCGTGCCGAGGTTAGTGTCACCGGGCATGATTCTCGCCATGCCGAGCGCCGAAGCGCCGGACGCTGTTGCGGCCTCGATAACCAGTTCGTCGTAGAGCGCGTCGAGCCCACCTGCCTGGTCGGGGTCGAGGTTCAGTCCGGCAGCGGCAGCAGGACCGGTGTGGCACACGCCGGTAAACGCGCAGCCCTGCTTGAAAACAATGTCGCTTATGTGCTCAAAGGTGCCGGCGGCCTCGCACTCGATACAGCGCAATTTGAGCTTGTCCTTGTCCTTGATGGGTTTGTTCTTCAGGCCACCGGGCTCGGTGGTCACCTTGACCTTGACCTTTTTGCGGCCTTTCTTCTCCGACAACGGGGTGGTTATGCCCACCTGGGCAGCCGTGCAGGTAAAGCAGTTGCCGCCACCCGCGCCCGGGTTGTCGCAGGCAACGCCGGTAGAACCCAGCAACAGGTCCACCTCGTCCTGCAGCGCCTGCATGTCGGCGTCGTATTTTTTGTGGCCGAGCGGTTTGTTCTTTATTTCAACTCCGCCCACGGGCACGCCCGCGGGCAGGCACAAGGCGGTTTCCTCGTCGTCGGCCAGGCACAACCCGACGCTGAAAGTACAGCTTCCGTCGATGGCGCCGTCAGTGTCGCAGGAAAGGTCACCGTCAATACAGGCGAGCTCCTTGGCCTTCTTCGGAGAGGCCGGGTAGTTGAGCTCAAGGCCCGTCTGGAACTTGGACACGCAGTCGGTCTTGTAGCTGCCGCCGCCGTCTATCAGTCCGTCGTTGCTGGGATCGTCGTGGGCCCAGGCCGCGCCGCTGGTGAGCGCGAGCCAGGCAAAAAGAAAGGGCAGCAGCGCGGCGAATACTAAAGTCTTGCGATCGTTGACCACTTAAGTCCTCCAGGAGCTTGTTCGTGGTCCTCACTGCGGGCGGCAGCAGGGACTCGATGCCCATTAAACAGTGGTTTGCCCAGTCATTGCAAGGCCTTTTCTGCGTTGCCCGCAGTTCGGGGCCGCTTTGCACAAGGGGCGCACAGGCGGGTGAGCTGCGGCCTGCTCGCGCCCACCCCCCCGACCGGGGGGTTAGGCTGTAAGCGCTGCGGCCGCGTCCGCCTCAGGGCAGCAGGGCAAAGCTCATCACGCCGCCGGTGCCGCCGAATACGCCGTAGCCAACGTACACAGTGCCGTCGACGATCGACGGCCCGGACGCCACGCTGTCAAAAGCGGGCAGCGTATTCAGGCGCAGCCCTGTGTCGGTATCGTAAACGTAGAGTTCGGCTGCCTGCTGGGTGCCGGCGAGCAACAAGCCGTTGGCCAGCCCCACGTGTCCCCAGCTCGCGCCTATGTCGTCTGACCAGGCCACGCTGCCGTCCTGGGCGCTGAAGGCGTACAGGTGATCGTTCGAAGAGGGCCAGTTCACGGTCTGGAACAGCGTTGCAAACAAGCGCCCATCGGCAAAGCCCATGGCGCCGTTGAACAGGCCGAATGCAGCAAACTCCGGCGCCGGGGCCAATTCGTTTGACCACAGCAGCACGCCGGTATCACGGTCCACGGCGTACAGTGTGCCGTCCTTGCCCCCGGCTATGACCAGCGGCTGTGTGCCCCCCAGGCCGTCGTCTACCTCGGCAAGGATCGGTCCGTTAAGGAAACCGTAGTCGTGAAAAAACGGACCGTCGTCGAATTGCTCGATCGACTGCGTGCGGTGTATCCAGTTGACAGCGCCGTCAGCGGCGTTCAAGGAAAATATGGCGTCAGAGTTGCCTATAGACGGGGCGGTATAACAGCCCACCGAGGCCATGTAGATGGTCTCGCCGTCGGCGCTCACCGCCACGCCGGCGGTCACTCCTCCGCCTACGCCGGCCACGCAGCTCGGGCAGTCGGCGTCAACCGTACAGGCTACCGACGAGGCCCTCTCGCAGGTACCCTCGGCCACGTCGCAGGTACTACCCGCCTGCACGCTGCAGTCGGCGTCGACCGTGCACTCTTCGGAGGTGTCGGCAAAACAGATCGCCGCCGGTACGGTGGCGTAGCGCCACAGCTCTGCGCCGGTGTCGAGGTCAAAGGCGTACATGTGTCCCTGCGTGCAGGGCTGGTCCCCGTGCGACGAACGGCCCACGAACACGCGGTTGTTTGCCACCACCGGCGAGCCCCAGACGTGGGCAGCCTCGGTCACCGGGTCGCCCACGTTGGCTGTCCACAGCGGCTTGCCCTTCTTTGCGGCGAGGCAATGAACGTTGGCCATGCTGTCGCCCACCACCGCGCGCCCGTCCGCGGTAAGCGTTACCGAACTCTGGACTCCGAGCACCCCGGCAGAGCCGGTGTCGTAGTCCCACTTCACCTTCCCGGTCTTGCGGCTCAGCCCGTAGACCTTCCCGTTCCACGAACTGGCAAACACCAGCTTGCTGTCGACCGTGGGCGTAGACGTCACTCCCTTGCTGCCGCTTGCACCGGCCACGGCGAAGGTCCAGCCCGCCTCGATGGCGTGTGCGTTGACCGGGTTGAGAGTGGTCTCGAGGCTGCTCGCCCTGTCGTTGCGGCGGCTGTAACCGTGGGTGGGCCAGCCGTGCGGGATACACGAAAGCTTGAGCTTGTTTTTATCCTTGCCCGCCGGCCCGGTGGCGGTCGCCTTGACAACCTTCTTGCTGCGCTTGAGCACGCCGCCCTTCTTGACCTTGAGTGGCAACACGATCTGCTCGCCGTCGGTGCACACGTTGGCAACGGCAGGCAGCAGCGCGTTCACAGAATCCTGCAACGATTGCAGCCCGGGCAGGCTGCCGGTGCCGGCAACCTTGACCTCGCTTATGTCGGCTACCACGCAGGACGGAAGCGCCGGATCGTCATTGCGCAGGCAGAGATCAACGTCGAAGGTGCAGGCGCCGTCTGCCTCGCCGTCCAGATCGCAACCGGGGTCGCCGTCAAAGCAACGAATTTCCTTGGCAGGTCGCGGCTTGGCCGGGTCGAAGAACGGGTAGTTGAGCTTCACGCCCGCCGCCGCGTACTCACCGTAGCAGTCGGTCACTGGATCATTGCCGCCGGTGAGCTCACAACTCGGCGGGCAATCAGCCAGCGCAAACGAACACGAAAAAAACAGCGCCAGTGCAAGCTGGACAAAAAGTCTCATGGGCTTCCTCCAAGCGGCCATACGACCACGTCGGCCAGGCTATTGTCAAGAGGAAAAGCCCGTGGTCACCGTTCAGTGGCTAGTAGTAGTCGTCCTCGAAGGAAGCCAGTTCGGCCTGTTCTTTCATCCAGGCGGCAAAAGACTCGGCCGTGTCTATGGTCATGTAGCCCTTCATGCGGTAGTGGCCCAGGCCACAGAGCTGGGCACAGCCCACCTCGAAGGAACCGGTCTCGGTGGCCTCAAACCACAGGGGCACGGTCATGCCCGGTATGGCGTCCTGCTTGACGCGCATCACGGGAAGGGAGAACGAGTGGATGACGTCCTTGGAGCTCAGGTACAACAGCACCTTTTCGCCTACGGGAAAATGAAACTGGTTGATGGTGGTAATGTCGTCGGCAGCAGCCGGATCCTTGCTGTCCAGCCCCAGCGGGTTACCGCCGTCCACCAGCTCCACGTCGGTGCGGCCGAACCTGCCGTCAGGCCCGGGGTAGTGAAAGTTCCAGGCGAACTGTTCGCCGACCGCGCGCACGACAAGGCCCACCTCGTCTTCGGCCGGGGGTTCCGATTTCTGCTCTGCCCAGGTCGGGATCGACAGGCCCACGAGCAGTATGACCTCGATCACGGCTACGCCGATCTCCATGTAGGTGGACAGGTGGGACGTCACCCCGCTGGGGTCGGCCTTGTGGCCCGGCCTCGCGCGGAACTTTACCAACGCGATTGCCATGAAAACGCCCCAGCCCACGAACAAGACCAGCATGAACCAGTGCAGGAAGTTTATGATGAAATCGATCTGGTGACCGTGCGTCGATACGTCCGGCGGCAACCACCACCCATACATTACGTTTTCCATATCTTTACTCCGCCCTTCTCAGAGCCCTATTCCCTGGTGATCAGCAGCAGTCACGCGCCGCGAGCGTGCCACCCAGTAAACAAACATCGAAGCGAAAGCGGCCAGCACCGAGCCGATCACCCCCATGAGAAAAAGTATCGCCGAGTTCATTCCCTGGGCCTGCGGCGACTCCGGGTCACCGAAACACACCGAGCAGGCCACGGCCGGCAGAGCCCCGGCCAGCAACAGCGCGAGAGCGCCCGGCAGGGCCAACCCAACGCGTACAGTAAGGCTACGACGACGGCGCGGTTTCTTCACAGGTAGCTGATCCCCCGCAACTTACGCAGCACGTAGCCGCCATAAACGACCAGCAGCGCGGCGAAACCGAAAGAAGCGATCGACAGCAGCAGGGCCGTCGCCTGCCCCGTGTCGCCGTACACCGACGCCCGGCCCCAACCGATCCAGCTGAACAGGAGGATGGAAACCGACACGAAAAAAACGTGGAAGGCCTTCAGTGACACCGAGTCAGTGGCCCCCGCCGTGATCGTCGTGGGCGCTTTCTCCGTGTGCACCGGCACCGGCACCGGTGCTGCTCCAGACCGAGTCGGACCTGATCAGCCCCGAGTGCCACTCGGTGGGTATCGACAGGCACATGGCAAAAAAGATCACCGACAACGCCAGCAAAGCGTAGATGATCTTCTTTTCATCGAGCAGGTGCATGAAGAAAAGCGCCACCAGGGCTCCCTTGGTGCAGGCCACCAGCAGTGCCACGGCTATGGCCATGGGCGTTGACAGGTCGAGATAGGACACCGCCACGGTGACTACCGTGAGGGCGGCCAGTACCGCGAACACCACGACGTAGGTTCTTACGTGGGCCTGAATGTCTTCGGCATGTGCTGACATCATCGTCTCCTGAAAGTTGTCGTCTACAGCAGGTACAGTACGGGAAAGAGGAAGATCCAGACCAGGTCAACAAAGTGCCAGTACAGTCCGGCTGCCTCGACACGGCCGGTAAACTGCTCGGGGTCTGTTTTCCACATGCGGGCGCCGGGGCCCAGCAGGTAGCCGTTGACCACGATGCCACCGAGAATATGAATGGCGTGCAGCCCGGTGATCGTAAAGTAGATGGCCAGGAAGGTACTGCTGGCCGGCGAAAGCCCGTGGTCAAACTTGGCCGTGTACTCAAAGTACTTGACGATCAGGAAGATGAAGGCGCACGCGATGGTGATGCCCATGTAGACCTTGTACTTGGCAAAGTCGTTCATCTTCAGCGAAGCCCACGACATGACCACCGTCACCGACGACGCGATAAGCACCAGGGTGTTGAAGGTCGCCATGGGCACGTTGAGTATCGTGGAGCCTGCCGGCCACTCCACCGCGGCTACGCGCAGCAGGATGTACGACGAAAACAGGGCACCGAACAGCATGACTTCCGATGCCAGGAACAACCACAAGCCCAACTTGGCGTTGGCTAAGCCCGTTTCCGGGTGAACTTCAACGACGTGAGGAATTTCCATCGATTATCTCCTTCCTCGCTCAGGCCTTGCCCGCGGTCATCTTGGCGTCGGCTACATCCTGTGGCGTGAAGTCGGCTTCTACACCCGGCTGGCTGTACTCGTAGGGTCCGCGGTAAACGGTGGGCGTCACCGGAAAGTTACCGTGAGGTGGCGGCGTGGGCGTGGCCCACTCAAGCGTGGTGGCCTGCCACGGGTTGTCGTCCTCGACCTTGGGTCCCGCAAAAATACTGCGGAAGAAGTTGACGATGAAGAACAGCTGGGCGAGCCCCAGCAGCCACGCGCTCACCGACGATATGATGGTCAGGTCCTGCACCGCGGCGCCGTGGGCGTAGAAGGTCTGGTCGTACAAGCGGCGCGACACGCCGGCCATGCCCTGCCAGAACATCGGCATGAACACACCGTTGATGAACACCAACGACGTCCAGAAGTGCAGCTTGCCCAGGGTCTGGTTCATCTGCCGGCCGGTGATCTTTGGAAACCAATGGTACACGCCGGCAAACAGGGCAAAGATCGTCCCCGGCGCCACCACGTAGTGAAAGTGGCCGATCACGTAGTAGGTGTCGTGCAGGTGGATGTCAGGCGTGGCCAGTCCCAGCGGCAGGCCGGTGAGCCCGCCTATGCCGAACATGGGCAGGAAGGCCAAGGCAAACAGCATCGGCACCGTGAAGCGTATGGCTCCACCCCACAACGAAATGACCATCGCGGTGAGGATGACCACCGACGGAATCGAAATGATCATGGTCGTGGTCTGAAAGAAATTACTCATGGTGGTGCCCATGCCGGTCATGTACATGTGGTGAGCCCACACGATGAAGGACATGAAGCCCAGGAAGATCATCGAGTACACGAGCGAGCGGTATCCCCACGGGGGCTTGCGGGTGTTGGTGGCGATGACCTCGGCCACTATACCCAGCGCCGGCAGGATGAGCACGTAGACCTCGGGGTGGGCCAGGAACCAGAACAGGTGCTGCCAGAGCAGCGGGCTGCCACCGCCACTGACGGCCAGCACTTCGCCGCCAACCACCAGCCCCGAGGGCAGGAAGAAGCTCGACCCGAACACCCTGTCCATCAGCTGCAGGGTGCCCGCGGCCTGCAGGGCCGGAAAGGCCAGCAGCAGCAGGAACGAGGTGACAAGCTGCGACCACACGAAGATCGGCAGGCGGAACATCGACATGCCCGGGGCGCGCAGGTGCAGGATAGTCACGATGAAGTTGACCGAACCCAGCAGCGACGAGGCGATGAGAAAGATCATTCCCACGACCCACCAGGTCTGCCCCTCCGAGGCCAGGTTGGACAGCGGCGGGTAGGAGGTCCAGCCCGACTGGGCCGCTCCGCCGGGAACGAAAAAGCTGGCGAGCATTACCGCGCCACCGATAAAATAGACCCAGTAGCTGGCCATGTTCAGCTTGGGAAACGCCATATCGGGCGCGCCGATCTGCAGCGGCATGACGTAGTTGCCAAAGGCGCCTACGGCCAGCGGAACCACGCCCAGGAACACCATTATGGTTCCGTGCATGGCGCCCAGCTGGTTGTAAAACTCCGGCAGCATGACGCCGCCCGGCGCGGTGGCGTCGCTGAAAAGCGAACCGATCAGGGGGATGGGCTCGCCCGGGTAGGCCAGCTGCCACCTCATCAGCATCATCAGGCAGAACCCGAAAAACAGGAATAGCAGCGCAGTAACGCCGTATTGCATGCCGATGACCTTGTGGTCGGTCGAAAAAACGTATTTTCGTACCCAGCTCAATTCTTCGTGATGTTCATCAGACATGAGTCGCGGCTCCGCCGTGGCAAACTGGTCAGTTGTCTGTAAATGGACACCAATGGAAGCCCGTCGGCACACGATGCGCCCACGAGGCATTCCCCCTTTTTCGGTGTCCGGAAAGAGTTCCCGTCTGTATCCTTGTTACGGAAAAGTGACCCGCTTGTCAACATCACCAGCAAGCAAAGGTGATGTTCGAAATAAGCAGGTGTTACTCCGGGACCCGGGTCGGGTCGCCTGCGGGCACAACGGCATCGAGGTTCACTTCGACGGCACCAACGAAGGTCCTGCTTCTCGCGGCCAGCAGGCGGCGAGGCTTGTCGCGCGACACCCATAGTATTGTTTCGCGGTGTTTGCCGTCCTCCTCGGGGTCGGTGAGCTCGTGGGTATACACAGACAGCCTCCAGGCCGGCACCGATACACCGGCGGCCAACGTGTCTTCCTTCGCGTCCACACTCACGGTCACCAGGTAGCGGCTGGTTCCCGTAAAGGTGTCCACGTAGAACTCGTCGCCCAGCACGTAGTCGAGATTGAGCACAAGGAACACGGTGGACAGGAGATCGAAGGTGTTACCACCGGCAAAGCGGTACTCCCTGGTCTTGTCGTTCTTGCGACGGATGGAGTGCACGTTACGGTCGGCGTCAAAGCGGATATGCGTGAACTTGTCTTTGCGCCTTTCGGTTTCGTCGATGATGAACTCGCGCGGCGAGAAAGGGCGCACCGCTACCACTCCGCGAGCGTCGAGCCTGTACTTCCACAGCAGGTCGATAACACTGTTGGTCGTGCCCAGCACGCGGACGGTCAGGTGCTGCCGCTGGTCGCCGTCGCTTACATCGTCGCCGGGATCATCGGAGCCGGCCGGCTCCCTGCCCGCCTCAATAGAAAGCCTGCCCACGGGAATACCCGACCAGCTGAAGTGATATTCCCAGCGCTCGTCAGGCCACTCCACGTCGGCGGGCAACTGGTAAACCGGGGTGCTTACCTGCACCTCGCCGGGCTCGATGGCCTCGGCCACGGCCCCGTGCGGGGCAAGGCAGAGCAGTGCCAGGCCGGTGAGGCTTGAACACAAAGCCCGCCGCACCCGCGCTGCCCCGCGGACTGCCCGGCGGGTACCCCGGCTTGCACTTACCCGGTAGTCGCGACAGTTTTCCTGTTGGTAAGTCGGCATGAAAGAGTCCAGAACCAGCTCAGCGATCCCCCCGGGCATGATCGTCCTTGGCATGATCCTCCTTGCCGCGATCATAGCACTGCCCGCCGTACCGGGCCTCATGGTAGAGCAGGCCGAGGCCCAATCATACGCGCACCGCGTGAGAGATCGATACAACCGCATCAGCCGTGGTGCCAACGCCGCCGAGTGGGCCAAGCGGCTTTCCGATGAAGACGTGGCCATCAGGCTGGAGGCCGTCGAGTCGCTCGGCCAGGTCGACGACATGGAAGAAAGCCTCGGCCCGCTGCTCGACGCCTTGGCCGACAGCGACCAGCGCGTGCGCGTGAAGGCGGTCAACTATCTTGGCGTGCGGCGCCAGCACGCGGCCGTTCCCGTGCTGATGCAGAAGCTGTTCCTGTCCGAAGTCGAGGCAGACGAGCGCACCCAGGTGCTCATCGCCCTTGGCCGCATAGCCGACCCGAGGGCGAGCAAACAGCTGCTCAATTGTGCCAAGGCCGCCACTTCCGACACCGTCAGGTCAGCCGCCCTCTACGCGCTGGGCGAATCGGGCACCCCCCAAGTGACAGAAGCGCTGAACAGGTTTTCGGAAACCAGCAGTGACCAGCAGGTGAAACAACTTGCCGCTGATGCTATTCAGAAGATCGAGGCGCGCGCCGCCGTTGTTCCCAACCGCCAGCCAACGCTGCTGGAGCTTGAGCGACGAATGGCACCGCCGCGGTAAGTTCCGCTAAGGCGGAGCCGCCGTGTGGCGTTTGTGAACCACGCCGGAGTGGTGAAACTGGTAGACGCGCCGGACTCAAAATCCGGTGGGGGAAACCTCGTGTCGGTTCGAGTCCGACCTCCGGCACATTAGCCTCGCGATACAGGGATAACAGGAGACAATACAAGATGGCAGACATCACCGAAGTAACAGACGCCAATTTTCAACAGGAAGTACTCGACTCGTCGGTGCCCGTACTGGTGGACTTCTGGGCACCCTGGTGCGCGCCCTGCAGGGCCATAGCCCCGGTGCTCGAAGAGCTGGCCGGCGAATACGACGGCCGCGCCCGGGTGGTCAAGGTAAATGTTGACGACAACCAGCAGGTAGCAGCCAACTACGGGGTTCGCAGCATTCCCAACCTTATAGTGTTCAAACAGGGACAGGTGGCCGAGCAGATCGTGGGCGCGGCAGCCAAGCCCAAACTGGCCGAGGCCCTCGACCTGGCAATTTCCTAACGAACGGGGATTGCCTTCAGCAACGTGGTCTACTAGCCTGATCACGTGCTCGACTTCATGCGTAGAAATGCGCGGTCCTGGTTCATCAAGATCGCGCTCGGAATTATCTGTCTCGTCTTCGTCTTTTTCATGGGCGGGGGCGGACAGATTGGTGGCGGCCCGGCTGCGGTGGCGGTGGTCGACTCCACCGAAATATCGATAGCCGACTTCCAGAGGGCCCAGCTCAACAACCAGGCCTACTACCGGGACCTGTACGGCGACTCGCTCAGTCCCGAGATGCTCGACGCGCTCGACATCCCCTCGGCCTCGCTGAGCCGACTGGTCGACACCACCTTGATGTCGCAGGAAGCACACCGCCTGAACCTGCTCATACCCGACGAGACCGTGCGGCGCGAGATTCGCGGCATAGACGTGTTCCAGCGCAACGGTGATTTTTCGCCCGCCCAGTACCGCAGCGTACTCCAGAGGCAGGGGCTGTCGCCCTCGGCCTTCGAGGCCTCGATGCGAGAAGAGATGCTGGTCAACCAGCTGCGCGACGTCGTGGCCCAGGGCGTGATGGTCACAGAAGAGGACGCGTGGGAAGAATTTCAGCTGGGTGCCTCCGAGATCAGTCTTTCTTTCGTTCAGCTCAAGTCGTCGAACTTTGAGGACGCGGTGGAAGTAAGCGAAGAAGACATCGAGCTGTTCTTCGAAGAACAAGGAGAGCAGTGGCGGCGCGCCGAGAGCGCGGGGGTCAACTACCTGGCCTACTCGCCCGAGTCCTTCCAGGGCAGCGCGGGCGTGAGCGAAGAAGAAATCGAGGAGTACTACCTGCTCAACGTCGACACCGAGTTCACCACCGAGGAACAGGTCGGCGCGCGTCACATCCTCAAGCGCGTGGCCGCGGACGCTTCGGAAGACGACAAGGCCGCCACCAGGACGGCCATGGAAGCGGTAGCCACTAAGCTCGCAGACGGCGCCGATTTCGAAGAACTGGCTAAAACAGAATCTGACGATTCGACCGCCAGCGACGGTGGTGACCTGGGCATGTTCGGCCGTCGGAAGATGGTTAAACCCTTCGAAGACGCGGCCTTCGCTCTTGCCGAAGGCGAGGTCAGCGGTATCACCGAGACCCGCTTCGGCCTCCACCTGATCAAGGTTTACAAAAGGCAGGCGCCGCAGGAGCGCAAGCTCGAAGACTCGCGCGACGAGATCCGCGACAAGCTCGCAGCAAAAAAATCCACGGACATCGCCTTCGACAAAGCAGCCGAGGCCAGCGTGGCAATGGTTGACGGCGCCTCGATGGAAGAGATGGCCCAGGCTGACGGGCTGACGATCAAGAGCACTCCCCTGCTCGATCGCGATCAACAGGTTGTGCCGGGAGTGGGACGCGCGCCTTCGTTCATAGAGGCCGCACTTGCCCTTGGATCAAAAACCGAGGTCAGCGACCCAGTCAAGGCCGGCAACACCTGGTACGTCCTCCAGCTGGCCGACCAGCAGGCGAGCTACGTTCCCGAGCTAGCCGACGTGCGCGAAGAAGTAGAGGCCGAGTTCCGCAAGCGCGGGGCGTCACGACTGGCGCGCGAGAGTGCCGACGAGTTGCTCGCCAGCGCCCGGGAATCGAACCTGGCCGACGCAGCGAAAGAAGCCGGCCTCGAAGTCGGCGAGGCCGGGCCTGTGCGACGCGACAATAATTTTATCAAGGGCATCGGCGCGCTGCCGGCCGTGGCCGAGGCGACCTTCCGCACCACTACAGACGGAGAGCTTCTGCCGCGCAGCTTTGTTCACCGGGGCGACGCCTACGTGCTCGCGCGCGGTGAGCTCAGCGAAGCTTCGCGAGAAGACTTTGACGAGGTCAAGGAGGAGCGCCTGGCCGAACTCGAACGGGGTCGCAGCCTCGAAGCCTACACGGCCTTCGTCAACTACCTGAAGGAAAGGGCTAATATCACCTACAACCCGGACCTCGTGGCCAGCGTCCGACCCTGACCGCTATCCCGGCCTGGGCGTCAGCCTGACAGCAGCCGCCACGCGTCTGCCACGCCCTTGCACCTGAGCAGCTCGAGGTCGTCGAGGTCGTCGAGGCGATCGCTGTTGGCCGCCGGCACCACGGCGCGCTTGAAACCCAGCCGCGCCGCCTCTTTCACCCGCGCGTGCAGGCGTGAAACCGCCCTCACCTCGCCCGTCAGCCCCACCTCGCCCAACACCACGGTAGCCGCGGGCAGGGTCACGTCGAGCAGGCTCGAGGCCAGCGACGCCATGACCGCAAGATCGACTCCCGGGTCATCGAGGCGCACGCCACCCGCAGTGTTCACAAAGATATCGTGGCTGGCCATCGACAGCCCAAGGCGTTTTTCCATCACGGCTGCCAGCATGGCCACGCGGTTGTGATCGACCCCGAGCGTGGTCCGGCGCACGCTGCCCACTGAGCCCGGCGACACCAGCGCCTGTATCTCCACGAGCACCGGCCGGCTGCCTTCCATGCACGAGCTGATCGAGGAACCGCTCACGCCTTCCCTGGCGCCACCCGACAACAACAGCGAGGGGTTGGGCACCTCGCGCAGACCGTCGGCTGCCATCTCGAAGACACCGATCTCGTTTGCCGCGCCAAAACGATTCTTCACCGCGCGCAGTATACGAAACGCGTGGTTACTGTCGCCTTCAAAATACAGCACCGTGTCGACCATGTGCTCGAGCACGCGTGGGCCGGCTATGGTGCCCTCCCTGGTTACATGGCCGATGAAGATCACCGCGCATTCCAACTCGCGCGCAGCCGCCACAACCTGCGCGCAGGTCTCCCGCAACTGCGACACCGAGCCGGGGGCCGACTCGACCTCGCCCGAGTACAGGGTCTGGATCGAATCTATTACCGCCACCGCCGGTCGCTTCTTGCGCATTACCTCGATGACCGCGGCCGCGTCGGTCTCGGGCAGCACGAGCAGCTTGTCCGACCCGGCACGCGCCAGCCTGTCGGCGCGCAGGCGCACCTGCGCGGGAGCTTCCTCGCCGGCCACGTACAACACGCAAGCTCCCTTGGCCGAAAGCGCCGAGGCAAGCTGCAGGGCCAGCGTCGATTTTCCTATGCCAGGATCACCGCCCAACAGCACCGCGCTGGCGGGCACCAGTCCACCACCCAGCACGCGGTCGATCTCGCCGCTGCCCGAAACCAGTCGTCCCTCGATGCCCGGCCCTGCCACCTCGCCCAGCAGCACGGTGGACTCGGCGGCGGCTGCGGCCGATTTTACGGTGGCCTTGCCGCGGCTGGTCGCCGGCTGCAGCTCTTCGACCATGGAGTTCCACTCGCCGCAGCCCGGGCAGCGGCCCAGCCAGCGCGAAGCCGACTGCCCGCAATCCTGGCAGGTGTAAACGCTGCGTTTTCGACTGCTTCTGCCTGCCATGACCTTTGCCCTCGTCGGAGGCGGCCCCGGTTGCCCGCCGCCTGCGCTTCTCAACGAGTTTCCCCTGTAAACCACCGGCAACACGGGATTGCCAAGGCTGATAGTTGTAAACCAACCATCGTAGGCAAGGTTGACAACAAGGCGGCCAGTGAACAGGATTGCTCGGCCCGGGCAGCGGTATCCTCAAGTGAGCGAACATACAGAAGAAACACCCTCCGCGGCCGAAGACCGCGACCAGCTGGCGCCGCGCGCCGGGCTCGACCACGCGCTCGCCGGCGAGCTGGCCGAGCTGCGCGACCGCGACCTCCTGCGCGGGCTGCGAGAGGTGGAGTCGGCCCAACTGCCGCGGGTAACTCTGGACGGCCGCGAGCTGCTGCTGTTCTGCTCGAACAACTATCTCGGCCTGGCCTGTCACCCCGAAGTGGTAGAGGCGGCGCGCCTGGCCACCGCGCGCTGGGGAGCGAGCTCGGTCTCATCACGCCTGGTGTCGGGCCACATGACCGTGCACGCCGAGCTCGAGGACAAGATCGCTCGCTGGAAGAACCAGGAGGCGGCACTGGTGTTCTCCACCGGCTACCAGGCCAACATCGGCGTGATCAGCTCTCTCACCGGGCCAGGCGACCTGATCGTGAGCGACGAGCTCAACCACGCCAGCATCATTGATGGCGCGCGCTTGTCAAAAGCGGCAACCGTCGTCTACCGCCACAACGACATCGAGGACCTCGAGCGCGTGCTGTGCGAGAACCGCGGCGCCGGCCGGGTGTTGGTCGTCACCGAGTCGGTGTTCTCGATGGACGGCGACCTCGCGCCGCTCGCCGACATAAGCAAGGCCTGCAGGCGTCACGGCGCCTGGTTGATGGTCGACGAGGCGCACGGCGCGGGCGTGTTCGGCGAGCGCGGAGCCGGGCTGGTGCAGCAGCTGGGACTGGAAAGGCAGGTGCAGGTGCACATGGGCACCATGGGTAAGGCGCTCGGTAGTTTTGGCGCCTACGTCACGGGCAGCCGCACGCTGATTGACCTGCTGGTTAACAAGGCCCGCTCGATTATTTTTACGACGGCACTGCCGCCCTCGGCCGCAGCGGCCGCGCTGGCGGCGATCCAGGTCGTAGAAAGAGAACCGCAGCGAGCGGCCGGATTGCTGGCGCGGGCCACGTCCCTGGCGCTGGCGCTCAGGGAGGCCGGCCTCGAGGTGCCCAACGCGGACTCGCAGATCATACCTGTGCTGCTGGGCGACGCGGCGCGGGCCGTTGCCACCGCCGACAAGCTGAGGGCCAAGGGCTTCTACGTGGCCGCCATACGCCCGCCGACCGTAGCCCGGGGCACGTCGCGGCTCAGGGTGAGCCTGATGGCGACGCACACGAGCCAGGAAATAAACGCACTGCGCGACGCGATCATCGATTGCGCACTCGATGATTCTGCCGACACGAACACCGCTGCAAACAACGGAGCCCGAGCATGACAGAACCCGCCACCGCAACCGTTGGCCCGCGTGACCTCGCGGCAGACGACCACCGTTACCTGTGGCACCCCTTCACCCAGGCAGAGGAGTGGAACTCACACGACCCGCTGATCGTTGAGCGCGCCGAGGGTTTTCACCTCGTGGACACCGACGGCCGCCGCTACCTCGACGGCGTGTCGTCGATCTGGTGCAACGTGCACGGCCACGGCCACCCGCGCATAACGGCAGCGATGAAAGAGCAGCTCGACCGCGTGGCGCACTCCACCATGCTCGGCCTGTCACACGTGCCGGCCATAGAGCTGGCGCGACGCCTGGTCGAGATAACCCCCGAGGCGCTCACGCGCGTGTTCTATTCCGACTCGGGCTCCACGGCCGTGGAGGTAGCCCTGCGCACCGCCTTCCAGTACTGGCGACAGCGGGGACAGCAACAGCGAAACCGTTTTGTCACCCTGGCCGAAGCCTACCACGGCGACACCATGGGCTCGGTGAGCCTCGGGTTCTCCGAGCCGTTTCACCGTGGCTACGGGGCCATCACCTTCGAAGTATTCAAGTTCAACCCACCGTGGATGTGCGAGCCCATTAACGAGGGATCAGGCGAGCAAGCAGTAGTGGCCGGAATTGAAACCCCGGCGCTCGAGGCAGCCGGCACAGCGAGCCTCGCCCAGCTCGAAAAACTGCTGGCCGAAAAAGGCGAGTCGATCGCCGCCGTCGTCATCGAACCGTTGGTGCAGGGCGCGGCAGGCATATGGCCGCAGCCACCGTCGTTTGTGCGCGGTGTGCGCGAGCTCTGCGATCGCTACGGCACCCTGATGGTCTGCGACGAGGTGGCCACCGGCTTTGGTCGCACGGGCAGCATGTTCGCGGTCGAGCAGGCCGGAGTGTGCCCCGACATCATGTGCCTGGCCAAGGGTCTCACCGCCGGTTACCTGCCGCTGGCCGTAACCCTTGCCACCGAGCAGGTGTTCGATGCCTTCCGCGGTCGCTACTCGGACTACAAGGCGCTGTTTCACGGCCACACCTACGGCGGCAACCCACTGGGCTGCGCCACCGCGCTGGCCAACCTCGACGTGTTCGACGAAGAAAACACGGTCGAGGCCGGGGCCGCGCGCGGCCGCTTGATGGGCGAGCTGCTGGCCGAGCACGTTGCGCCGCTGGCCCACACGTCTGCCCTGCGCAGGGTGGGCACAATGGCCGCCTTCGAAATACTGAAGGACCCCGACAGCGGCCTTCGCTTTGCTACCGACGAGCGTCGCGCCTACCGCGCAGTGCTCGAGGCACGCAAGCGCGGCGTCATCATAAGGCCGCTGGGCGACACCATGGTACTCATGCCGCCGCCGGCCCTGCCCGAGACGCTCATGCGTGAACTCGTGACCGCCACCGCCGAATCGGTGGCCGCTGCGACGGCCGGCTGACGCGCGACCATGGGCTGCCTTTTTGTGACCGGCACCGACACGGGCGTAGGCAAAACGATTTTCTCGCTAGCCCTGCTGGCCGCCCTGCGCGCGCGCGGCGTCGACGCCGTGGCCTTCAAACCCGTCGAAACAGGTTGCTCGTCTGTGCCCGGCTCCAGCGACGAGCTGGTCGGAGACGACTGCAGGGCACTGGGCCGCGTCACCGGGCAGTCGCCCGACCAGGTGGCGGGTCGTTTGTACAGCCTGCCCGCAGCGCCGATGGTGGCCGCCGCCGAGCGGGGCGAAACAGTGGACGTTGACTCGCTGGCAGCCGATGTGCACGCCCTGGCCGACGAGCACGAGCTGGTACTGGTCGAAGGGGCCGGTGGACTGCTGGTACCACTGGCGCCCTCGTTGACCTGGATTGATTTCCTCGCCCGCGCGCCCATGCCCGTGGTCTGCGTGGTGGCGTCACGGCTGGGCTGCATCAACCACGCGCTGCTCACCATGTCGGCGCTGGAATCCGCGGGTGCGGAGCTGGCCGGTTACGTCATGAACCAGCTGGCCGACGATGACTCGCCGGGTGGCAACGGCCAGGCGATTGCCGACTTCGGTCACCTGGCGGGCAACCCCCCCTGCCTGGGCACGCTGACGGCGCTTGCGCCCGAAGAAATATCAAACAGCGGCCAACTGGCACGCCTGGGCGAGGCGGGGCTTGATATCGACGCCCTGCTGGCCGCTGCTCACTCCCCCGTTCAGGGGGGCTGAATCTGCCCGCAGGGCTTTATCCCTTGACATGCCCCGGCAAGGGGCCTTACTTTCGAGGAGCAAGAAAGAACCAGGTTTGCAGCCATGAGGGGTTCAGGGAGGACACCTATGAAAGGCTACCGCACAAATCCGACACTTCGTAACCGCACAACAACCGCGACCACAGCGTTCATCGTAGCAGCCCTGCTGTTGCTGCCGCTGTCGGCTGCGCATGCAGCCACGAAAAGCAGGGTCGGCAGCCTGGGCAGCGTAAGCATCTCGAACGTGGTGTCCCACACCCAGAGCGGCGACAACAACGCTGGCGCTGTGGGCAGCTCCACGGGCAAGATCCCCGGGGTGGGAAAGGCAAGGGTCTCCACCAGTTCGTCCTGGGATTGGGGCACTTTCTCGAGTTCGCACCCCTGCGCACTGGTTAACACCGACTCCCACGCTTTCAGCACCGGCCTGCTCGGTCCCTTCACCACCGATTCTACCGTGACCATCGAGCGCCTGAGAAAAGGCCTGCCCGACCCGGGTAACAAGATAGACGCCGTTATCAAGGGCGGCTCGATCTGCGAAGTCGAGGTCAACGTGGCCCAGGCCTGCACCACCAACGAGGGAGTGGTCAACTTTGAAATCACCGGCGGCACGGGCAAGTTCGCGACCGCCAGCGGCACGGGGATGCTGCACACGATGATCAACAGCTGCGGTTCCGCACCGCTGCTGACGCTCAGCGAAATCGTGATGCAGCTCAATCGCTGACGGCAGAGCCGGGCAGGCTGGCGAGCACCGCGCGCCTTATCTCCTCGAAGGCAAGGCCCTGCTGCAAAGCAATGCGCGCGAGGTCGTCGAACTCGGGTTCGGCCGTTTCGCTGCCGTCGGGGCGCACAATGAACTTGACCGCCACCGGGCCGAACTCGGTGTCCATCAATTCCACTCGCCGCGGCAGTACCACTCGGCCCATGGCCCGAAAACGAAGCCCCGCGGTGGAGCTGTGGGTGAGCAGCAGGTGGGCCAGCTCGTGCACCGTGCCTACGTCGGCCAGCACTTCGAGCCGGTTTCCCAGGCGCCCTTTCTTCATGCCCACCGGCACCACGCTGACGTCTCGCGCGCCGGCCCCGCGCAGGCGCTCGGCCACAAAGGCAATGGCCTCGGCCGTCATGTCGTCAACATCGGCCACGATGGCAATAACCTGCTCGTCGTCGTGAGCTTCACAGTGGCCCAGTAGAATACGCAGAACGTTGGGCCGATCGTCCATCTGGCGGCTGCCCGCACCACTGCCGCAAGCCTCGAGCGTGAACACCGGGCGCGCGGGGACCGCCAACGCGCTGAGGATGGCCGCGCCGGTTGGCGTCACGGTTTCACCCTGGCCATCGCCCGCCACGAGCTCGAAACCGGCGAGCAGTTCG
The DNA here is from genome assembly GCA_014382245.1 of Pseudomonadota bacterium. Lineage (GTDB taxonomy): Bacteria > Desulfobacterota > Binatia > UBA1149 > UBA1149 > UBA1149. The sequence continues at coordinate 21,345 of JACNKC010000038.1, read as the reverse complement.
ACCACCGCCGGCACCGGCACCGGCAGCGTGCCGTGCTCGCAAACCACGGTACCACTGCCAGCGGGAAGCGGACCGCAGAAGCACCGCTCTATCCCCAGCCGGTCGAGGCACCAGGCCACGCCCGCTATATCAACAATAGAGTCCACAGCACCGACCTCGTGAAAATGAACTTCATCGGGCGTGCTGCCGTGCACCCGGGCTTCGGCCGCGGCCAGTTTCTCGAATATGCTGAGCGCGATCCCGGCCGCGGCGGCCGGGAAACCCCGCGCCGGAGCCTCTTCGAGCAAGCTGCGTATGCTCGACCAGTCGCGCCGGACTGTAACCCCCTCGTCTACGATCACCTCGAGCCGCCGCGCGCGTAGCCCGTCGACACTGGTCTCGCTGCTCTCCAGCCTCCAGCCGTCCACCCCCAGGCAGGCGAGCCCGTCCTCAAGCCGCTGGGAGTCGAACCCTCCGCTTGCGCCAAGATCGAGCAGCGCGGCCAGGGTCATGTCGCCACTTATGCCCGATGGAGCATCAAACCACCCTATTTTCATTGCCTTCCTGTCATCGTCTCTCTGCCACACAACAGCCCGCAGCGCCCCGCGCTGCGACTCCCGGGGCCGCCTTTACTAGGCCCAACCGCGGTGCTAGGGTTTCATGTTTAGTCTGCCCGTAAGGGGCAGCAGAGGGAACCCACGAATGGGAGAGCTCAACAAGGAACAGCTCATAATGTTCGAGCGGCAGCTCGAGCACCAGAAGCAGCAGCTTCTGGAAGAAGTCGGCCGCACGGTCCACGAGATGACCGACAAGGATGAGAGCTACGCTGACCCCGGTGACCGCGCAGCCTGGGAGAGCGAGTCGGGCCGCGACCTGCGCATTCGCGACCGCGAGCGCAAGCTCCTCGGCAAAATAGACGAGGCACTCGCGCGCATAAGCGACGGCACTTTCGGCGAATGCGAGGAATGCGGCGAGATGATCCCGGTGGGCCGCCTGCGAGCCCGGGCTGTTACAACGCTCTGCATAGGCTGCAAGGAAATCCAGGAACGAAAAGAAAACAAGCCGAACCACCCCACCTGAGGGTGGTGTCAATTGGGAACCGCCGCCAGGCTACCAGGAATCGGCGGACAGAACGGTTACGGAATAAGGGGCAGTAGCTCAGCTGGGAGAGCACCACGTTCGCAACGTGGGGGTCGAGGGTTCAAATCCCTTCTGCTCCACCATTCAGTCATGGTCGAAACCACACGGCGTTGGTGCATGAATCGGAAGTGCGGCCACGTTTCCCGCGCCTGGGCTCCTGGATCATGATCCAAGGATGACGAAACGGTCGAAGGTCCACCCGAACTACAAAACTCGCTACCGCATCACCAACTGGCCATCCTACGATCGAGGCCTGGTGAGGCGTGGAAGCCTGACCGTATGGTTCTCACCCGAGGCGATTAAAGCCTGGACGCCTGAGAAAAACGGCCGCCGCGGTGGCCAACGTCGGTACTCAGATGTTGCGGTCCAGACTGCCCTTTATCTCCGGTTGCTCCTGGGTCTGCCCTGGCGACAAACAGAAGGTCTCCTGCGATCGCTTATGGAGTTGGTTGGTCTCGACCTTGAGGTTCCCGATCATACCACGCTCTCCAGACGCTCTCAGGACCTCGCTTCCGATCTTCCCCGTGCTCCAACCTCGCGGTCGATCCATCTCATCGTCGATGCTTCAGGACTCAAAGTATTCGGTCAAGGTGAATGGGCAGCTGCAAAGTACGGATGTCGGCGCATGGGATGGCGGAAACTACACCTGGCCGTAGACGAAGAGGGACGCATTGTGGCTGCAGAACTCACGGACAATGACGTGGCCGACGCTACCGTCTTCCCGACCTTGCTTGACATGACCGAAGGGAAGATCGACCGCGTCACTGCTGATGGTGCGTACGACCGACGGGAAGTTTACGACGCGGCCGGCAGAAGAGGTGCCTATGTCGTCGTCCCGCCTCAACGCGGCGCTGTAATATCACGTGATCCCGTCCTACGAACTAGAAACCGGCACATAAAGCGTAGGGATCGAGTTGGCCGAGCGCAGTGGCGACGCGAAAAAGGGCAACACCGGCAGGCTCGAGCGGAAAACACATTCTATCGTTACAAGCGAAACTTCGGACCAGCCCTTCGGGCCCGCCATCCAATGGCTCAACAGAATGAGATGTTGGCCGCATGTAACTTGCTGAATTGGATGTCCGAGCTCTCGATGCCAAGTTCGGAGAAGCTCACTACGTGACAAACCGAATCTCAGGGGGGCATTCGGGCTGACTTCGATTCATGCACCAACGCCCCCACTACGCCCTAAGCCGCTTCTATCTCTACCCGGTATTTCAACCCGGCCGCATCGAGTTCGCTCTGGATCGCCAGCCGCACCAGTACCGGCTCCGGGTAGCCAAGAACACGAGCCCACCTCGCCGCACGCTCTGGGCTGACTGTCTTGCGGCCTTTCTCTACATCACACAGGTGCGATTTCGAAACACCGAGTTTTTCTGCACATGCTTCCTGCGACAGTTCGTCGCAGGCCCGAATCGACTTGATAGCCCGCGCAAAGCTAAGCGGCCCACCCGAGAGCTTCTCCAGGAGTTTCATTGTCTCGCTTTTCTTTTCCTTCGGCTTGCGCATGAGACCTCCTTTAGTAACGATGCTTGCTAACTTCATCGATTGACACGAATTCGATCGTGCTTCGCTTGATCTCGTATATAGCTCGATAGCTTAGACTCAGCCGAATCGAACGCTGCCCAGATCGCTTACCCTTCAGGGCTTCATCGTGGTAGCCGCGAACGCTACGAACCGCTTCTACTCCGTCTAACTCCACCGCCGCAACCCAGATCATGAGATTGTCCACAATGTGATTGGGCACCCTGCGAAGCTGCTTTTCAGCCCGCCTCGTGATCTCGACCCGGCGGACCATTAACGGTGATAGTACATCCGATAGGTGAACTTATCAAATTTAATCCTCCTCAGCCTCGCACCCATCCCTGTCAAGGATTCCCTGATAATTCCCTGTTCCCCTTATGCTCCGTGTGGCCCGTCCATACGGAAGTTCCTGTATTCACCGGCGTTTTGCCACCCAAAGCCAGGCCTACGGCCGGCCTATTCGCAAATTTTCCCTGTATTTTCCCGGTTATCAGGGAACCAACGCCCGAGATATGAGAGACAGATTCGCTCCCGACTTCATCCACCACCATTTCTATTTTTTCGAACTTCCCTCGCCCACGGGCCCGAGCGAAAGTTGAGCGCGATGCACCATGACACGACCAAGCTGACCGTCTACGGCTCGGCGATCTCCTACTACACGGGCAAGTTAGAGGGATACCTCCGCTACAAAGAGATCCCCTATCACCTTGTGCCCTTCTCGCCGAAGGTTTCTCGCCGCCTCCAGCATTCGTATTCTCCCTAGAGGAACCCGATAGAATTGTAGGCGGTGTAGCTGTCGCCGTCGGGGTCGGTGGCGGCGGTGGCCGGCAACAAGGCTCCGCCGGGCACAAGCTGGGCCGCCGGCACGTTGAGCCAGTTTTCCATCACGGTGCCGAACACGTCGCGAAAGTCGTAGGTCATGCGCAGGTCGTCCTCGTTCTCTACGCCGGGGTTGTCCAGCTGCGGGTAGACCCCGTACTGGCCGCCGATGGTTGAGCCGCCCGCCACGAAAACCGGCGCCGAAGTGGCGTGATCGGTGCCCGCGCTGCCCGCGCCGTAGGCGTTCTGGCGAATGGTACGACCGAACTCGGACCAGACCACGATGAGAACCTTGTCGATGAGACTGCTCTCGAGGTAACCCGTGTATCCCGACGGCATGGTGACCACCGAGGCCATGTCCTGGTAAAATCCCACCAGCGACTCGGACACCTTTTTGAGCAGGTAGGAGTGGAAGAACCCGTTCTCCTGGCTCGCGTGGGTGTCGAACCCGCCGGTCTGCACGTGGAAGAAGCGCGCGCCCACGTCCGAGCGAATGGTGGCCGCCACGTGCCTCAGGTCACGGGCCAGGCCGCCACCGTAGGCCACCTCGGGGTTAACGTCGCTGTTCAGCGCCGAGGCGTACACCAGGTCGTTGTTCCTGTTGTACTTGCCCGAGCTCGACAACATCAAGGCCTCCACCTTGCCGGCATTGGCCAGGCCGTTGCCCGGCAGGTAGTACTCTTCCATCTTGTTGATCGTGGCCGCGCCGGTATTGCCCATGGAGGCCAGCTCCGGGTAAAGCGCAGGGTCGGCCAGGCCGCTGGCGGTGTACAGGTCGAACACCGTATCCTTCTTGAGCGACTTCTCGCCCGTAGCTGGAAAATCGAGTTCCGAAAGCTTCTTGATGGCCAGCACGCTGGTATCGGTGGGCGAGAAAGCCGGGTTGACCGACGACCCCATGTTGAGGCAAGGCACGTCGGTGCCAATGAAACCCGCCCAGTCGAGGTAGCTGCCAAACCAGCCGCCGTTGCCCGTACCGATCGGGTCGAGGTTGTACCAGATGTCCTCGCTGCGAAAGTGAGAGTGGTTGGCAAAGGGGTAGTGCACGCCGTTGATCACCGCGAGGTCGCCCTGCTGGTAGAGGCCCTCCATGGCGCCCATCACCGGGTGAAACGCGTAGTTGTTGCCGTCGTCGTTGACGCCGATATCGAGCACGTCGGACACGCTGAAGCCCTCGCCCGCCCAAGGCGTGAGACCGGCCTGGGTGTCGGGCAGGGCCAGGGTCGGACGAAACTGGGTGTAGTTGCTGCGCTGGCTGCCACCGAGCGGGTACACGGTGTTGAGGCCGTCATTGCCGCCGTTGAGCTGTACAAAAACCACTATCGCGTCGCCCGGGCCGGCCGCGTAGCTGACGCCTGTGCCCGGCAATACGCGCGACCACGGCAGCGCCGCAGCGGCAGCCGCAGCAGCACTGCGCTTGATGAACTGTCTCCTTGTAAACGGTGCCATCGCTGTTTCTCCTCACCCGACCTGGTATTCGGCCGTCTGCAGCAGCAGCGAGAGTACGCCGCGTACCTTGGTGTTCACGTCATCGGTATCGTCGGTCGAAAGATCCAGCGTTGCCTGCGCGCCGCTGTCGGTAAGGTAGTCGATCAGCGAGTCGCGCTGCCCCGTGGTGAACGCCAGCGGGCCCGAGTCGAGCCCGAGCTCGTACGTCAGCGCGTCGAGCACCACCCCGGGGTCGGCCGCCGGGTCTTTCCACGGAAGCGTCTTTATACGCTTGAGCTTCAAGCGCGCCGGCCCCCTGCTGGCCGAGGCCAGGTAGCGTGCAAAATTGAAACGCTGCAGCAAGGTGCCACTGTTGATCCAACCCAGGCCGCTCGGCCAGCCGGCCACGTTGGGCGGAAAAAAGAGGTCCATTCCCATCTCGCCCATGAGCCCGCCCATCTCGTCGGGCGAATCGCCGATCTCCCGGCCGTTGCCCTTGGCGTTGAGAGAACGCATGGCACCGATGACAAAATCCACGGGGCTTTTCACGCGGCGTGTGCGCGCACGATCGCTGTAGAACTCGTCGCTGGTCCAGATGGCCTTGAGCAAGGGCTTGATCTCAAAATCCGAGTTGGCAAATTCCGCAGCGAAACCGGCCAGCAGGGTCTTCAGGCTCGGCCCGGGTGGGGGGTAGGCATAAAAATTCCAAAGCCGGCTGGCAAGGAACATCGCCACCTGGTTGTTGCCGGCGTCGTCGGTGCGCGAGAAAATGAGCTCCAGCACGTCGTCGGAGGTGCCGGCAACCTCCTCGCCTATCTTGAAGTCATTGCTCACCTGCCCGAAGATCACCATCGGGTCGGGCAGATCATCGCCGTCGTCGTCGTACTGGCCGCCGTCCCAGTGGTTGGAATTGAACACGCCCTTGTAAGTACCGTCGATCTTGTCGACCTTCGTCCAACCGGTGAGCGCACGCGCCATGCCGTGCACGTCGTCCTCGGTGTAAGTGGGCTTCTGGGTGTCGGGGCTGCCGTCATCGGCAAGCTCGAATACCCCGAGCGTAAACAACTCCATCAACTCGCGCCCGAAGTTCTCGTTGGCGCTGACGTGCACGCCGTCATCGCTGGCCTTGTTCTTGATGCCATCGAGGTAGTACATGTTGGCGGGGTCGCGATTGAACTCGCGCACGAGAAACCTGAAGTTGCCCCCGGCGTTGAGCCTGAACAGCCGCTGCTGGTACGACAGCCAACCGAAATGATTGAGCGGGCCGCCGCCGCTTACCAGGTGCGTGTGCCAGAACAGGACGAGCTTTTCGAGGCAGGCCTTATCAGGCTTGCGCTGCCTGGCCATCTGCTTGGTCCACCATCGTTGTATCTTGAGCTTATCATCACTGCTGTTGTCCTTTACCGGGGGAGGTTTTCTCTTGCTGGGCTTGAACGACAGCAGGTCGTCCACCGCGTCGTCGATCGACACGTGTCGATCAAAGAACTTGTCTATCTCCGCCGAGGGGGCTCCGAAAGTAGCCCTCCTGAGAAGATGGGCCGCGTTGTCCCTGGTCCATGCTACCGCCATCGTCGTTCTCCTTTCAGCCTGCCCGCACGCGCCGTCCCGCGTGCCATTGTCGAGCACTGCTTCACCACGTACCCTCTACCCAACCCGCCTGTGGCGCGGGTCCCAGCACTCCGTCGCCCAGTACCCACAGGCGTATGATCTCCTGCAACTCGCCGTCGATCATGCCCTTGCCCAGCGGCATGCCAATCCCGTAGCCGGCCGCGAGGTCGTGCGTGACCTTGAGATAAAGAAAACTCGCGTCGGGGTCGCCGGCCGTCACCCTGAGCAAACCGGCAATGGCTGCCGCGGTGTTGGTGGGCGCAACTCCCACCAGCTGCGAGTATGCCGCGTTGGGCAACAGTGTCAGGCCGCCTGCATTGCTTTCTGAATCATGGCAGGCCGACACCGCGCACGACGCGGCGAAAACCTGGGTGGCTATGCGATCAAAGGTGCCGTCGTAGAGATCGAGCGGCTCGTAGATCTTGTCGCCCTCGGGCAGGCACTTGAACTTGACCCGATCGCGATCGCGCCGGGTGCCAGCGGCGGTGCTGCCCTCTGCCGAAAGCTTGAGCTTCTTGCGTCCCGCGCGCATGCGGTCCGAACTGTTGGGGCCACGCAAGGGCACGTTGATGCTGCTGGTGAGCGTGCACTCATCGACGATGTCGTTGCCCGGAAAAGCGAGCAGGTCTACTCTCGATTGCAGGGCCTGGAAATCTACGTCGAACCTGGGATCACCGTCGTCGATCGCGTGGTCGATTTCTACTTCGTCTACCTGCACGGGGCTGCACTGCGACAGCGCGCTGGAATTGAGACACACCGACAGCTCAAACTCGCAACGACCGTTGCGCAGGCCGTCGGCGTCGCAGGACAGGTCGCCGTCGTAGCACTTCGCGCCGCGGGGGGTCTTGGGCGGAGCGGGGTGGTTGGCTCCGGGCGCATCGAGCACGACCATGCAGTCGGTCTTCTTGCTGCCACCGCCTGCCACGGTGGCCGACCAGGCAAAGGCCGGCAGCAACAGCAGCGCGATCAATACCTGGACTGTTAGAAAGGAATGTTTTGCCTGCAGATAGATAGCGAAAGCCCCTCCCACGAAACATCACACGCCAACAACCCCTCGGTCAAGTTCTTTTTTTACCCCCCCCCGGTCGGGGGGGGGGTAAATTGCAACTTTTCTGCCACCCGGCCCGCGTCACCCCGCGGCTATGTCTTCGCCGCCGTCTACACCCAGCACGTTGCCCGTCAGCCAGGTGCCGCCGGGCTGCATGAGCAGGCTCACCAACTCGGCTATGTCACCGGGCTCGGTCAGGCGGCCGCCGGGGTTCACCGAGCGGGCGTGCTCCTTGAGATCGGCGGCGCCGGGAATGTGGGCCAGCGCCGGGGTGTCGGTGACGCCAGCGCGTATGGCGTTGACTGCCACTCCGCGCGGCCCGAGCTCGAGCGCGAGCTGGCGAACGTAAGCTTCCAGCGCGGCCTTGGCGGCCGACACCATGCCGTAGGAAGGAGCCGCACGGGTGCTGCCCGCCGAGGTCATGGCCATCACCCGTGATCCTTCACCCAGCAGGCGCCGCCAGGCCAGCTCCTGCGTCCACGCAACCAGCGAGCTTGCCATCACGTTGAGGGTCATGGCCATCTGCGAGTCGCGTGCCGAAGCGCTCGCGTCCTCGCCCACCAGCGGCGCGAGTGACCCGAAGGCCAGCGAGTGAAACAACAGCGACACCCCGTCGGCGCCCGCCAGGGGCTCGAGCTGGTCGAGCACCAGGGTCATCTTATCGCGGTCGACAGCGTTAACGTTAAAAAAAAGCGAATCCACGCCGGCTTCTTCCACCGCCTCGCGGGCACGGTCGGCCAGGGCCATGGTCGAACGGCGGTCGAGGTGAACACCGCATATATTGTAGCCCTCGGCGGCCAGCCGGGCCGAAACCGCCGAGCCGAATCCACTCGACGCCCCCAGCACTACCGCCCACTTACCTGCCCCTGTTGCTGACCTGCCCTCTTGATCCATGGTGAGCAAAGATAATGGCCGCTCGCCCCGTGGGCAAACCCCGGCTTGGACCCGGACCCGGCTTTTGTTAGCCTTGGCATGCCGATACGAACGGTACCGCCTCAAAGGAGGGCTAGATGTCAGAAGAAAATGGAACAGCCGAACAGGAACTACAGGAAGCCATGTGGCTCTGGATGCAGCGGCTGGTATTAGCCCTGGCCCTTCTGGGTGCAGGCTATTTTGCAGCCTGGTACCAGGCCAAGGATTACACCGAGATAAAGGCGGGGCTCGGAGAAGCCAACGACACTATCGTTGACCTCAAGAACGAGCGCGAGACGCTCTCTACCCGCATAGCCCGCGAGTTGCGAGACAAGGAAGTCTGTCGCAAAGAACTCAGGGCTCTCAAGAGCAAGTAAGGGAAGGCCTCCCGCTCCCCGCTGTCAGTCCTGCAGCAGCGGTACGAAATTTCTCACGGCGCCAAGCAGGGCCTGGGCGTCCTGGCTTTCGGCGCCGAGTTCGAGCGAAAGATCGAACAGCCCTCGCACGCGCGCGTTGTCGCGATCGCCCTCGGGCAACGACAGGGCCTGGGCAAGTTCATTGAGCATCGGCTCGAGCTCAAGCTTGACCCCGGTGGGCATGTCGTCGTCTATCGCAACTAGTAGTATGCAACGGTCGATAAGCCTCGCCACCATTTCTTCGTCTGACATCACACGCTTCGTCACGATTTTTTCCAGCTCCCCTGTTGCCGCTCAGTCTTCTTCGCCCGACAGCTGACGCTTCCAGTCCAGCATTTTCGCCGCCGCGCCCGCGGCCTCGGCCTCCTCGATACGACCCGCCCTCTGGTAAAACATCGACAGGTTGGTCTGCGCCAGTATGTCGGTGGGGTCGAGTTCAACCAGGCGCAGCGCCACGTTGATGGCGTCATCCATCTCGCCGCGCTCCATGTACACCATGGCCTTTCCAAGCAGTGCGTCGCGGTAGTAAGGGTCTACTTCGAGACAAGCCTCGAAGCAGGCCATGGCCTCGTCATAGCGACGCTCGCCGTGCAGGTCACAGCCGTCGTAAAACAGTTGCTCGATATCCTTGTCGTCGCCCCGGCTTGCCACTACGCCAGTGAGAGTAGTATCTGTACCACTAGTTGCAAGGCCCGCCAGCCGAACCACCCGCCACGCCGTGATACAATCGGCTGCGAGTGGCCCGTAGTAGGCCGGTTTACAGAGAAACCGCCGGTGCAGAAAAAAATCGAACACTTCATTTCCGCCGACATTCACGGCGATAAGTGCAGCTTCGAGAAACTCGCCCTCGAGTTGTTCGGCTACCAGTACGAGCGCGTGCCGCTGTACCGACAGTTCTGCGACACGAGACAGGCCAGTCCCTCTTCGGTAAGCGAGTGGCAACAGGTGCCCGCCCTGCCTGCCGACGCGTTCAAGCAACAGCTCGTCACACACGGCGAAGAGGCCCACGTTTTTCTAAGCAGCGGAACGAGCGAGGGCCTGGACAAGCGCAGCCGCCACCAGTTGACCACGCTGTCAACCTACCGCTTATCGGCCATGACTTTTTTCAACGAGATGGTGCTACCCGACGAACCCGGATCGATGAGCGTGCTGCTGGCCGGACCGGGCGTAGCCAGCCATCCTCACTCCTCGCTGGGCAGGATGTTTTCCTGGGTCTACGAGGAGACGGCCAACGCCGATTCGGAAGTGGTCTTCGACGGTGATGGCGAGCTCGACAGCACCGCTGCGCTCGAGTGGCTCAGGCGCATGTCTGCCGACAACAGGCCGGTGCTGCTGCTCGCGGTGAGCTCGGCGCTCACCGCGCTGCTCGCCCGCATGCGCGAAGAAAAGCTGTTCTGCCGCCTGCCTGGCGGCAGCCGCGTAGTAGACACCGGCGGGCGAAAAGGTGCCGCGCCGACTTACTCCGCAGCAGGTATGCGCAAGGCCTGTTGGCGCTACCTGCACGTTCCGGGTTACATGTGTGTAAATGAGTACGGCATGACCGAGATGCTCTCCCAGTATTACGACGATGCGCTGGTCAGCCGGCACCGCGGACGTATAGACCAGAGGATCAAGACCGGGCCGCGATGGTGCCGCCACGTGGTGGTAAGTCCCACCACCCTGCAGCCGGTGGCCGACGGCGAGGTCGGCCTGCTCAGGCATACCGATCTTGCCAACTGGGAATCGGTGAGCGCGCTGCAGACCCTGGACCTCGCGCGCAGGGTCGGTGACGGTTTCCGGCTTGTCGGCCGCGCCAGCGACGCGCAGCTGCGCGGCTGCTCACAACTGTTGACGATGGTGGAAAGCTGAAACCATGGAACGCCAGCAAGTAGAATCATCGCAGACCGAGTCGCCAGAACGGCTGCTGCGCCAGCAACTTGCCGAGGCCGAGGATGCACGCAAGACGGCGCTGGCCACGCTTGACAACTCCGAGATCGTGGCGGTGCTCGCCGAGGCCGCCGTGGCCTGGAGCGAGGAGAATTCCGAGATCCGTCGTGACGCCGCGGCTTTTCTTGCCGAGCACTGCCATATGTCAGCCACCATGCTCGAACAGGGACTGGGCTCTGTTTTCTCGGCCATCACGACAAGCTCCATGGAGAACCTTCTCCGGCGCGAATGCCCCGACGCGGCGGCGCTTGAGCACACCACCACGAACAAGGCCGGCGAGTCGGTGAGACTGCGCGGCCCAGCCCTGGTGTTTCACTCCCTGGCCGGCAACGTCCCCGGCATGGGCGTACCGGCAATCGTGTGCGCGCTGCTGGCGCGATCCTGCTGCCTGCTACGCGACAGCCCGCGACAACCTATCATCAGCGGCGCCTTCGCCGACACCCTGGCCGCCATACACCCGGTGCTCGGCTCCATGGTGGTGGCCACCGAGTGGGACGCGGGCGACCGACGCATGGAGTCCACTGCCATGCGCGTGGCCTCACGGGTGGAACTCTACGGCAGCGACGAAACCGTGGACCGCATAGCCTCGCGCTACGGCGGCAGGTCAATAGTAGAACACGGCAGCAGGGTATCGTTGGGGCTGGTGCCGGCCGAGGCTGACACCGACCAGTGGGCGCGCGGGATCGCGCAGGACATGGCCATGTACGAAGGCCTGGGCTGCCTGAGCATGTCGCTGCTGCTGGTCGAAGGACCCGCCGACCGCGCCGCGCGCATGGCCCACAAGCTGGGCATAGAACTGTCGCGCCTGCAGCGCTTGTGGCCGCGTGGGCCCCAGGACCTGGATCTCGAGACCTCGAGGCGCGCATTCATAGGACGGGCCGAACTGTCGTCGGCCGGCAACCACGACGAGCTGCTGATCAGGGGTCGTGACGACGGCTGGGTCGTACACGTTGACCCGCGCGCCAAGCTTGACCCCGGCTGCGGGCTGCGAGTTGTAAAGATAGTGCCGGTACACGACCGCGAGGCTACTCTCGACCTGCTCGAAAGCTCGAGGGTGCCGATCGCCGGCGTGGCCCTCGCCATGAACTCGGACAGCCGCAACTGGAAAGAAGCCGTCAACAACATCTACTCCTGCGACGCCACCCTGGTGTGCGCGCCCGGTCAGCTGCAAACCCCGCCGCTCGGCTGGAGGCAGGACGGTCACCAACGACTCGGAGACCTGCTGGACTGGTACAGGGACGAGCAGGCGTGACGCCCCGGGCCGTTTTTCCCGGCTTCTCAAGCAGCCTCGCGTTGACCTCTGACTTCCCGGTGGGAGTGGTGGTTGACCGCGCACGCGGTTGCTTGATCTACGATCCCGGGGGCAAGGAGTACCTCGACCTGCTGTCGGGCATGGGCGTGGCGGCTCTCGGGCACGCCCACCCACGCGTGGCCGAAGCCGTCAGCGCCCAGGCCGCGCGCCACCTGCACGTCATGGTCTACGGCGAGTACGTCATCGAATCGCAGCTGCGCCTGGCCGCGCGCCTGGCCGGCCTGCTGCCCGCCGGCCTCGACAAGGTCTACTTTACCAACTCGGGTACCGAGGCCGTAGAAGGCGCTATAAAGATGGTGCGCAAGGCCACGGGGCGAAACGGCATGTTGTCGTTTCGCGGCGCGTTTCATGGCGACACCACCGGCGCCGTGTCGCTCGGCGGCAACCCCTTGTACCGTGATCCCTTCGTGCCGCTGCTGCCCCATTGCGGCCAGCTCGAATTCAACGACACGGGCTCGCTCAAGGCCATCAACGAATCCACCGCCGCGGTGTTCGTCGAACCGGTGCAGTCCGAGGCCGGAGTGATACTGCCCGAGCCGGGATTCCTGGCTGAACTCGCAGCGAGCTGCCGCGCCGCGGGCGCCCTGCTGGTGTTCGACGAGGTCATCACCGGCCTGGGCCGCACGGGCACGCTGTTTGCGCTCGAGCGCGAAGGCGTGGTGCCCGACGTGCTGCTACTGGCCAAGGCCGTTGGCGGCGGGCTTCCGCTCGGGGCCTTCATCGCATCCGAACAACTGATGGCTATTCTTTCGCAGGACCCACCGCTGGGCCACGTGACCACCTTTGGTGGCCACCCGCTCAGTTGTGCGGCCGGCCTTGCCACGCTCGAGGTCATCGTCGAAGACCACTTACCCGCGCGCGCCGCCAAGCTGGGCGACTACTTTGCCGATGCCTTGACGGCCGCCATGCGGGGAGACGGGCTGCACGAAGTGCGCCACGCCGGCCTGCTGCTGGGCCTGGAAATGGACAGCCCCCCACTGGCCGAGGCCTTCGTGGCCGAGTGCCTGGAGGAGCGGCTCCTCACGGGCCGAACCCTGCACGACGACGGCCTCATCAGGCTCGCGCCACCACTGATCATAAGCGAAGCCGAGCTCGACGACGCGGTGCTGCGCATGCAGCGCGCGCTTTCGCGCGCCCGTTCACGGCCCAGCGCCTGACAACAGGAGCCACCCAGCCGCGGCCGGGGGCGACCCTAGGAGCTCGACTGCTCCATGAGGAAGGCGTGTATGAAACCGTCGATGTCGCCGTCGAGCACGGCGGCCGTGTTGCCGACCTCGACCCCGGTGCGCGTGTCTTTCACCATCTGGTAAGGCGCCAGCACGTAGGAGCGAATCTGGTTACCGAAGGCCACGTCTTTCTTGGTGGTGCCCACGTCGCTCAGGCGCTCAGCCTGCAGCGCCTTCTCGTGCTCGTACAGGCGCGCGCGAAGGATCTTCATGGCCGTGGCGCGGTTCTTGTGTTGCGAGCGCTCGTTCTGACACTGCACCACGATGTTGGTCGGAAGGTGGGTGAGCCTTACGGCCGAGTCGGTCTTGTTGATGTGCTGGCCACCGGCACCGCTGGCGCGGTAGGTGTCGACCCGAAGGTCTTCATCGCGGATATCGATCTCTATGTCGTCGTCGAGTTCCGGGAAGACGTGTATCGAGGCAAACGAGGTGTGGCGACGAGCGTTGTTGTCGAAGGGTGATATGCGCACCAGGCGGTGCACGCCCCCCTCGGCGCTCATGTAACCGTAAGCGTACTCGCCCTCGATGGTAATGGTCGCGGTCTTCAGTCCCGCGCCCTCCCCCGGGGTATACTCCATGATGGTGGCCGTAAAACCACGACGCTCGGCCCACCTGAGGTACATGCGCAACAGCATGTCACCCCAGTCCTGCGATTCGGTTCCGCCGGCACCGGGGTGGATGGAGATTATGGCGTTGTTGATGTCGTACTCGCCCGACAACATGCGCTGCATTTCCATCTCGTCGACCCGCACTTCGAGCGGGTCGAGTTGGCCGAGCAGCTCCGACAGCGCGTCGGCGTCACCTTCGCTGGCCATCTCTACGTAAACGTCGAGATCGGCCACCTGGGCTTCAAGATCTTCGAAGGATTTGATTTTCAACTCCGCCGCAGAGCGCTCGCGCAGAATATTGCCGGCGCGCTCGCGATCGTCCCATAGCGAGGAGTCCTGGCTCTGCTCGTCGAGCTCGGCGAACCTTGCTTTCAGCCCGGGGAGGTCAAAGGTACCTCCCGAGGGCCGAGCTTCGCTCGCGTATGGAGTTAACCCTCTGGAGTATTTCGGCGTCCAGGCTCATGGCCGGTCACAATTCCACGCCCGACCTTCGCAGGCAACAGTAGCCGAACAGGGCCGCCAACCAGGCCGCGCAGAGGTAGACAAAAAGGTCGCCCAGGCGCGAGTACGGAGAGCGGTAGTCGCCCAGCTGGACGCGATGATTGACCACCGCCTGCTCAAACAGTTGGCTGGGCGAGTGTATGCGACCACTTATGTCGACCGCGGCCGACACGCCGGTATTGGTAGCGCGCACTACCGGCACGCGGTTTTCCACCGCGCGCAGCGCCACCATGCGCAGGTGCTGCCAGGGCGCCGAACTGCGCCCGTACCAGGCGTCGTTGCTGAGATTGACGAGAAGCTCAGCACCATCGTTTACGAAGCGCCTTACCAGGGCCGGAAAGATACCCTCGTAGCAGATCAGCGCCGCCACGCGCACCGGGCTGCCTTCGGCCAACGGCTCTTCGCCGCCGGCCTGGCCCGCGGGTAGTTGCCTGGGCGGACCCTCGAAGATCACGTAGCTGTCACCGCGGCCGAAGCTGCCCACCGCTTGCACGATCTTGTCCACCACCGCGTCCAGGCCCCAGGGCACGTACTCGCCGAAGGGTACCAGCTGCATCTTGTCGTAGGGCCCCTGCAAGCCACCGCCAGGCTCCAGCATCCAGGCCCGGTTCCAGGCCCTGAGCGGCCCGCCGTCGCGCGACTCGTAACCCGGCGCACCCGTGAGCAGCCAGGTGCCGGTGGAGCCGGTGAGCTCATGCAGGGCCGCGGCGCGCGAATCAACACGAATGAAAAACGGCAGCGCCGACTCGGGCCAGGCCAGCAGGCGGGCACCATCACCCGCCGAGCGCCGACTGAGATCAATATAGCGCTCAAGGATGCGGTCCTGCCAGTCGTCGTCCCACTTGTGGCCCTGGGCGACATTGCCCTGCACCAGGCCCACGTCGAGTTCGCCTTTGACATCGAGCCTGGACAGCGAATCGAGACGCCAGGCGCCGTAGCCCGCGTTGACCAGGAACAGCAACAGCGCCGCGACCAACCAGGCGCGCGCGCGCCGGGGCCCCTCGGCCATGGCCTCGGCCAGCACCGATGCCGTGAACACCAGCAGCCCCGACACCAGCCAGACCCCACCGAGATCGGCCGACTGCACCAGCGACAGCACCGGCTGCTGGGTGTAGCCGAGCACGGCCCAGGGAAACGCGGCCGGAAAAAACGTGCGGCTCCACTCCAGCACCACCCACAATGGCGCGGCCAGGGCCGGTCGCAGCAGGGCGCGGCTCGCCAGCGCCCGCGACCCCGCCAGGGCCTCGAGCCCGGCAGCAAACGCGGCCGTGAAACACGCACACCCGCCCGCCATGGCAAAGACAACCAGGGCGCCCGACAGCTGCCCCAGCCGGGTGTAGTTGCTCACCGTGGGCGACAGCCAGTAGAGCGCGGGCACGAAGAAACACAGGCCGGCGAGCCAGCCGAGGCGAGCCGCGGCAGCCGGTCGCAGGCCCCTCACCGCCAGCATCAAGGGAGCAAAGGCCACCCAGGCCAGTGGCCACAGGTCCAGCGAAGGAAACGACGCGGCCAGCGCCAGTCCGCTGACCAGGGCCAGTGCGCGTCGCCTGAAAATGCTCACCGGCTGTCACCCGCGCAGGGGCAGCCGCCGCTGCGCAGCAGGGCGGCCAGGCGTAGTTCTTCGGTGAGCATGCGCTCGGCCTCGGGCACTGCGCCTTCGTGGTCGTAGCCGAGCAGGTGCAACAGGCCGTGCAACAACAAGCGGGTAACTTCTTCGATAGGCGTCCAGCCGCCCTCCCCCGCCTGCCTGAGGGCGGTGTCGAGTGAAATTACCACGTCGCCCAGCGGTCGCTCGGCACCGGCGGCCGCAGCAGGCGACGCAGCTGCCGTGTCATCCTGGCAGTCGTCTTCCTGGGCGACTTCTTCCTGGGCGAAAGAGAGCACGTCGGTGCTTCGGTCCAGGTCACGCCAGCGACTGTTGAGCTCGCGCATGCGCCGGTCGTCTACCAGCGACACCGACAACACGCCGTCGGCTGGAGCCTGGTCGGTGGCCTGCAGTTCTTCGAGCAGGATCGCCGCCGCGCGCTCCAGCGAAGCCGCCAGGCCCGGGTCGGCCGCGCCGGCATCGAGCTCAAGCGTCATCGTCTGCCGATGTGGTGGCCGTTCCGGCCGCGCTGGCCTCGTAAGCGGTGATGATCTCGCGCACCAGCGGGTGGCGAACCACATCGTCCTGGTCGAAGTACACGAACTCCAAGCCCTCTGTACCCTCGAGCACGCGCCTGGCGTCGACCAGGCCCGATACCTGGCCCGCGGCAAGGTCGATCTGCGTTACGTCGCCGGTGATCACGGCCTGCGACGAAAACCCAAGCCTGGTGAGCAGCATTTTCATCTGCTCGGGGGTGGTGTTCTGGGCCTCGTCGAGTATGACGAAGCTGTCGTTCAGCGTTCGTCCGCGCATGAAGGCCAGCGGTGCCACCTCCACCGTGCCCCGCTCCATGTACTCGGCCGCCCGCTCGGGGCCCACCATGTCATAGAGCGCGTCGTACAGCGGCCTGAGGTAGGGGTTTATCTTTTCGGCGAGGTCACCCGGCAGGTAGCCGAGTTTTTCGCCCGCCTCGACGGCCGGCCGCGTGAGAATGATGCGATTTACCTTGCCCGACAGCAGCGTTGCCACCGCCATGGCCATGGCCAGATATGTCTTGCCGGTGCCGGCCGGGCCGATGGCAAACACGAGATCGCTGGCGCGCATGGCATCGGCGTAAGCCTTCTGGTTGCGCGACCGCGGCGCCACGCTGCGCCCACGATCACCGCCCAACACGGTGTCGAGAAACTCTTTGGCCAGCGACGCGTTCTCGTCGTTGCTCAGCACTTCGACAGCGCGCTTGACGTCGGCCGGCTCAAGGGTGAAGCCCTTGCCGACGAGATCGTAGAGCTTGCCGAGCACGTGGCCGGCGAGCTCGGTGTCGTGCTCTTCGCCGGTTATCTCTATGCCACCGGCGGTCATGGACAGGCGCACGCCGAGTGCTTTCTCGAGCGCGAGTGCGTTGTTGTCGTGGCTGCCGAACAACTCGTGCAGGCGCCGCGTGTCGGCGAAGCCGAATTCAGCCGACGAGCTCGTTGGCTTTCTCCAGGAGTTTGTCGAGGCCGCCGGGGTCCTTGCCGCCGGCCTGCGCAAAGTCGGGCTTGCCGCCACCGCGACCGTCGACGAGCGGGGCCAGCTCCTTGATAAGATTACCGGCGTGCACGCGTTCGGCCAGCGCACCCGAGGTCGCCGCCACCACCGCCACGCCCGAACCGGTGTCGCCCGCCAACACCACCACCACCGAGTCCAGCCCGGCGCGCAGTCGGTCGGCCATCTCGCGCAAGCCGGCGGCGTCCAAGCCGTCGGCGCGGGCCACCACGGCGTGGCCGCCGGCTACCTCGCGCGCCGCGGCGCGCGCGTTTTCGACAGCGTCACCAGAGCGGGCGCGACTCTGCTCCGACAGCCGGCCTTCGAGCTCGCCCTTGGCCTCGAGCAATTTTTCCAGCTTGCCCACCACTTCGTCGACGCCACCGCGCAACAGCCCTGCCACGGTGGAGAGCAACTCGTCGCGGGTCTGCAGCGCGCCCAGGGCGCCTGCGCCGCTGACCGCCTCAACGCGTCTTACTCCCGCCGCCACGCCCGACTCGCCCGCCAGCCTCAGCAATCCAATGTCTCCCGTGCGAGCCACGTGGGTGCCGCCGCAAAGCTCGACCGAGTAGTCACCCATGCGAACCACGCGCACGAGGTCTCCGTACTTCTCGCCAAAGAAGGCCAGCGCACCGGTGGCCAGGGCATCGTCGTAGGACATCTCGGCGACCGTCACCTCGAGGTTGTCGCGGATTGCGTCGTTTACTTCTCTTTCGATCGCGGCCAGCAGCTCGGCAGCAACCGGCCCGTCGTGCTTGAAATCAAATCTTAGCCTCGCCGCGTCGACCAGGGAGCCGGCCTGGTGGGTATCGTCACCGAGGTGATGACGCAGGGCCGCGTGCAGGAGGTGAGTCACCGAGTGGTTAAGGCGTATGGCCTGCCGTCGCTCTTCGTCCACGCCCAGGCTAACCGTGTCGCCCAGCGACAGCTCGCCCTCGACCACGCGCGCCACGTGTACCGAAACGTCGGTGGCCCCCTTGCGGGTATCGAGAACTTCGAGCGTCGTGCCGGCGGAGGTGCTCATGAAACCGGTGTCGCCAACCTGTCCGCCGCTCTCGGCGTAAAACGGGGTCACGGCGGTCACGACTTCGACTTCGTCGCCGGCCGTCGCCCTCCCTACAGGCGCGCCGGCCTTGCCCAACGCTATAACCTCGGACTCGGCCTGCAACTGCCAGCTGCCCTCGAAACTGCTGCCGCCCTTCTCGCGGGCCAGCGCGACCATGCGGGTGAGGTCGACCTCGGCGGCACCCTGGCGACGCGCAGCACGTGCACGCTCGCGCTGCTGCTCGAGCGCGGCCTTGAAGCCGTCCACGTCAACCTCGATGCCGCGCGACCTGAGGATGTCCTGGGTCATGTCGAGCGGAAACCCGTAGGTATCGTAGAGACGGAAGGCCGTCTCGCCGTCCAGGCGCAGCGAGGAGCCACCGGCCGAAAGTTGTCCCGCCGCCTCGTCGAGATGAGCCAGGCCGCGATCCAGGGTCAGCGAAAAGCGAAGTTCTTCTTCTTCCACCCCGGCAACGATGGCCTCGCGGCGGTCATTGAGCTCGGGGTAGGCAGCGCCCATGCCTTCGATGACCGATTCGCAGACCCGGGCAAAAAAAGTGCCCTCGAGCTCCAGGCTGCGACCATGCCGGGCGGCCCTTCTCAGCAGCCGCCTCAGCACGTATCCCCGGCCCTCGTTGGAGGGCTCGATGCCGTCGGCGAGCATGAACGAAACCGCGCGCGCGTGGTCGGCCAGCACGCGCATGGAAACGTCGTGCTCAAGATCCTTGCCGTAGTCGAGACCCGACATCTGCTCGGCCCGCGCTACCAGGCCACGCAACAGCGTGCCGTCGTAGTTGTTGTCCACGTTCTCCAGCACCGCGGCCACGCGCTCAAGGCCCATACCGGTGTCAACGTGGCGCATGGGCAGATCGTGCAGCTGGCCGGTGTCGTCGCGGTTGTACTGGATGAAGACCAGGTTCCACAGCTCGATGTAGCGAGCACAACCCGCGTTGACCTCGCACTTGTGGCCCGGGACCTGCTGCATGTCGCAAGCACCTTCGCCACGGTCTATGTGGATCTCCGAGCAGGGCCCGCAGGGGCCGGTCTCGCCCATCTCCCAGAAGTTGTCTTTCTCATCAAAGCGCTGCACCCGATCGGACGGCAGCCCCGAAATCTTTTTCCAGAGCTTCTCGGCCTCAGCGTCGTCGCGGTAAACGGTGGC
Organism: Pseudomonadota bacterium; assembly: GCA_014382245.1. Taxonomy (GTDB): domain Bacteria; phylum Desulfobacterota; class Binatia; order UBA1149; family UBA1149; genus UBA1149. The sequence continues at coordinate 1,586 of JACNKC010000038.1, read as the reverse complement.
GTAGAGCTTGTCGGCGGGCAGACCCCAGGTGCCAACGAGTAACTCCCAGGCCCACTCAATGGCCTCGGCCTTGTAGTAGTCGCCGAACGACCAGTTGCCGAGCATCTCAAAAAGAGTGTGGTGGTAAGTATCGCGCCCGACTTCTTCAAGGTCGTTGTGCTTGCCCGAGATACGCAGGCATTTCTGACTGTCAACGACGCGAGGGGCCGGCGCCTCGGTGTTGCCGAGAAAGATGTCCTTGAAGGGCACCATGCCGGCGTTGGTGAACATCAGCGTGGGATCGGCGCGCGGAACCAGCGGCGCACTGGGCACCACCAGGTGACCCCTGGACTCAAAGAACTCGAGAAAACTCGATCGAACTTCGTCCCCGCGCATGTCGTTTTGTTACAGGTATTGCGCGGGCTTGTCACCCGTGGGGGTCAACAGGATCCTCTAACTGTTCGGCCAGCAACGGCTCGACCAGCCGGGCCACGAGATCCTCGTCAAAACCCCGCCTGGCCAGGTAGCGCGCGGCCGCCACTCCATCAGCGGCAGCAGGGTCAGCGGCAACAGGGTCAGCGGCAACGCCGCCGCTACGGTCGCGGCTTGCGAGAAAAGACTCGAGCAGACGCCGGGCAAGCTCCTCCTGGCCCTCGTCGTCGACCAGCCGGCCAACCACCGAAAGCGCGAGTTCCTGCTCGATGCCCCGGCTGCGCAGCTCCGCGACCAAGCGCTCGCGACCCCAGCCCCTTCGCTGGTAGCGAAGCTTGACGTAATCTTCGGCCCAGGCCCGGTCGTCGAGCAGTCCGAGCTGCTCCATGCGCTCTAACGCATGGGCAACATCGGGGGGCTCATGTCGACGCCCCAACGCCTGCGCCAGCGTCGCCCGGCTTTTTGCCGAGCGCGCCAGCAGGTCAAGCGCCTGCTTTACTGCCGGTACGGTACTTTCAGCTACGGCATCATCCGTTGCAGCATCTTCCAACGCAGCCACCAGCCCCTGGCCCGGTTTACTCGGCGACGGCCTGCTCCGCGGGAGATGCTTTCGCTTCCTCGGCTACCGGCTCGGCCGCGTCGCCGCCTACGGGTTCTTTACCATCGGCACCGCCCTCAAGCACCGTCAGCTCGGGCGTACCCGAATCTGCCAGGCCAAGCTCGCTGCGCAGGCCCAACTCTATGGCGTTGGAGATGTCGGGATTCTCGCGAAGGAACTCGCAGACGTTCTCGCGGCCCTGGCCGATACGGTCTTCGCCGTAGGAGTACCAGGACCCGCTCTTCTCAACGAGGCCGAACTCAACACCAAGGTCGAGTATTTCGCCCTGGCGGTTGACGCCCTGGCCGTAGAGTATGTCAAACTCGGCCTCACGAAAGGGCGGCGCGATCTTGTTCTTGACCACCCTCACCCTGGTACGGTTGCCCACCGACTGCTCACCCTGCTTGATGGCGCCGATGCGGCGTATGTCGAGCCTGACCGAGGAGTAGAACTTGAGCGCGTTGCCACCGGTGGTGGTCTCGGGGCTGCCGAACATTACGCCGATCTTCATGCGGATCTGGTTGATAAAAATCAGGATGGTGTTTGAACGGGCGATGGTTCCAGTGAGCTTGCGCAG
>JACNKC010000075.1 GCA_014382245.1 Pseudomonadota bacterium | reverse complement strand
GCGCCCGGGCAGGGGCAGGTCCAGGCAGAGAAAATCGTAGTAGCGGGTGAACGCGTCCCGCCAGTAAAGAGGTACGAGGTCGTTGGGGGCCAGAACGCCGTGGCGGCGGGTCAACGCGACGAGAAAGGTCATCCCCACTGCTTGCAGCACTGCCATGCAGGCCGCCGCCGCCAGGGCGGCGTTGAACAGTCTCTTCAGTCGGTCCACTGCTACTCTCCGACGTACCCCAGCGATTTGAGGCGTTCCAGGGTCTCGGAGTCCAGTTCCACCCGGGTGTCTGATCGCGACTCGCGTAGCGTGCGCTGCTGGGCCTGCCAGCGCTGCTCACTCCAGCCACCCAGCTCGTCGAGTTCCGCGCGCAGCTCTTCGGGCCGTTCAGCGGCCAGGTCGTGCACCTCCCCTGCGTCGTGGGCCAGGTCGTAGTATTCTGCCGCAGATTTCCTGGGGTGGGTAATGCGGTTGAAGTGCTGGATGGTCTTGCTGCTCGGCAGGCGGCGGGCGATCTGCAGGTTGAAGCCACGCTTGTCAAAAAACTCCCCGTACACGGCTCGTTCGGTGCTGCGCTCAGAGGCCGCTCGCAACTCCAGCAGGCTCAGGCCTTCCATTATTTCCGGACCTTCCAGCCCCGCCACGTCTATGATGGTGGGCATAATGTCCACGAGGCTGGCCTGCTGGCTGACGGATTCACCAGCCCAGCGGCCGTCGGGTAGTCGAACGATCAGCGGTACTCGCAGCACCTCCTGGTAAAGCGTCCGATGGTGGCCCTTGTTGCCGTGCTCGAAAAACTCGTCGCCGTGGTCAGAAACGACGATCACCAGGGTATTGTCGCGGAGCCCCAGCTGATCGATCCTTGCCAGCACGCGCCCCACGTGCTCGTCGGTGAAACGAATTTCACCATCGTACAGGGCCAGTATGTGCTCGAGATCACGTGCGGGCATGTTGCGATTGACGTCCTTGCGTTCGATGAAATCGGTGCCGTCCATGTCGCCTTCGTATTCGGGGTCGAACATGGTGTCGTAGGGGGCAGGCGGTACGTAGTCGTAGTGGATGTCGAAGTAGTGCAGGAAGAGAAAGAAGGGTTCGTCGGCGTGGTCATCCAACCAGCGCAGGGCGTTGGTGTTTATGTCGGGCGCGACGATTGCTTTCCTGGCCAGGCTCCGGTGCTCGTGGGCAGCGCTCAGGTCGAGGTACTCGTCCATGCCGCGCGCGTAGCCGTACATGGCCGCAACGTAGGGCGCCGACACGAAACCGGCCGTGCTGTAGCCCGCCGCCTTCATGATTTCTCCGAGCACCGGTATGCCCGGGTCGAGCACGTTGGTGTCGTGCACCACCCCGTGTGACACCTGGTAGCGCGAGGTGAACATGGTCAGGTGGGTGGGCAGCGTCCACGACGATGTAGAGATGGCGTTGTCGTAGCGTATTCCCTCTGCCGCGAGCTTATCAAGGGCCGGGGTCGTGGCCCTGTGGTAGCCGTAGGCGCTCACGTGGTCGGCCCGTAGGCTGTCGAGCGAGATGAGCAGTACGTTGGGCTTGTCGTAAGTGGGTGAGAAGCGTTCCAGGGGGGGTGAGTTTAGCGGCCCGTTGTTGCCGGGCACAGCGGCCGGGAGCAGGCCGAGCAGGCAGGCCAGAGCGACCGCCGATGTCGCTCGTGGAGAATCGTTCCAGCGTGACACTATCATCCGGGTAATGATTACCGACACCGCCAGCACCACGAGTGCTACCAGTGTTCCGTCCAGCAGCAGGCTTCGCGAGCGATAGAGCAGGTGTTTCAACGATGGGTGTTCGGCAAGAGACAGCGCCGTGATTGCCGCGGTTGCGTGAACCAGCAGGGCCAGGGCCGTCCAGGCCCAGAGGTACAGGCGGCCAGTGGGTTGGTGGCGACGGGCCACCAAGCTGCCCAGGAGGGATCCAAGGGTGCCTATTATCACAGCCATGGCCACCGAGGCTGGTAGCAGGTCGGCCAGCAGGGCCAGGTGCTCGGCGGCACTGGTACCGGTGAAACTGTTGGGGAGCCCGGGCAACCAGGCCAGGTAACCGTCCATCGCGTACCTTAGCTTGGTGAGAAAATCGTAGAGCTGGTTGGGAAAGAACCCGTAGGGTGGCAGTACCTGCCCGCGGTAGACCAGGGCCAGGGCCAGGCTTTCAACAGTAGCCTGCACCACGGCCAGGGCCAGCAGTGAGGCGAGACCAGTGCGGAGATGGTCTCTTGTTGCGTTCACGACCCGGCCTTGCCCATACCCGGCATCGGGCGGCCGAAGCGTAGGATGCGGGGATCGCTTATCGCCCAGGTCACCAGGGCGCTCAGAAAGCTCAGGCCGTAGGTCAGATCACATACCAAGCCCATGCCGGCGCAGAACAAGCGGTCAGCGCCCTTGAGCCAGCGGGCAGAACTGCGCCAGTAGTAAAGTGCGCGCGCAGCCACAACGGCGGCAGCCGCCACTGCGATTGTCCCGGCCCCGGTCGTACACGCCACGATCCCGGCCACGGCTACGGGTGCAATGGCTACCTGCACGATGCGATGCAGGATCCGGCTGCGGCGGTTGTCCTGGTCGCCGGTCATGAGGTGGTGTCCCAGTCCGTACTTGAGAAAAATGTATGCCTGCCCGTTGGCGTACTTGTACTGTTTCTTGATCACCTTGCGCAGGTTGTCCTCGGTCTGTCCGAAGTCCAGCGCGAACTTGAGGCGCTTGTCCTGCACCAGGCGGTAGCCGAGCTGGCGCATTCTTGCCGATATGTCCTGGTCCTCGGTGGAGTTGTAGAGACCCTCAAACCAGAAGCCGATTTCTTCGAGTGCTCGCCTTCGTACCAGGTCGCAACGGGTTTCTATGAAGCTGACCTCGAATATTTCCTCTCCGGGCTTATCGTCCACGTCGAGCAGGTTGACCACGGTAAACACTCGCTGCACCCGGTTGAGGGTGTGCAGGTCGCCGAACACGCCCTGTCCGCACAAGCCCGCTATATTATCGTCCTCGAGTACCTTGACCGCGGCCGATACGTAGGACGGGTCGGTCATGTGGCAGTCGCTGGCCATCAGCAGCACGAACTCGCCCCCGGCGCGCGCTGTGCCGATGTTGTAAGCACCGGCAGTGCCCCGATTGGCTTCATTGAATATGGCCGTTATCCGGTCGCCGAAAGAACGCAGGATATCGGCCGTCGAGTCTTGAGATGCGTCGTCTACCACGATGCATTCAATGGACGGGTAGTCCTGGGCAAATACCGATTCTATGCCCCTGGCTATGGTGTCCTCCCCGTTGAGCACGGGGATGACCACCGAGACCAATGGCCGTGGCTTCTGCGTGTGGGTATGCGGTGTGGATTCTGTAGGCATATTTCCTGGTCCGATTTCGAAGTTTGTGAGGCTCGCGGCCACTGCAGCAGTAGCCCGCTGCGTGGCGCGTGATACCTTTATAGGATACCAGTTAAGAGGGGTAAATGTGGACCCCTGATTGGCTTGTGACCCGTTCAGTTAGCCGCGTTTTTTTCGCGGCGGTAGATGACGATTTCCGGGTTCAGGCTGCGTATGAGCGGCCTTTCTATCCAGGGCGTGGCTCTGAAGCGCGAGGCTTCCCGGTAGCCGAGGCTGCCGTCGCGCAACGCATTGAGTAGCTCCACGTTTTCGCGCCGCCGGTAGTTCATGATGTTTCCAGTAACGCTGACCTGGTGGGGCAACCAATCACCGTTGTCAGCCCGCTGGGTGCCGGCGGGTTCGGCCCCCGCTGGCTCGCCGACTTCGGCCTGCTGCCAGTCGTTGCTGTACCGCACGGTGATTCCTCCCAGCGAGGCTTGCGACACGACAACGAAATCAGGTTGCCGCTGTTCGAAGGCGCTCCTGTTGCGCTCGCTGAATTCTATTTCGTCGTGTACCAGTTCAGGGGGAATGCGAGGCAGGTAAGTTGCGCGCTGCCAGGTTTCTACGTGTTGCCCGGGCTCGGCGTTGTCTTGCAGCCAGCGTTCGGCCGGGTAGCGGCCGTCCGAGACCAGCATGTGGTCAACGTCGAGTCCGTACAGCAGCGCGGCCGTCAGCAGCAGCGCCGCCATTATTCTCGAGGAAAGGACCGCGCGGCGCGCCGATACAAGCGCGGCCAGGGCCACCCCGGCAAACACGCAGGCCAGCACCGACAGTGGCAGCACGTAGCGGATGCTGAGCGACAGCATGGACCTCAGTCCGAGCAGGTAGAAGCCCGCGGCGGGTAGCAGGGTAAGCAGGAGCAGGGCAAGGTGGCGGCGCAGCAGTGACAAGACGATGCCGGCGGCGGCCAGCAGGGCAGTAAGAGGGCCGAGCGAATCGAGCAGTGCGCGGGCGGCGATACCGGCTTGTTTCCATTCAACGGCAAGTCCCCGATCGGCGCTGAAATCCACCGGGAAATAATACGGCGAGTACTCCTGGGCCACGTCGGCGGGCAGGGAATGGGTAAGAAACCGCAGTCGGTTCACGAATCCCGACGGGTTGAGCGGTACGTTGTTGGCCAGGACCATGGTCGCCACGAAGGCCGAGCCCGCCCAGGCCGCACCGGCAAACAGCGCTGGCCAGCCTCTTCCTCCCGTTTTGATCAGCAGTGCGAGGGCCGGCACCAGTCCCACGAAAAACCCTGCGCCGAGTTCCTTGGTAGACACCGACATAGCCGTGGCCGCACCCAGCAACAGCCACCAGCGCGGGCGCGCGTCTTCGTCGAGCAGTCGCACGGCCGCCAGCAGGGCGGCGAGCAGCCAGAAGAGGTAGGGGATCTCTACGTTGGTGGTGTGGGAGTAGAAAACCACGGGGTAGCACAGGCTGGTGAGCAACGCGGCCGCGACTCCCGAATCGCGATCGACCAGGCGGCGGACCGAGGCGTACACGAACACCGTGCAACCGGCACCCATCAACACGCTCACTCCCCGACCGCTCAGGGCGAGCAGCGACATGACACCTTCGGGGTCCTGCATGCCCCAGGGGTAGTTCGAGGTCGGAGTTCCCAGGCCGCCGCTCAGCCAGGTCAGCGCCAGTGGCAGCGCGTAGGCAGCTCCCAGCACGAACACGTGCCCGGGGGGGTACTTGAACCAGAACCAACCGCTGTTGAAGGGCTCCGACAGGAACAGGCGGTGCAGTATGGACAGCGGCGCTCCGGGCTTGATGGCGTCGGCGGCCCAGGTCTGGTTGCCCGTGGGCAGTCCCCAGCCGATGCCGCAAAGGTTGATGGCAAGGGCCAGCGCGAACAGTGTCCACGGCAGCCATCGGTCGAGGCGGTTATGTTCCATTCCGGTTGAGGTCAGTTACGCCGGCCCAAGGGGGAGCCGCGGCCGATCGCTGACAATAAAGGATTGCGCGGTTAGTGCCGGTCGTCAACAGGGGTGTTCCGGGGTCGTCTTGACCGTGCTCTGCTGAGGCACGATAATCCCGGCCTTGTCGCGCGGCCCTTGGCCCACGCGGGCAACAGGAGGAATACCCTTGAGCGATTACAAGTACATCCGGGTAGAGCAGGAAGCCCACGTGGCAGAGGTCGTGCTCGACCGGCCCGAGAAACTCAACGCGATGCCCTTCGAGCTTTTTTACGAGATCCGCGAGGTTTTCGGCAAACTCGATCACGACGAGTCGGTGCGCGCCATAGTGCTGTGGGCCGAGGGGCGGCTGTTTACCGCCGGCCTGGACTTGAAGAGCGCCGGGACGGGTCTCCTCGGCGGCGGTAGCGGCGGCAACGGCGATGGCGGCAAGCACGACCGCAGCGAGGCGCGCAGTAATCTCGACATGTACGACACGGTGCTCAAGTTGCAGGCCTGCTTCACTGCCATACAGGACTGTCGCAAGCCGGTCATCGCTGCCGTCCACGGCAAGTGCATCGGCGGGGGCGTGGACCTTACAACCGCCTGCGACTTTCGCGTGTGCACCGAGGACGCGGAGTTCTCGATATTCGAAACGAAGATAGCCATCGTCGCCGACGTGGGAACCCTGCAACGCATAACAGCCATCGTGGGCAAGGGCATGGCGCGAGAGATGGCGTTTACCGGTGGATTTTTCGGCGCCGACCGCGCGCTTGCGACCGGCCTGGTCAACCGCGTGTACGCCGACAAGGACAGCATGCTCGAGGGCGCGCGCGCCACGGCCAACGAGATCGCGGCCAACTCTCCACTCACCGTGCAGGGAGTAAAACAGGTGCTCAACTATTCCGACGAGCACAGTACCGACGAGGGGCTCGATCACGTGGCGCAGTGGAATTCGTCGTTCCTGCGCAGCGACGATCTCGCCGAGGCCATGCAGGCCTTCGCCGAAAAACGCCCGCCGCGTTTCGAGGGTCGTTGAACGGCGCGAAAAGCTTGGATCTCGAACAGCAGACTATACCTCGGCTCGTGCAGGCGGCCGCTGATCGCTGGGGCGACTCGGTGGCAGTGGAGGATGGCGCTGACGGTGAGATAACTTATCGCCGCTTGGCCGACGATATGATCGTGGCGTCGCGCGCGTTCATTGCAGCGGGCGTAAACAAGGGCGACCGGGTGGCGCTGTGGGCACCCAATATCTACGAGTGGATAGCGGCCGCGCTGGGACTGCAGGCGGCCGGCGCGGTGCTGGTCACCCTCAACACCCGGCTCAAGGGCGCCGAGGCCGGTTACATCCTGGACAAGAGCGGCGCGCGCGTGCTCCTGACGGTAAGCGGCTTCCTCGGCACGGACTACCCCGGCCTGCTTACCGACGCGCTAGGGGCGGGCGACGACGGTCGGCCGGTGGCGGGACTGCCGGATCTTGAACGCATAGTCCTGCTTCGTGGCCCGGCGGGCGAGGGGGCCGATACCTGGCAGCAGTTTCTCGAGGGGGCACAGGAAGTAGACGATGCGGCGGCTGCTGCCCGGCTGGACGAGCTGGGCGAAGACGATCTCTCCGACCTGCTGTTTACCTCGGGTACCACGGGCAAGCCGAAGGGCGTCATGACGGCGCACGGTCAGAACCTGGCCGCTTTCGAAAGCTGGTCGGAGGTTGTTGGCCTGCGCGAGGGCGACCGCTATCTGGTGGTTAACCCGTTTTTTCACAGTTTCGGCTACAAGGCCGGCTGGCTGGCGTCGTTCATGCGAGGAGCCACCGTGTTGCCCGAGGCGGTGTTCGACGTTAACCGGGTGTTGGAGCGGATAGAACGCGACAGGGTCAGCATGCTGCCCGGTCCGCCGACGCTGTACCAGGGCCTGCTGTCCCATCCCGGACTTGCGCAACACGATCTGTCCAGCCTGAGGCTGGCGGTTACCGGCGCGGCCGTCATACCGGTGGAACTGGTTGAACGCATGCGCGACGAACTCGGCTTCGACACGGTCATTACCGGCTACGGGCTTACCGAGACCTGCGGCATCGTCACGATGTGTCGCTTCGACGACGACCCCGAAACCATAGCCACCACCTCGGGGCGTGCGATTCCCGGTGTCGATGTCATGTGCGTGGGCCGCATGGGCGACGAACTGCCGCGCGGTGAGCCGGGAGAGATAGTGGTGCGTGGTTACAACGTCATGCGCGGTTACTTCGATGACCCGGCGGCCACCGACGAAACGATAACCAACGGCTGGCTTCACACCGGCGACGTGGGCGTGATGGACGAGCGCGGCTACCTGAAGATAACGGACCGCATGAAAGACATGTTCATAATGGGCGGCTTTAACTGCTACCCGGCCGAGATCGAGAACCTGATGGCGGCCAACGCTGACCTCGCCCAGGTGGCGGTGGTAGGGGTCCCCGACGAGCGCATGGGTGAGGTGGGCGTGGCCTTCGTTGTGTTGGCTGGGGGCTCGGACCTGACGGACGAAGCGGTGGTGGCCTGGTGTAGAGAGAACATGGCCAACTACAAGGTGCCGCGCAGGGTCGAGCTGGTGGACGAGCTGCCGATGAACGCGTCTGGCAAGGTAGTGAAGTACAAGTTGCGCGAGCGCGTCGCCGGTCTTTCATGAGCCGCCGCTGATAACGATGACAAACCCCGACGGTCACCGTTACCTGCAGATCCGGACCTGGCTGGTATACGCCGCCCTGCTGGTGCTTGCCGTACCCTGGTACTGGCCGGCCGACAGTACGCTGTTGCTGCTGGGCATGCCGGCGTGGGTGGTCACGAGCGTCTTCGTTTCGCTGGTCATCTCGATCTACACGGCCTGGCTGTTGCTCTCCCACTGGCCACTACCCGACGATCCTTTCTGCGACCCGGGCGATAACACCGAAGAGCCTGTTGGAGAGCAACCGTGACCGGCACCGTGTTGCCCTTCGGCCCGGGAGGGCTCGCGGTCGTGGGTCTCTACCTGGCCTCGCTGCTCGTGGTGGGCTGGCTCGGGCAACGCGCGCGCCGCGAGGACTCGCTGCGCGACTTCTACCTGGGCGGCGGCAGCATCGGTTTCGCGGTGCTCGTGCTCACGCTCTACGCCACCCAGTACAGCGGCAACACCATGTTCGGCTTCACGGGCAAGGCCTACCGCATTGGTTGGACCTGGCTGAGTTCGGTTCACTTCATGACCGCCATCATAGTGGGCTACCTGTTGTTTGCCCCGTGGTTGCACCGACTGGCCCAGCGCCAGCAGTTCATTACCCCGGCCGATTTTCTTCGCCACCGCTACGGCAACCGCGGCATCGACCTGCTGGCGCCGCTGGTCATGACCCTGGCCCTGGCCAACTACCTGCTGGCCCAGCTGGTGGCCATGGGTCGCGCCATGCAGGGGCTTACCACCGCCGATCCGGTGGTGGCCTTTGCCTGGGGAGTGGTACTGCTGGCCGGCATCATGCTGGTGTACGAGACCATGGGCGGGTTCAGGGCGGTGGCCTGGACCGACGTCATACAGGGGGTCGCGCTGGCCATCGGTTTCGGCGCGCTGCTGGTGATGGTGTTCAGCGTGTGGGGTTGGCCGGGTGAGACCACGCGCGTGTTGCTGGACGGCGGCGAGCAGTTGCGTGCGCGTGTACTGCCGCCGGGCGCCCGTGCGTCTCGCAACTGGGTGAGCTACGTCGTTATTTTCGGCCTCGGCGCGGCGCTCTATCCCCAGGCCATACAGCGCATCTACGCGGCGCGCTCGGGCGCCGTGCTCAGGCGAAGCCTGGCGGTGATGGTTTTTCTTCCCCTGCTGAGTTCGCTGGTGGCGGTTACCGTTGGCGTGACGGCTGCCGCGCACGTGCCGGGGCTGGAGGGCGCCGCAGCCGATCGTGTACTCAGCGTGGTGTTTCAGCAGGTGCAGGCGTCGTCGGCCTTCGGCTACTGGCTGGTAGTGCTGCTGTTTGCAGCCGTGCTGGGGGCGCTCATGTCGACGGCCGACTCCTGCCTGTTGACCATATCTTCGATGATAACACGCGACCTCTACCAGGGTTTTCTGCGCCCCGACGCGGGCCAGGCTCATCTCACGCGCGTGGGCAAGCTGGTGTCCTGGGCCATGGTCGCGGTGGCCGCGTGGGTGGCGATCTGGATGGAAGGGCAGCCGGGGCGGCCCACGCTGGTGAGGTTGCTCGACATGAAGTTCGACATGCTGGTGCAGCTGGTGCCGGCTTTCATGCTGGGGATGCACTGGGGCCGGTTGGGTGGCAACGCGGTGCTCGCCGGCATGCTGGCCGGGCTGGCGCTCACCTTCGGCCTTTACGGCAACGCCACTGTAGACGCCTGGGGTGTGCACCACGGTCTACTGGGGCTGCTGCTCAACCTGGCGGTGGCGGTGGCCTGGTCACTTGCACGGCCGGGTGTAAGCGAGCGACAATGGACGGCGAGCAGGGGGTACGAAGATGGACGCAGTCACGGCACGAACTGAACTTGCAGCGATAGAGACCGCGCTCGACACCGGCGGATACAAGCCGGGGCCGTGGGCGGCGTTCCTGCGTGGGGCGAGGGGACTCGCCGCGGCCGAGCGTCGTGAGCTTGCCGAAGACGTGAGCCGCGTGAGCGATAAGCTGCACGGTCGCAGCCCGAGGCGCACCTTGCCGGTGCCCATGGCGCTGGCCGGTGAGCTGCTGGCGACGGCGGCGGCGCTTGCCCTGTGTTGCTGGGGACTGGAGCAGTCGTCGGCGGTGGCCGTGTTGGTGGCCATGCTGCTGCTCGTGGCCACGATGCAGCCGCTGGTCAAGGTCGGCACGGGCTTGCTGCTCGGCGTGCGCTATTCTTACGCCTTTCTCATGGGCCTGGAGCCGCGTTTCAAGATGCGCTACGGCAGCTACCTCGCCGCTGCGCCGGCCTCGCGAGTGCTGCTGCACCTGTCGGGCACGGTCGGCTCACCGTTGGCCGCGTGGCTCGTTGGTCACGAGGCCGCTGCCGCGGGAATGCCTACCGTGGCCTTGTTGTGTACCCTGGTGTTCTGGCCGCTGGTGTTGACCAACGTCGTGATGGCGGTGGCGGCGCTTGCCGGCCGGAGCAAGCTCGGGCCCGTGGTGCTGCGCGACAGCAGCGGCGGCGCGGCCGTGCTCGAGCTGAAGGCCGCGCTGGGCAGCGGGACGACGTAGGCCGGTCTGTCAGGGGCAAGCCGTGGCCGGGCCTGTGCTGTGACCATAGTTAATGCGGGCTAAATCAGGCGGCGGCGGGCAACGGCTGCCAGTCGGCGAGCATATCCGACAGTGACTCGAGCGTTGCCAGCCGCCCTGACAAACGAGCCAGTCTATCCATGCGCCGGCGGGCCGGCCGGCCGAGCTTGTCGCGCAGGTCGCGGCCGCGGGTTTCCAGCGCGAGGGTGATGGCGGCCGCGCTCAGGTTCGCGGGCAGCGGCAACTCGCTCACTCGGCCGAGGGTCTTGAGCGCTCGCGACCGGCTGCGCACCATCTGCCGGTGCAAACGCAATTGCAGCTCGCGTACGCGAGCGAGTTTCTCCGAGGTCTCGCCTTCCCAGTTGAGCAGGGAGTGCACGCTGCGTCGCCATCGGGTGCTGAAACCCACGCGCTGCAGGTTCCAGGCAACGCCCAGTTTAGACAACGACCAGATCAGCCACTTGCTCGGATCGAACTGTGTCCGCTCAACTCCTGCTCGGTAGTCGCCCGGGAAGGCGTGGTGGTAGTTGTGCCAGCCTTCGCCAAAGGTGACCAGCGCTACCAGCCAGCTGTCGGCGGCCGAAACAGCCGGGTTCCACGGGCGGCGGCGTCCCAGGTGAGCCCATGAGTTTACGAACCAGGTGCCGTGGTGCACGGCTACCAGCCGCACCACACCGGCCAGCAGCAGGCCTCCCGCACCACAGATGGCCCAGGGCAGTACGAAGCCGGTAGTGATGGCCAGCGGTATGTACCAGCGATCCTGCCAGGCCAGCATGCGGTCTTCGGCCAGGTGGGTGGGCAGCTCCCCGGTCATGCCCTGCTTGGTGAATAACCAGCCGACGTGCGCGTACCAGAAGCCGCGGCGTATGTTGTAGGGGTCGCGATCCTGGTCGGTCCAGGCGTGGTGACGCAGGTGGTCCGACGTCCAGCTGAGCGCCGAGCCTTGCCACGCAGCCGAGCCGGCTACGAGCAACGCTAGCTTGAACCAGGGCCGGCATTCGAAGGCGCGGTGCGCCACCAGGCGGTGGTAGCCCACGGTGATGGCCATGGCGCTCGCCAGGTACCAGCCGAGCGCTAGCGCCACCTCGGCCCAGGTGACGCCGAAGAACCACGCGTAGACCGGCCACAGTATGGTCGCAAGGGAGGTCGCGGCTATGAACAATATGGTGGGCCAGTTAAGCGAGCTGCGGTCGGCGGTGGCCGGCACGCTCGTGCTGGGTTGCCCTGCTGCATTCGGCATTAGACCAGAATAACCCCGCGGCACTGCAGCCGCCAGCCCTCCGCGAAAAGGTAGCAGGCTTGCTTTTGAGTGGTCCACGGCGTGGCACTATAGTTTGCTGCCGCGGAACAGCGAGTGCCCGCGGACGCCGGGTAAGAAGGAAAGCAGGGGTGACACTGAAAAAAGCAGGAAACATATTTGTCGACGCGGACGCCTACACCGAGCTTGCTTCGTGGCACGAGCAGGCCGCACGGCTCAGGCGCGAAGACCCGGTGCACCTGGTCGAGGCCGAGGGTTTCGATCCTTTCTACGCGCTCACCCGTCACGCAGACGTGTTCGAGGTCGAGCGACGCAGCGACACCTTTCTCAACACCCAGGCCTCGGTACTGTTGCCATCCGCGGTCTACGAAGAGCAGCGCGCCTCGGGACTTGAGCTCAAGACCCTGGTGCACATGGACGCACCCGAGCACCTGCAGTACCGCGGATTGACCAACGACTGGTTCAAGCCGGCCGCGCTGCGTCGCAGCCTGGAGGGCCGCGTAGAAGAACTCGCCCGCAGCTTCGTCGATCGTATGGCGGGCATGGGCGGCGAGTGCGACTTTGCCCGTGACGTAGCGCTGCTCTACCCGTTGCACGTGATCATGAGCACGCTGGGGGTGCCCGAAGAAGACGAACCGCGCATGCTCAGGCTCACGCAGGAGTTGTTCGGCAGCGAGGACCCCGAGTTCGGCGGCGGCAAGGATCGCAACCAGGTCATGATGGATGCCATGACCGATTTTTACGCTTACTTTACTGAGCTCACCGAGCAGCGTCGCGCCGAACCCCGCGACGATATAGCGTCGGTGCTGGCGAACGGCGCAGTAGACGGCCAACCGCTGGGCGAACTGCAACGCCTGAGTTACTACACCATCGTGGCCACCGCCGGTCACGACACCACCTCCAACGCGTTGGCCGGCGGCGTTGAGGCCTTGCTGCGCAACCCCGATCAATTCGCAGCCCTCAAGAACGACCCGTCGCTGCTGGACAACGCGGTGGAAGAGATCCTTCGCTGGACCACGCCGGTTCGACACTTCCTGCGCTACTCGACCCGGGACCAGCAAGTGGGCGACACCACCGTTCGCGAGGGCGAGCGCGTGCTGCTCTCCTACTTGTCGGCCAACCGCGACGAGGACGTGTTCGAGGACTCCCTGCGCTTCGATATCCACAGGGCTGACGCCGACCGTCACCTGGCCTTCGGCACCGGTGTGCACTTCTGTCTCGGGGCTCACCTCGCCCGCATGGAATTGAAATACTTTTTGCTCGAGTTGCTGCCGCGCCTGGACCGCATGGAGCTGGTAGGGCCGGTGGAATACACGGCCTCGAGCTTCGTGGGGGGTGTCAAGCGCATGCCCGTGCGCTACACCTTCAACTGAGAGGTCACGGATATGAATGCAGACGGACAACTGGGCGTGGGCATGGTGGGTTGCGGGCGCATAACTGACCTCGGTTGTCTTGGCTATCTCGATCATCCGCGTTCGCGGGTGGTGGCCACCTGCGACGCGGATCCTTCCCTGGCCGAGCGCCGTGCCGCCGAGTGGGGAGCTGAACGTTGGTACACGTCACTGCAGGCCCTGCTCGATGACCCCGCCGTCGACGCGGTCGATATTGCTACTCCCCACCACCTGCACGCCGACCACGCGGTGGCGGCGATAGAGGCCGACCGGCACGTGTCGCTGCAGAAGCCGCCCGCGCGGACGCTCGACGAATTTGACCGCATTGCCCACGCCGCGGGCGAGTCGGAACGTGTGCTGCGCGTGTTCGATAATTTTCTCTACTATCCCCCGCACCAGCGAGCCCGGCAATTGATAGAGGAGGGCACGATAGGCGAACCCTTGTCGATAAGAATCAAGACCGCCGCCGGCAGGCCGGGTGACGGCTGGGAGGTGCCCTGGGCTTCACAGTCGTGGCGGCTGGACGTCGCGGCCAGCGGTGGCGGTGCGGTCACCTTCGACCACGGCTATCACTGCTACAGCCTGGCGCGTTACCTGGTGGGGGCCGAGGTGGACCGAGTGCACGCGTTTATCAACTGGCAGCGTTTCGAGGGAGGGTTGGCGGCTGACGGGCCGGCAATGCTCAGCTGGCGCTACCAGGGCGACCCTGTGCGCTATGGCTGCTGGGAGGTGGTAGCCTCGCTGGGCATGAAGGTGAAGTCTGACTACTACTCCGAGGACGACCGCGTGGAAGTCACGGGTGAAAAGGGCGTTCTGTGGATCAACCGTTGCACCGGCCGCCTGCTCGAGGAACCGGCGCTGGTGGTTTACGCCGACGGCGAGACCCGTGCTTTCCACGACCTCGACTGTGACTGGGCCTCGTCGTTCAGGCTGGGTGGCCGTGCCTTCGTTGACGCCTGCCTCTACGGCGGCCCGGTGGTGCAGGACCCGGCCTCGGCGCGTCACAGCCTGGCCTTCGCCCTGGCGGCTGCCGAGTCAGCCGAAAGCGGCCGCGAGATCACGCCCTCGTGAAGGGCAAGAGATGGCCGGGCTGCTTTGAGTGGTCCCGGCCGTGCCTCTATACTGCCGCACGCGGCACGCCGCTGGACGAGGACTGAAGACCATGAGCAAGAACAGGGTAGCCGCAGCCGAGGGCTGGTTTACGATGGACGCCGACGAGCCGCGCCTGCTGGGCACGCGCGGGGTAGACAGCGGCAGCTATTTTTTCCCGCCGTCCATGGCCACCTCGGCAAACCCCGCCCACCCCTTTGAGGAGCGCGAGCCGGTCGAGCTCAGCCGCAGGGGGCGCGTGTGGTCGCTGGCCACCAACCACTACCAGCCGCCCGAGCCCTACGTGTCGCCCGAACCGTTTGAGCCCTACACCGTGCTGGCCGTCGAGCTCGAGGAAGAAAAGATGGTCATCCTGGGCCAGCTCGCCGACGGTGTTGCCCCCGAGACAGTGAAGGTCGGCGATCCCGTGGAGCTGGTGCTGGGCACCCTGTACGAGGACGACGATAACGAGTACCTGGTCTGGAAGTGGCAGCCGGCCACCGGAGGGCAGGGCTGATGTCACGCGACGTGGCAGTGCTGGGCGTCGGCATGCACCCCTGGGGCAAGTGGGGGCGCAACTTCGTCGAGTATGGCAGGGTGGCTGCCCGCGACGCGCTGGCCGACGCAGGCCTGCAGTGGAGCGACATCCAGTTCGTGGCCGGTGCCGATACCGTGCGCAACGGCTACCCGGGCTACGTGGCCGGGGCCACCTTTGCCCAGGCGCTGGGTTTTACCGGCAACCAGGCGGCGAGCTGCTACGGCGCCTGCGCCAGCGGTGCCCAGGCCATAGACCTGGCCCGCGCGCAGATACTGTCGGGCAAGTGCGACGTGGCGCTGGTGATCGGCGCCGATACCACTCCCAGGGGATTTCTCGCGCCCAACAAGGGTGAGCGCGGCGACGACCCCGACTGGCTGCGCTTTCGCCTGCTGGGCGCTACCAACCCTACCTATTTTGCGTTCTACGCCCGCCGCCGCATGGACCTGTACGGAGCCAGCTCGGCTGATTTTGCCAGGGTGAAGGTGAAGAACTCGCGCCACGGGCTCGAGAACCCGCGCGCCCGCTACCGCAAGGAGGTCACCGAAGAGCAGGTGCTGTCCTCACCGCTGGTGAGCGAGCCGCTGCACCTGCTCGAGATCTGTGCCACCAGCGACGGTGGCGCCGCGATGGTGCTCACCAGCATGGATTACGCCCGCCGCATGACCACCGACCCCGTACGCGTGGCGGGAGTGGCTACGATAACGCCCACCTATCCGAACACGGTGATCGAGATGCCCAACTTTTCCACCGATTCGGCCCACGGGGTGCCCCTGCCGGGGCGCAGCTTTCGCGACTCGATCGCGGCCGCCGCTTACGAGGACGCGGGCATTGGCCCCGACGAGGTCGACACCGCCGAGGTCTACGACCTGTCGACGGCGCTTGAGCTCGACTGGTACGAAAACCTGGGACTGTGCGCGCCCGGCGAGGCCGAGCGCCTGCTCAACGATGGCGACACGACCCTGGGCGGCCGCGTGCCGGTTAACCCCAGCGGTGGCCTGGCCTGCTTTGGCGAGGCCGTGCCCGCGCAGGCCATAGCCCAGGTCTGCGAGTTGACCTGGCAGTTGCGGGGCCAGGCCGATGGCCGCCAGGTGGAGGGTGCACGCGTGGGCGTGAGCGCCAACCAGGGCCTGTTCGGCCATGGCTCGTCGGTGGTTGTCAGGATATGAAACGGACCTGATCGTGTCAGGGGTCTACGAGGCGACATTCCGGTAGCGGGGGGTCGGTAACCTTTACCCAGCGCAGCAGCATCATGCCTTCGCTCCGGCCGCCGGTGTCGAGCCAGTTGGGACCTCCGGGATCCTCGGCGGCTACGACAAGGGTCCACCCACCGTCGCCGTCGCGACGGGCCTGCCGATCGTTCATCGAAATCCTGCGAAAGCGGTAGTCGTAGCTTTCGAGCCAGGGGTTGAGCAGCGTCAGTCCCCAGTAAGTGAACGGGCTTTTCACCGGCGGGATGCGTATTTCAAGCACTTTGCCAGGCTCGAGCCTGAACCGCCCCCCCATGTAGTGCATTTCGGCGTTCGAGTGACCACTCATTTCGCCCTGGTCTTTCTCGGCGTGCGACTCTCCCGAAGCGCCGGCCAGCGCGTTGACCAGCAGGCCGGTCATCTCGTAGGTTTGCACGCACATGTTGACCACGGTCAGCAGGAAATTGCCCGCGCGGTCGAGCGATCGCGCAAAGTCATCGGCCTTCAGCCGGGGCGGCTCGACCGTGTCGAGCAGATCCACGGTCATCGACGCCGGCTGCTGGGTGCCACGATCGTGAAAAGTCTCGCGTATGGCCAGGTGGGCCGTGTCGGGGGGTAGTTCCACGTGGTTGCCGGCAGTGGCCGGCCCGCCCAGGGTGAGCTCGAAGTCGCCGTCGGCCGGCAGGTGAAAAGAGTCGAGATCGTACTGGGCGGTGGTGCCGCCCAGTCGTTGGTTACCACCGAAAATGTCGCTGCCGAAGGTAAGACCCACGTAAGTGGCGCCGCCACGACTGCCATGAAGACGGTAGCGGCGCGAGGGGTCGAGTACGCAGAAGTGGTAGGTGACGTCGGGGTTATCGCCCATGAGCTTGTTGTACTCGTCCTGGCTGCCGAACAGCACCGGGCGAAGCGGGTCGCTGCGCTCTACCACCCAGTCAAGCGCCATCCGGCTGATGCGCGTGATCCAGCGATGCCCTTCGGCCAGGTCTTCTTCGCTGGAGTTGCCGCTGCTTCCCGCAGCGCTTGACCCCGGAGAAACGGCCCCGAGCATGATGGCGAGGGCTTCACGCTGAACCTCAAGCCAACGGGTAGACGCAGCCTGCAGCCTGTCCTTAGCGGCGGTCACCCGGGTAGCCTAACGGCTTTCTTGCATAACCGCCATAATTGCGGGGGCGGCCATGCTTCACCCCCGTACGGGGCATAGCGTCTGCGCATATCCGTCTGTTTTTTTTCGCACTCTCTTGCGGAGCCCTTCCTGAAATCGTTGATTTTCTTACCTTCTGGACGTCCTGGCCCCCCGTCCGGGGGGCGGCCGAGGCTTCGAAACGCATAATCGGGAATTGGATTGTGGTGCATGTAAAAAATACCCGGATGGGTGGCTGACAAAGCGGCGGCTCTGATTCAAATAGTGGCCTTCGAGTTTTGGTTAGCAACAGGAAGCGATCACGGGGGTCATCGCGTCCTGGAGAGCAACCCGATTCGGGGGAGACCGGTTTTATGGGGGATACTACTGCCGCGCGGATTTTTGCCGCCACCGCTGCTGTTGCTACGGCTGCCATTGCTTCTGCTGCCATATCCGCCGTAGCCCTGGTGGCTACGCCCACACCGGCTGGGGCCGCCAGTTGCGACGTGCCCACCGGTGGCACCGCCAGCCCGCTGTTCGGGGCGGGTGACTTTGAGCAGCCGTTTCTGCGGTTCGAAGAGTTCGGCACCAAGACGCTGGGCTCGCCCTGCAGCGATTGCACGCTGGAGCTACCGGCCCCTCCGGACACCAGCAGCACGGTGGACGGGCCGGCTCTCGACGCTTTTCTCGCCCAGGACATTCATCCGTTTCCGACCCGGGCCACCAACGAACAGATGAGCAACCCCTGGCAGTCGGTCATAGAGACCATGACCGGTCCGCTCGTGCCCCTGCCGGGCAATACGCTCTCATCGTTTCGCGACGGCCGCCCTCCGGGAGACGAGTACGCTCACCAGCGCTGGCAGGAATTTTTCCCCCAGGTCTATTTTGAAACCGCCATGGCCGGTTCGCGTGCCAACCGGGGTCTGCGCGACTCCATGCAGATGCACGGCTACGCCGACGAAACCGAGTGGGGAGATTTCGGGCTGTACTACCGGGGCGTAGAGGACGAGCACGGAGAGTTGCACGGCACCATGTCGGGCATAGACATACGTTTTCACCCGGCCATGCCCGTGCAGGAGCACGAGACGCTGTGGACCTTTGACGGCACTTTGCCTCCCAAGCTGCTGATGGCCAGGTACGGCCAGTCTTTACTGCTGCGCAACAACAACGTGTTGCCGGTGGAGTTTGCTGCCAACCGCGGCTTCGGTAACCACTTTATAACTACCCACGAACACAACGGCCACAGCCCGGCCGAGAGCGACGGTTACGCGCAGGCCTTCTTTCTGCCCGGGCAGTTCTACGACTACCACTGGCCGCTGGTGTTGGCCGGCCACGACAGCATAAACACCGACGCCAGCGATCCTCGCGCCTCTACCCCCTGCGAGCAGGGCGAGACGCTTACCATAAGCGTGGGCGGTACGCAGCAGGCGGTTGCGTGCCCGGCCGAGGGCTACATCAAGATCCCGGGTGACTGGCGCGAAACCATGAGTACGCACTGGTTCCACGATCACATGCTCGATTACACTGCCCAGAATGTTTACAAGGGCAACGCCGCGATGATGAACTACTACAGTGCGTTGGATCGCGGCAACGAGGCCATCAACGACGGCGTCAACCTGAGGTTTCCAAGTGGCACCCATCTCAACTGGGGCAACCGCGACTACGACCTGCAGGTCCTGGTGGCGAGCAAGGCATGGGGACAGGACAGCTCGGACGGCAAAGAGGGCCAGCTGTGGTTTAATATTTTTAACCTCGACGGTTTCGTCGGTGACCGCATGACGGTGAACTGGTTGTACAAGCCCTACCTCGACGTGCGCGCCCGCAGGTACCGACTGCGAATCCTGAACGGCGACGTGTCGCGCTTCATGCGCATCGCCCTGGTCAAGCTCAACACTGACGGAAGCTACGACCGGGTGCCGTTTCACATGATCGCCAACGACGGCAACATCCTCGAGCACGCGGTGCCCTTTGACGGCAGCAGGGATCTCGATCGCGACGGGGACCTGCAGGACCACAACGGCATACTTCCTACCCAGGCCATAGCCGAACGCTATGACATAATCGTTGATTTCAGCCGCTACCAGGCGGGCGACCGCCTGTACATGGTCAACCTTCTCGAGCACAAGAACGGCAAGCGACCGCACCAGGCTGTTTCGCTGGCGGAGATACTGGCCGGCCAGTACGACGGCTGCGACTCGGCTGTGGGCAAGTTCATGGAGATACGGGTGCACGACTACACGGGCAGCGACCTGAGCATGAACCCTGCCGACTACGAGATCGGTGGTAAGTCGATGATCTCCATGCCGCACTTTTCGGCCGAGGAGCTGGCCACGGCCCGGCACCGGACTTTCAAGTTCGGCAAGGCTTCGGGCACCGACAAGGCGCCGTGGACGATCAAGAGCGACGGCGGCATGGGGCTGGGCATGGACCCGCACAGACTGACCGCTTCGCCCAGCAGCGGCGACCTTGAGATCTGGCACATAGAAACCGGCGGTGGTTGGAGCCACAACGTGCACATTCACTTCGAAGAGGGCCGCATACTGTTGCGTGACGGCGAGCAGCCGCCGGCGTGGGAGGAGTTTGCGCGCAAGGATATCTACCGCGTAGGGCGCATGGACGACAGCGGCAGCAGTGTAGATGTGGCGATTCGCTTCCGCGAGTTTTCGGGCTCGTACATGGAGCACTGCCACAACACGCAGCACGAAGACCACGCGATGCTCATGCGCTATGACGTCGACAAGGGTGATCTCAAGCCCATGCTTACGCCGATGCCCGACTGGAACGGCTGCGGTTATGACGAGTCAACATTTATACCCACCGCCTACACGGGCGACGCCAAGGCAGCGGCTGAGTTTTTCAAAGACTCAAGCGCTGCGGACTTCGAAGACCTCGACGATCCAGACGACGTGCCTACGCCGATAGTGCCCACGACAACCGTGCCCGCGCCGACAACGACGGTTCCTGCGCCGACAACGACCGTGCCCGCGCCGACAACGACCGTGCCCGCGCCGACAACGACCGTGCCCGCGCCGACAACGANCGCCGACAACGACCGTGCCCGCGCCGACAACGACCGTGCCCGCGCCGACAACGACGGTTCCTGCGCCGACAACGACCGTGCCCGCGCCGACAACGACCGTGCCCGCGCCGACAACGACCGTGCCCGCGCCGCCGACGACGCTGCCCGCGCCGACAACGACCGTGCCCGCGCCGACGACGACGCTGCCCGCGCCGACGACAACAGTGCCCGCGCCGACAACGACCGTGCCCAAGCCAACAGTGCCCGCGCCGACAACGACGTCTACCACTACCCCGGCACCGACAACCACTTCCACGGTTATCGTAGCGCCTACGACCACGGTTCCTCAGCCCATAGACCTTCGCGCTGAAAAGAAGGCAATGCGGGCCAGGCTGGCTGAGCTCAAGACCCGCTACCGAGCGGGAGAGATGAGCAAGAAGGAATTCCGCGCGCAGCGCTACCAGGAGAAGGCTGCCTGGAAGGCTCTCAAGCGCCAGGCGCGTCAGGAGCGCAGGGGCTGAGGGCGCGAGGTGTTTTTGAATAGAACCAGGCTCGTCTCTGCTTCCAGTTGGGCGCTCGCGTTGTCAGCAATGCTGGCTATTGCCCTGCCGGTCCACGCATCGGGCGGTTCACGCTGGAAATCTCATTTTCCCAACGTCGAACTGACCAACCACGACGGGGAGAAGAGAATGTTCTACGACGACCTGGTCGAGGGCAAGGTCGTTGCCATCAACTTCATCTACACCAGTTGCCCCAGTTCCTGCCCGGCCGAAACGGCCAAACTCGCGCAGGTGCAACAGATCCTGGGTGACGCCGTGGGCCGCGACGTGTTCCTCTACTCGATCACCATCGACCCGGAAAACGACACCGTCGAGGTGCTCAACGACTACCGCCAGAAATTCAAAGCAGGCCCCGGCTGGGAGTTCCTGACCGGCAAGCAGGAAGACATCGACTCGCTACGCAAGAAGCTCGGGCTGTTTATCGAGGAGATACAGGACGACGACGGCGACCATAACCTGAGCTTTGTAGCCGGCAACGAGCGCACCGGGCAGTGGGTAAAACGCTCTCCCTACGACAACGCGTCTTCGCTGGCCCACCTTATCGGCTACAAGCTGACCGGACGGCGTCGCACAACCGGGGTGCTCAACTACGCCAACGCGCCCGATGTACCGGTTTACACCCGCGGCGAGTACCTGTTTCGTACCCGGTGCACGTCCTGCCACACCATGGGCGGGGGCGACATGGTGGGCCCGGACCTGCTGGGCGTGGTGGCCCGGCGCGACCGCGCCTGGCTGGAGCGCTGGCTCAAGGTACCCGACCAGATGCTGGCCGAAAAAGACCCGCTGGCAATGGAACTGTACGAAAAATACGAGCAGCTGGCCATGCCCAACCTCGAACTCAACGACATCGACGTCCGTGACCTGATGGAGTTCATGCGTCGTGACGGACGCCCCCTGGCGTCTGCCCCCGGAGCGATACCCAGCACCGAGCCCACTGCCGCCCTTCAGTAACCGCTACCCCGTTCAGATGCGTTCGATGACCGTGGCCGTACCTATGGCCGAGCCACAGCACATGCTGATCAAAGCGGTGGAGGCGTCGCGGCGCTCGAGTTCGTGCAGGGCGGTGACAATGAGCCGGCTACCGGTGCATCCCACCGGGTGTCCGAGGGCTATGGCACCGCCGTTGACGTTGAGTTTTTCTTCGTCGGCTCCCAGCGTGCGCAGCCATGACAGCACCACGGCAGCAAAAGCCTCGTTGACTTCGAAGAGGTCGAAGTCGCCTATGCTCATGCCGGTTCGGGCCAGCAGCTTTTCGGTCGCCGTAACCGGCCCGTCGAGCAGGAAGTAAGGGTCGGCGCCGGTCACCACCGCGGAGCGTATGCGCGCGCGGGGCCGCAGGCCCTTTTCACGCGCGCCGTCGGCCGACATCCACAGCACGGCGGCCGCGCCGTCGCTTATCTGGCTGCTGTTGCCCGCCGTGTGACGGCCGCCCTCACTCACGGGCGCGAGCGCGGCCAGCCCATCGGCAGTGCTTTCGCGGATGCCCTGGTCCTGGGTGACCGTGATGCTTCCTTCGAGGGGCTGGCCCTGGTCGTCCACCACGGGGGCCTCAACAGCCAGGATCTCTCGATCGAAGCGGCCATCGTCGCGGGCACGGGCGGCCTTGTGTTGCGAGGCCAGCGCCAGTGCGTCGCAGTCTTCGCGCGTGATTCCGCGGTTGTCTGCTATGCGCTCGGCCGCGGTAAACTGGTCGAGCGGGCTGTCCCAGGGCCAGGGGTCGGTCTGAAAAAACCCCGGGCCGTTGATCGCGTTGGCCCCCAGCCCCACGTGGCTCATGACTTCTACGCCGCAGGCTATGCCGGCGTCGATCTGGCCCGACGCCACCAGTGCCGACACTATATTATTAGCTTGCTGTCCGCTGCCGCACTGCGTGTCGATGGTGGTGCCGGCCACGGTCCAGTCGCTGCCCTGCGACAGCCAGGCGTGGCGCGCTATGTTGTTCGACTGTTCGCCCGCCTGCGTGACGCAACCGCCGATTATCTGGTCAACGTCGGTGGCCTCGAGGCCGGCCTTCTCGCAGAGGGCTGCCTGCACGCGGCCCAGCAGGTCGGCGGCGTGCAAGCCGCTCAGCTGACCTCGTCCGCGCTTGCCGCGCGCTATCGGGCTTCTCAACGCTTCTACTATTACTGCTTCGGGCATCGTCGTTATCTCCTGCCGGGCTCGCCGGTATCAGTTCGTTGTCAGTCGGGCTGCCCCAGTACCATTCCGCTCGTGGGTACACCCACGCCGCCGGTGACCAGCACGTGATCGTTGCGCTCGGGCTGGTTGACCGACTCGCCGCGAATCAAGCGCACGCCCTCGTTGACGCCGTTCATGCCGTGTATGTAGGCTTCGCTCAGCTGCCCGCCGTGGGTGTTGGTTGGAAGCCGCCCATCGAGTTCGAGGTTGCCGTCGCCCACGAAGTCGCCGGCTTCTCCGCGACCGCAGAAGCCCCAGCTCTCCAACTGCCACAGCACTATGGGTGTGAAAGCGTCGTAGATGATTGCCGCGTCGATATCGTCTACCTTCAGTCCTGACTGCTCGTAGACCTGCTTGGCCACGAGGTCGGTCTCGGGCAGGTAGCTGATGCTGGGTCGGTAGAAGCTCGTCATGTTTTCCTGCCCGCGCGTGGCGGCCTCGGCTACACCGCGTATCACGGCCGGTTTCTTTGCGAGATCGCGGGCGCGTTCGGGCGTGGTGACAATGCACGCACATCCACCGTCGCTTTCCTGGCAGCAGTCGAACAATCGCAGGGGTTCAACGATCCAGCGGCTGTCGTGGTGTTCGTCGATGGTGAGTTCTTTCTCGTAGAAGAACGCGGCCGGGTTGTTGACAGCGTGCTTGCGGGTCACTACGGCCACGCGCGCGAGGTCGAGCTCGGTGACGCCGTATTCGTGCATGTAGCGCTGGGTGAACATGGCCACCCAGCTGGCGGGCGTGAGCAGGCCCACCGACATGTACCATCCCCAGTGCACGAGGTCGGCCGTGACGATGCCCTCGCCCACGCCAGCGCTGTAGCGGTGGCCCGAGCGTTCGTTGAATGCGCGGTACACGACCACGTAGTTAGCCACGCCCGTTGCCACGGCCATGGCTGCCTGCTGCATCACGCCAATGGCGGCTCCTCCGCCGTACGGTATGCGGCTGAAGAACGTGAGGTCGCCCAGGCCGACGTTCTGCGCCAGCTCCACCTCGTCGGTGGTGTCCATGGTAAAGGTCGTCAGGCCGTCGACCTCGCCGGGGTCCAACCCGCAGTCGTCCAAGGCCGCGCTCACGGCCTCGCAGGCTAGCTGCAGTTCGGAGCGACCCGAGTTCCTGGAGAACTCGGTCTGGCCTATACCTGCTATCGCGGCTTCGTTCTTCAGCGTGGTGGGCATGCTCAGCTGCTCCCCGGCAACGCGACGGTGACCGAGCCCGTGACGTGGTCGCCCCAGGAGTTGCTGCCCGCGATCTCGACGGTAACCGTGCCTTCTTTTTCGTCGATGGCGCTCACCTGGCCACTCATCTTCATGGTGTCGCCGGGCAGGTTGGGCGTGCCCAGTTTGATCGACACGCCTTTCATCACCGAGTCGGGCCCGGCCCAGTCGGTGACGTAGCGGCCCACCAGCCCGTTGGTCGTGAGTATATTCATGAACACGTCCTGCATGCCGGCGGCCTGGGCCTGGCCCTTGTCGTGGTGTACGGGCGTAAAATCGCGCGAGGCCAGCGCGCCGCCGATCACCAGCGTGGTGGTGATCTCTATGGGCAGCTCGGGCAGGGCGTCGCCCACCTCGAGTTGAGCCAGGGCCAGGGTCGGGTTGGACATCAGGCTTTCTCCTGTCGGTCGTTGCCGCTTGCTTCGTCGGCCAGGCTCCTGCCCAGCGCGGCCAGTTGCGCCGCCGCCGAGCCGGTTCCCAGCTCGAGCGCCTTGGAGTTCAGAAAATATCGGTATAGCGGGTAGTCGGTGTCCACGCCCATGCCCGCGTGCAGGTGTTGCGCGGCGGAGGCTATTCGCGCGCCGCCCTCGGCCGACCAGTGGCGGGCCACCATCAACTCGCGCGCCGCGTCGCGTCCCTCGGCCAGCAGCCAGGCCGCCCGCCACGCCGTCCAGCGCATGGACTCGAGATCGACGTAGCAGTCGGCCATGCGGTGATGCACGGCCTGGAAGCTGCCGATGGGTCGGCCGAATTGCTGTCGCTCGCTCACGTAGGCTGCTGTCATTTCGACGGCCTTTTCTGATACGCCGGTCTGAATCGCGCAGCTCGCGGCCAGCCCGCAGTCGCGTGTCCGGTCGAAGGCTCGTGACTGCAGGCCACCCAGCAGGTCCTGTTCTGCTACCGTCACCGAGTCGAGGCTCACGGTGTAAAGACGCTCACCGGTGGCGCTGCGCGCGCCGGTGAGTTGCAGGCCCCGGCAAGCGGGGTCGACCAGGAACAGGGCCGCGTTGCCGCCGCCTTCGCTGCCGCGGCCCATGCAGGCCGGCACCAGGAGCAGGTCGCTTATGCCCGCGGCCTGCACCAGCGAAACTTCGCCTGAAAGCGTCCAGCCGCCGTTCGGGTCGGGCGTTGCTGTGAGCGGCGCGCGTCCCTCGCGGGTCCAGGCGCCACGCGCCATGGCCACGGCCACCACGGCCTCTCCTGCGCAGATCCGCGGCAACCATTTCTGCTTTTGCTCGTTGCTGCCGAAGCTCGAGATGGCAGTGGCCCCCATGGCCAGGGTTGCGAGCGCGGGCACCGGCGCCACGACGCGGCCCAGTTCCTGGGCCAGCACGCAGAGCTCTACCAGCCCGTAGCCCATGCCGCCGTGTTCTTCGGGTATGGCGAGGCCGAGCAGGCCGGCGCGGGCGAGGGTGGCCCACAGCTCGCGGTCAAAGTCTTCGCCGGCGGCCTCGAGTTGTTTCAGGTGCTCGTGGTCGACTTCTTTCTCGAGTATTCCGCGCGCCAGTTCGCGCACGGCCTGTTGTTCTTCGTCGAGTTTAAAATCCATTGCCGCTGCCGTCCTGTATCCTGCTCAGTCGATCGGCCTGAAGAACGGAAGCTTGAACTCGTCGTCGACATTTTCGATGCTCGCGCGCACTTTCATTCCTATGTGAACCTTGGAGGGGTCGCAGCCCACCACGTTGGCAACCATGCGCGTGCCCTCGGCGAGTTCTACCAGCGCGCAGGTAAACGGGTACTCGTAGCCGGGGAACTTGGGGTAGTGCATGACCACGTAGCTGTAGACTTCGCCTTCACCCGAGGCCTCGATGCCTTGCCACTCAAGCGAGCGGCAGTGCTGGCACATCGGGCGCGGGGGGTGGCGCAGCTCGCCGCAGCCTGCGCACTTCTGCACCAGCAGTCGCCCCTCGGCTATGCCGTCCCACCACCACTTGTTGTCGTGGGCCATGGGGGGCCGCAGCCGCGTGGGGGTCGATGATTCTTCGTCGGCAGCGCCGTCAGGCGTCGCTGCACCCGGCTGCTCGGCCCGCGCAAACTTGAGTACGCGGAAGGTCTGCCAGCCGACTTCGTCACCCTGCTGGTCACGGTAGACCTCGCGGGTGTTGATGAAGTAGCCTATGCCCAGCGCCGTGGCCTTCTGCTCCGAGATGGCCTCGATGGTGGTGGACACGAAGATCTCGTCGCCCGGCCTGAGGTAACGCGTGTAGCCCTGCTCGCAGTTGGTGGCTACCACGGCCGGGTAGCCGGCGTCGCCCAGCAAGGAGTGCAGCTCGGTCTGCAGGTTCTGTCGGCCTGCGTCGGGGTCGGCCATCTCGACGCCGCGCAGGCTCCAGGTCTGCATCATCGTGGGTGGCGCCACCAGCCCGCCGTGCACCGACGAGGCCGCCGCAGAGGCGTCGGTGTACACGGGGTTTTCGTCACCCAGTGCTTCGCACCACTGCCGTATCATGGTTTCGTTTACGGGGTAGGGGCCCTGCTCGGGCGGACCGATTTCGCGGCCCACGTAGTCCAGCAGCTTTGCCTCCAGCTCTTCTCTCGAAAGTGACATCGTTACCCTCTACTCGCCGCTCGGCGGGTTCATCGGCGCGGGACCCTGGGCAACAGCAGCCCGGCCATGGCGATTATGTCTCGCTGTACTTCGTTGACACCACCGCCGAAGGTGAGCGTGGTCGCGCCGCGGCAGGCCTGCTCCAGCAGGCCGCCGAACAGGCAGCCGGGCTCGCCGGTCCTGAGCGTGCCCGCGCTCCCGGTTATCTCGAGTAAGAGGCGGTAGCATTCCACGAAAAATTCTGTGCCCAGAACCTTGACCGCCGACGCTTCGGCCATGTCTGGGTGGCCCTGGCCGAGCGACCACGCCGACTTCCAGTTCAGTATCTTTACGGCTTCGAGCTTGGCGTACACCCGCGCGAGCGCGGCCTGTACCCAGGGCTCGTCTATCATGCGGCCGCCCGACGGTGACTCGCTGTCGCTGGCCCAGCGCCGTACCTCGTCGAATACCCGGTCCGAGAGGCCGGGGCAGGCCAGGGTGATGCGTTCGTGGTTGAGCTGGGTGGTGATGAGTTTCCAGCCCTGGTTGACCTCGCCGACTACGTTTTCCAGCGGAACGCGGACGTTATCAAAATAGGTGGCGTTGGTGCGCTCGCCGCCCAGGGTGTTGATGGGCGTAAACTCGAAGCCGGGCGAATCAGCCGGCACCAGTATAATGCTTATGCCCTTGTGGGGCTTGGCGTCGGGATCGGTGCGGCAGGCCATCCACAGGTAGTCGCAGTCGTGCGCGTGGGTGGTGAAGATTTTCTGGCCGTTGATAACCCACTGGTCACCGTCGCGCACGGCGGTGGTCTTGAGCGAGGCGAGATCGGTGCCCGCGTCCGGCTCGGTATAGCCGATGGCAAACATCAACCGGCCCTCGCGTATGCCCGGCAGCAGCTCGGCCTTCTGCGCGTCACTGCCGAAGCTCATCAGCGTGGGGCCCACCGTGTTGCAGGCGATGACCGGTAGCGGAGCGCGGGCGCGCCAGGTCTCGTCCCAGAAAATAAACTGCTCAAGCGGCGTGAAGCCCTGGCCGCCGTGCTCGGTGGGCCAGCCGACCCCCAGCCAGCCGTCGGCACCCATGCGTTCTACCAGTTCGCGAAACAGTGGTCCGCCGGCCTCCTCGCGCTCGGCTTCCCAGCGCGCGCGAAGCTCGGGCGTAAACATGTCGGCATAGTAGCCGCGGATGCGCTGCTGCAGCTCCTTCTGTTCTGTGGAAAGGTCGAGGTACACGGTGTTGGCTTTTGCCGCCCCGTTACGAGGCCGCGCTGGTGCCTGCCCGTACGCCCCTGAATGACCAAAAAGCCGCGTGGCAAGGGTAGAACACGTTTCAGTGTGAGCTATCACAGGGCCGCCTTCAGTCAACCAGCCAAAAAGGGTGAGGCGCCCGGTATCCCCTTGCCGTGTACGGCCTTGAAAGCAGGCACCGCCCTTAACGGGGGCTTCGGACGACTCCCCCTTCTGCCGGGGCGGAGTTGTCTGTCGCGACGCGAGGGGGTATTGCAGGAGTTCTTGTTGAGGGAGGGACTCGTGCCGGATCCGTCAAACATATACGGGCCGGAGGGGTACAGGCTGCTGTACGACCTCGGCCGCGCGTTCGCAGAATGTCGCAAGATAGACGAACTCGTTGAGCTCGTCGTCGAGCGCTGTCGCGATGTTTTTCGTGCCGAGGGTGTGTCTGTGCTCGCCCTGGACGAGACCGCCGGCGAGCTCTATTTTCCCTGGGCGGTGGCCAGCGACGAGAAGGTAGCGGCGCGTCTTGCTGACCTGCGTTTTGCGGCCGACAAGGGCGTGGCAGGTGCCGTGCTCGAAAACGGCAAGGCGATTTTCGTGGCCGACGTTGCTTCTGACCCGCGGTGGTACTCGGGCATAGACGAGGACTCGGGCCTGGCCACGCATTCGATCCTGGCCGCGCCGCTGGTCTCTCACCGTGGAAACGTCGGCGTACTCGAAGTCATCAATCCCACGTTCGACAGCGGCGAGGGCGAAGATGCCCAGGTTGACGAGAGCTTGCTCTTTCTTGAATCGTTGGCTGGCAGCGTGGCGGTGGCACTGGAGAACGCCGGTTTCGTGGAAGCGTTGCAGGCTTCGGAGCGAAGCCTGCGCACGCGGGCCGACCAGCTGCAGCGTGACATAGCCAGGCGCGATCGCTTCTTGACCATCGCCGGTAACAGCCCGGCCATGCAGTCGCTGTTTGACGAGATGGAAACCGTGGCGGCGTCGCCCATTACGGTTCTCATCCAGGGTGAAACCGGAACCGGCAAGGAACTGGTGGCGCGCGCGATTCACAACGAGGGAGAGCGCGCCGACGGGCCTTTCCTGGCCGTCAACTGCTCGGCTTTTCCCGAAACCCTGCTCGAGAGCCAGCTCTTCGGTCACGCCAGGGGGTCGTTCACCGGCGCCGATCGCGACAAGGCGGGCCTGTTTGAGGCCGCGGCCGGCGGAACGCTGTTTCTCGACGAGGTCGGCGAGATGCCCTCCGCCATGCAGCCCAAGCTGCTGCGCGTGTTGCAGGAGGGCGAGATCCTGCGCGTGGGCGACACCAGGCCGCGCGACGTTGACGTGCGCGTACTGGCGGCAACCAACCGCGACCTCAAGCACGAGGTCGACGAGGGCCGTTTTCGCGAGGACCTCTACTACCGCCTGGCCGTGTTTCCGCTCACGACGCCGCCGCTTCGCGAGCGCCGCGAAGACATTCCGCTCATCGTTGCCACCTTGCTGGAGCGGGTCAGTGAGCGCCACGGCAAGAAGACCGCCGGCCTGGCCGACGAGGTCATGCAGGCGCTGGTCGCAGCCGAGTGGGAGGGCAACGTGCGTGAACTCGAGAACGAGATCGAGCGCGCGGTGGCGCTCACCCCTGCAGGTGAGACAGTGACACTGGCGCGACTTTCGGCGCGCGTGACCGGGCGCGACGCGTCTGCAGCCGGTGCGGGTGCGGGGGCTGCCACGGGGGCTGCCGCGGGCGCGGCTACGGGCGGCGCGGCTGCTTCGCTACCGCTCAGGGAGGCGCGTCGCGCTTTCGAGATGGATTACGTTGCGCGGGTGTTGCAGCGCAACGATGGCAACGTTACCCGTGCGGCCGAGGACATGGGAATCTCACGGGTGGCGCTACAGAAAAAACTCAAGGACCTCGGTCTGCGCTGACCGCCGGTGTCGGCTCCCGTGCCCTTCAGTCCGCTACCCGCCAGGGTGACATCAGCGAAGGCGCTGTTTCTCGTCGCGCTGTCGGCCGCCCTCTACACGGCCTGCTTTGCCCCCTTGCAATGGTACTGGCTGGCCGCGGTGGCGCTGGTGCCGCTGCTGGTCGTGCTGCGCTCGGTGTCGCCCGCGCGCGCCGCCTTGCTGGCTGCGGGCTGGAGCCTGCTCGTATCTGCCGGCGTGGTGGCCGCCTGGCTCATCGACGCGGCGTCAGTCTACTACGCGCAACCGGCGCTACTGGGCTGGGCCGTGTTCTTTGTCGGCACCACGGTCACTGCTTCCTGGGCTTACGCCTTGCTGGGCGCCGGGCTGGCGTGGGCGGGAAAGCGCGGTGGGTTTGCCTCGATGGCGGTTTCTCTTTTCGGGTTCACTGCGGTTGAGCTGCTCCGGGTGCGCCTGGGGGGAAACCCGGTTGCCCTGATCGGGGTTGCGCTGCCGGCTGACCACGTCCTGGCCCAGGTTGCAGACATTGGCGGCGTGTACGCGGTCGGGTTTATCGCGGTTGTTTGCAACGCGGCCCTCGTGGAGATTGCCACGCGCCTTCGTGGGAGTGGAACGCGCGGCCCGGCGGTAGCGATGACCGTCACGGCGGTTCTCCTGGTCGTGCTGGCGGCGGGGTATGGCCGTTGGCGCTTGGAGTCGCTTGCCGATGGACTGGCCGATAAACCGGAGACCGTGGTCGCGGTGGCGCAGGACAACCTGGATCTCGGCAGCCAGTGGGACGAGCGCCTTTATGGTCGTAACCTCAAGGTTTACCTCCGACTGAGCCGGGAGGTGCTTTCGGGTTCGGCGGCGAGGGTGTTGTTCTGGCCCGAGAGTTCGATGACTTTCTTCCTGGACGAGGAACCTCGATTCGCGCGCTCGATCGCGGCTGTACTCGAACCCGCGGGAGCCCAGCTGGTCGCTGGTGGGCCGCGACGTGACGGTGACAATGCTCGTTATTTCAACAGTGCGTTCCTGCTCGAGCCCTCTGCTCGAGTCACTGGAACCTACGACAAGCAGCAGCTGCTGCCCTTCGCTGAATATTTTCCGCTCGGTGCCGTCGAATTGCTCCGGCGACGGTTTGCCAGGGTCAGGGAATTTACCCCTGGCGGACAGGCTGCTCTCCTCCCGACGGCAGCAGGGCAGGCGGGCGTGCTCGTGTGTAACGAGTCCATGTTTCCCCGCTTGGCAACAAGCAGGACCCGCGAGGGCGCCGAGTACCTCGCGGTGCTTTCAAACGATACGTGGATCGGGCATCGACAATACTCCGAGATGCAGCTTGCGGTCGCGGCGTTCAGGGCGGTTGAGCAAAGGCGATTCGTTGTCCGGGCTTCGACCGCGGGGCCGTCGGCTGTTATCGATCCGCTCGGTCGCGTGACCGTGTCTACGGAGATGTTCGATCGTGAGACTCTCGTTGGTCGCATCAGTGCCAGCCGCGAGTCGACACTCTACGCGCGCGGAGGCGACTGGTTCGCAGTATTGTGCGTTGCCCTGTCGTTGCTGGCGGTTTTCGTGGGTCGTCGTCAGGAGTGATCGCGGCCGGTAAGCGCTCGTGCGACACCGGCAACAACAAGGCCGATCACCGAACCGGTGACCGTGTTCCAGAACATTCAAGGCTCGCGGCAGCCAGGGGTCGCAAGCAGGACGATGGCCAGCGGCATCATCATCAACAGTCCGCAAAGCGGTCCTCTCAAGTACCAGGACCGTGGCCAGGTGCTCATGCCCACGAGCAGGCCGATTGAACAACGAGCGAGGTAGAATCCCCATACTGCCAACGAGCCGTTGATCGTGATGGCATCAAACTTGTAAGGAATGGGGCCGTGCAGAAAGGCGGGCACCGTGCCGGCGACCAGGCCCAGCAGGACGCAGAGCAGGACGTAGTTGATCGTCACTTATTTGCCGTCATTTTTTCTGCCGTGGGCCGTAATCCCTGTCCTGTTCAGCCGCCACAGCTCGCGTTGGCGAGGCCATCGTCGAACAGGTCGCAGTCGCGGTCAAGCTTGTCGGCGGCGTTGAGCACGAGACAGGTGCGGCAGGCCGCCGACGTTCGGCCGCAATAGGCGGGCGATTGATCGTTGCCACAGGTCCCCGGAAAAAGGGTGGCGTTGGGCAGTCCGGTGTCGCAGCCGGTGGCTGCAACGGCCGCAAACTTATCGCCGGCGCGCGCTACCCTAGTTGAAGATGCCACGGCATCAAGACAGAAGCGCGCGAGCTGGTCGGCGCTGCGCAGGTCGGTTTTGAGCCGCGTGCCCTTGCACTTGTTGAACTCCTTGATACCGGCCTGCAGTACCGCGGCGAGCTTTACCTGGGTCTTGAGTCGGCAGGCTGCCACATTGGCTTGGCCCCCGACGCCACTCGTGTCCCAGTTGAACAGCAGGCCGCCGAACAGTGACTGGCTGAGCGCAAACTGGCTGGCGACGGCGGCAGCGTTGACCACGTTTGCGCTGCTGTATCCGAACAACGGCGCCTGCCTGCAACGCTCGGCTGCCCTGGTCGAGCCAGCCGCCGCCTTGGCTAGTTTTCCCTTGGCGTCGGCGGCCACGCAGGCCGCCAGGTCGGAAACAAGACCACGCTGGGCATCCCTGAAGCAGGCCTTCTCGAGCTTGGCGCGGATTTTTATGACCTTTAACAGCGACTTGTTCATCTTGACTATGCAGCGCCGCTGGTCATTCGACTGCAGTTGCTCTAACTGGCAACCCGCCGAGCAGCCGTCGCCGTCAATCGCGTTGCCGTCATCGCAGCCGCCGGCGTCGGCAATACCGTCGCCACAGGTGCCGCTGCAGGCGTCGCCGCGGCCATCGCCATCCTGGTCAGCCTGGTCGGGGTTGG
Organism: Pseudomonadota bacterium; assembly: GCA_014382245.1. Taxonomy (GTDB): domain Bacteria; phylum Desulfobacterota; class Binatia; order UBA1149; family UBA1149; genus UBA1149. Next base: position 15,177 of record JACNKC010000075.1, on the reverse strand, counting down.
GCATCTCCAGGCAGTTGTCGGCAGAGTCGGTGACGCCGTCACCGTCAAAATCGCCATCGACGGCCATCACGACCGCTGACTGGCAGGTCGAGCCGGGAGGGCAGTCGCTATCTATCATGCACACGCCGTGGTCGCGTTGGCAGGCCGACGGGCAGCTCGGCAAGCCGCAGGCGAGCTCGCGGCAGTGTCGCCCGGCACTACAGTCGTCATTGTCCGTGCAACTGGCGTCGTCGTAATCAACGCAGCGGCCGGCACTGGTGAGCACCGCTTCACCGGCGTCTTCGCTGTGGTTACCGGTACCGGCGAAGGGATCGCCTGCGTCGGGATCAACCAGCGCTACCGTCGAGGTCTTGCCCGTGCAGAAGTCGTATGCCTGCAGTACTATGCCACCCGATACACCGTCGCCGTCAAGGTCCACGTTGATGCCCTGCTCGCTTTCCTCGGTTAGAAATCTCACCACCGAGCCGTCTACCTGGTAGGGCTGGCGCGGGTCGCACTCCATGAAGTCACAGGCCAGCGCGGCCTGGCCGGTGTTGATGACCTGGTCGTCGGGGCTAACCGAGTACAGGTCGTAGACGTGCAGCACGTGATCGGCGGTGTCGATGTCGGCAGCCGGGTTGAGGTTGTTGTTGCCCTGCGCCGATTCGGGCACGCGCAAGGCCACGAGCTGCAGCGTCCCGCTGCCATCACACGAAACAACCTCCTCGCCCAGTACAAAGTCAGTCGCGGCCATGCCCAGGTCGATGTTGTGCTTGTCCATGGTCCACGCGCCCAGCACGGTGTCGTCGGTGTCGCCGTCGCCCGAGCCCGCGTTCAGGTTCGCGCCGGCGTTGCTTTCTGGTGTGAGCCAGGCAACCGATCTTCCGCTCGCGCGCAGAGTATTGCGCAGGCCCGGGCGCGCGCTGCTCGTCCACGCGGAGTTGCCCGCGCTGCTGGTCGGGCAACTCACAGCGGGGCCACCCATAAGGCCCAGCGGGTTTCTGGCCACGAGCACAACGTTGTCGTTGCTGTCGCCGTCGCCGTTGAGATCCACCGGCGAGCCTGCCGGTACGGGGTCGTATTCGTCGACCAGGGCGGCCAGCAGCTCGGGTGTCATGGCCAGGTCGGTGGCCGTGCAGGCGAGGTTGGTAAGTGGAGAAGGGTAGCTCCACAGCTTGACCACTTCGTCGTCGTGGTCGCCGTCGCCGTTGTGGTCGCCGGCCACGGGAGCGCAGGGGTCAAGAGCGCCGCTGTACTCGGGCGACAGGAAGGCCACGGAACCGGCGGCAACCGAGGCGCCGTGACTGTTGCCTATGTTTTCGGTCAAACGGCTGTCGGCGTGAAAGACGCGCAGCACCTGGTCATCGGCCTGGCCGTCGCCGTCCAGATCACCCGAGGGATCTCCCGTGGACACCATCGCCTGCCCCGAGTCGGCTATCCAGGCCACCGCCTGCGCGCCTGGATCGATAGCCGGGGTGTCGGTCACGCCGCCGAGGGCGAGGAACGGGTCGGCGGGGTCGCGACTGAGCAGCACGGTGCCGCCCGCGCGGACATCGCGCAGGTAGAGATCCGGGGAAAAGTTGCTGTCCGTCACCGCCGTGTCGCCCAGGTTGGAAGCGTCGGATACGAATGCCACGTGCTTGCCGTCGTCAGACACCACGGCCGTGTAACTGTGGCCGTTGCTCTCGCTGCCGTCGGCGGCCAAGCTGACACGCGAGATACGGCCTTCGTTGAGATCGGCGAGAAAAATGTCATCAACGCCGTTGCAGTCATCGGCGTTGCTGGGATTGCTGCAGTCGCCGTCGCCCACGAGGTTGCCGGCAGAGCTGGTGAACACCAGCCACCTTCCGTCGGTTGAAAGGGAGGGCTCGCTGCTGGGGCCGTCGGCAGGGCCGTCCAAAGCTCGGCTGATCAACACGGTGACATTGGCGCCGTTCTCGTCGTAGACGCCATTGCCGTCGCTGTCGCGGTCGTGCAGGTAGACGTCCGAAACGCCGTTGCTATCGTCGGCCACCAGCGCGGCGTCGCTACGGAAGGCTATCCAGCGCCCGTTGCCCGACACCGTCGGTTCATCACTCGCGCCTTCGAGACCCGGCGTGTTGAGACTAACCAGCAGCGGCGCGGAGAGCTGCTGGCCGCTGGGGTCGTAGTCCACCACGAACACGTCAGACAAGCCGTTGCTGTCGTCGGGTACCAGGTTGGTGCCCAGGCTTGCAAAGGCCAGCGTGCGCCCATTGGCCGACAGGGATGGTTGGCGGCTGTCTCCGTCGGCCTGCTGCCCACCCACGCCGGCAGCGAGGAACAGCGGGCTGCCCTGGTACACGCAGGCGCCACCGATATCGACGGACGGCTCGCCGCGGTCGGCCAGGAACACGTGTGCCAGTCCGTTATCGGCTGCGGAGTCGAGGTTTGTGGCCAGGCTGGTAAAGGCCAGGTAGCGACCGCTGGCCGAAATCGACGGTTGGCCACTGTCGCCGTCGGTGGGTCCTGCCTGCCCGACGCTCAGCAGGGTGGTGCTGCCGTTGCTGCGGTCGCGCAGGAATACGTCGAGTGTGGCCGGCGCGTCCTGGGCCGAGAGGTTGTCGGCCAGGCTGGCGAAGGCGAGGTAGCGGCCACCTTCCGAGAAATCCGGCGATTGCGCAGGCGCGTCAGCGTTGAGGCCGGCGGCATTGACGCTGCCGGTTTCTTCGAGCAGCAAGGCGGCGTCGCGCTCTGTCGTGGTAAAAAACACCCGCGATGAGCTCACCGCCAGGCTGCGGCCGTCAACGCCCTCGCCCACGGCGGCGGCCAGTTGCAGGGGCAGGCCCCCGTTTTCGGTCAGCGTTACGGCTACCGGGTTGCCACCACCGTCCACCCCGCGACCGAACACGCGCAGCAGGGTGTCGGCGGTGTCCATGTCATTGTTGCGGTCACAGTCCACAAGCGAGCAGTCGCCCTCGGCCCACTCGGGCTCGAGCGTGGCCACGATGTCGTTTTCCAGCGCGACCACCGGCCAGGCAAAGGGAGGGTCGCTGCGGTAGGCAATGGCGCGCCCGTCACTGCCGTTGTAGCCCGTCGACAGGAGCTCGGCGCTCGCACGGTCGCGCAGCACGAGCACGCTGTCGGTCTTGTCGCTGTCGTCGTTGAGCTGTCCGTCGAGTTCTTCCTCTACTACGAAGGCGTACAGAGTGTCGGTGGAAAAGATGCCCTCGAGCGGCGCTGATCCTTCGAGGGTCAGCCGGAAATCTACGCAGCTTTCGCCGCTGGCGCAGTCGACATCCGAGTTGCAGGAGAGGCCCGAGTCGGCGCACACACCGCTGTGGGGACCCATCACGCGGGCCAGCAGCACGTCCTTGTCGACCACCGCGGCACCGTTGACGCCTCCCGCGAGTCGGCCGCTGAAGTCGAACAACGCCACCCCGCAGCTGCCTGCCGGGCAGTCGTCTTCGTCGCTGCAAGCCAGGCCGGCACTGCTACCGCCAACGCAACGCGCCGCCGCGCAGGCCCCGGCGCTGACACCGTCGTCGCAGTGGCCGTTGCTGGTACATGGCGAATCCTCGAGGCTGCCCGAGCCTGCGTCGCAGGTCCTGGCGTCGGGGCTGAGCGCTGAAATCCTGAGCACCGTCAGCGGCGCGTCGGCCGAACCGAACAGCGCCACTTCTTCTGATGACCCGGGGTCATTGGCCGGCGAGAACACGGGTGGAAGTATGGCTCCCTCGGCGGTGTAGGACGCCACGAAATCTTCGCCCGGCAGCACCACCGGCGCGTCTACGCCGCTGTAAGCGTCGACTGCGCTCGCGCCGTTAAGCAGTATGGGCGTTGGTACGTCGCCTTCTATCAGAACGTTGGTCCAGTCTACGGGTAGCAGCAGGTTGCCGTCTGTATCGACGGCTAACACCACCTTATCGCCCGCGGCCGTGCAGGGGTCATCGGGGTTGGCGGGGTCCGGTGTGCACAGGGTGGCGAAGTCGTTGGCGCGGGGCAGGCCCACGAAACTGGGAAAGACCGTGTGGTCGGTGGCAACCGAGCAGCCTCCGTCGTCGGTATAGAGGGAGTCGACGCAGGCGGCCACGTCGCCCGCCGCGTGGGCGGAGCAATCGTTGCTTATGTCGCCGCAACTCCAGGCGTCGATAGCCTCGGTGACCAGCAGCCGGGCCGGACCGGCAAGGGTTACGCCGTCGTCTACCGGCAGTACGAGCGCGTCGGTGTCGGGGTACACGAACCTGAGCGCGCCGCCCAGCAGTTGCAGGTCTATGGGATCAATCGATGAGCTGACGTCGCGGCACTCCGCGGCCACCACGTTGCCGGTCACGCAGGCCGATACGGCCTCGGCCAGCGATCCGGGTCCGGTTCCGCAGTTTTCGGAAAGCACTACGGCCGAAAGTTTACCCGACGACGGTGTGTCGACGACGGTGACGACGTAGTTGCTGGCTGCGCCCGTGAAGCCCGTGGCCGAGAAGTCGCTGTAGGCGTGGCAGCCGCTGTCCAACGACACGCTCACCCAGTCGCCCGGTGTGGCCCATGGACGGTCGAGTTGGCCGAGCTCGCCGCGAAAGCTGCGCGTTGTTTGCGGGATGAGGTTGCAGGCCGCTAGCGCGGCTGACGGCGCCAGCACCACTACCAGACCCAGCAGCAGGGCCGGCATGGCCAGCGCTCTGGCATGGTGGGCGAGCGATCTGCCACCAGGTCGGGGGAGCCAAGCAGACATTGTCGTGTTTATTACCGGCAGAACAGACCCCCGGGAACCCGTGGACTCCCAGGGAACAAGACTAGCAGGCGGACTATCGCTGACTACCCCCCAAGTGGGTAAAAACCTTTTGTCTTGTAGTTTTGCAGTTGGTCCTTGCATGCTGCTTTCCTGGTCAGCCGGGTCTGCCCGCGGCTGACCCTTCTCGATTTTCTCCAAGCTGCAAGTAAGCAACCGCCGTGCCACAGCGGTATGGCCGTGTAAAGGAAGCTGAGTTCTTTGATTCTACTGGCTGTTTTGCCAGCTGCACGATCGGGGGGGCGTCGCCAGTGCCAAGCCTGGGTAGCGCCAAGGGGCCTGTGTGTAAACCCGGGTTGGCGGCTGCGCTGCCGGTTCATGGGGCACGCTTGTGCGCGTGTCTCAGGTCGCGTTGCCCTGCCCAGGCGGGGGCCATGCGTCGCGATCATCGTTCCTGCGCAGGCACTCTGCCAACGACAGCGACTGCTCACGGCACTGCTCGGCGCTGGGCAGTGGGTCGCCTGTCCAGGCGAGTCTCGAGCACAGCCCGAGCGTGCGGGCCAGCGCCGGGAGCGCGCCCAGGCGGCGGGCCTCGTCGATGCTGCGGCGGTACCAGGTGAGTGCTACCTGCCGCCGGCCGCAGAGCTGGTTCCAGCGTCCCACGGCCCGGTAGAGGTCGGGGCGCTCGCGGGCCAGCGCCCGCGAGGCCCTGAGTGCCCGCCTGCAGTCTCGCTCTACTGTCCAGCGCGATGGGCTGTCGGCGTGTTCCTGCTCGTTGGCCGTGAGGCCCAGCTCAAACCTTGCCACCGCCAGCGGCGCGGCGTGGTAGGGAGGTAGCGCGCCGGCCCGCGAAGCGTCCGCGGCAGACAACTCTATTGAATGGGCAGCTTCGTCGAGATAGCCGGCCGCGCATTCGGCCCGCGCTTTCATGGCGTGGCCGAAGGCCAGCAGGTTATCTTCGTGGCGGGCGGACAAGTAGCGGTCGGCGGCCTCGATGGCGTCGAAGGGGCGGTCCTGTTGAACGGCCACGTAAAGGGGAATGGCGTCGCGCCACGAGACGGCAAAGTCGTAGCCGTAAAGATCGACCAGTCGCTTGACCGCGTCGAGCATGCGCGCGCTGTTGTGCCAGTGGCCCTGCCAGGTGGATCGCTCGGCGGCCAGGCCGAAGTAGTTGCTGGCGAGCACCAGCTGGCCGTTTTCCATGGCGGTTTCGAGGTCGCGTGCGGCGGGCAGTGGGCTGTCGCTCCAGTCTCCCTCGAAGTAGTCGGCAATAAAACGCATGGCCCTGCAGGCAAAGTCGCCGGCAAAGTTGTCGTCGCTTAGCAGGTCTTCACCACGCTCGAGCAGTCGGCGCGAGAGCGAGAAGGAGGTGCCCGAAAAGGCCACGAAGCCAGCAGCGTCGGCGTAGAGTTCGGCCGCCCGTTCGACCCTGCTCGCGTTCATGCGCTCGAGTCTTCCGACCACCGACAGGGCAGCGGTAAACGCCCGTTGCGGGTCGACGTTGACCAGCGCCTGGGCGCGCATGACCTCGGCCTCGAGTCCTTCGAGTTCAGCCGCGCTGGGAGTCGCGGATCCGTTCTCGCCGGCCGCCGCGTTGCCGCGCCGACGCCAGAGCGACAGCCAGGTGCGGGCCAGGGCACCGCCGGCCTGCAGCAGGCCTGCAGTGCCGGTTCGCAGCGAAGAAGAACGCCCCCGCCACGCCAGCGATGCGTCGAAGTGCTCTATGCACTCGTGATGGTCGCCGGTGTTGAGCAGCGCGAGGCCGATGTTTTTTTCGAGTAGCGCCTTGCGTGCGCGATCGCCACCCTTGCCGTGTTGTTGCAGGTACAGCCGCGACGCTTCGCGAAAATGGGCGAGCGCTTCGGCCGAGGCGGCCGAGCGGGCGGCGTTGTCGCCCGCTCGAAACAGGTAGTACTCGGCCTTGTCAGCTTGTTCGGCCTGGCCCCAGTGAAAAGCCAGCTCGGCTTCGAAGTCGTCGAGCCGTTGTCCGAAAGCTTTTTCGATGGCGCTGGCCACGCGGGCGTGCATGTCGCGCCGCCGGCCCTTGAGCAGGGAATGGTACACGGTCTGCTGCGCGACCTGGTGGTGAAAATGGTACTCGCGCTCGGCGGTCTCGGCGCGCCGGGCGACGCTGCCGGTGCGAGAGGACATGCTGCTGCCCACCAGTTGCATGTCCTCGAGGCGGGCGAGGGCAGTGTCGAGTTCGCCCGAGTCATCGACAGTGCCGAGAAGCAGTCGGTGATAGAAACGGCGGCCGATCACCGAGGCGGCCTGCAGTATCTCGCGGGCCTGGTCGTCCATCGCGTCTACGCGGGCGAGCACTACGCCCTGTACCGAATCGGGAACGTCTACTTCGTTGATCGCCGCGGTGGTCTGCCAGCCATCGCGTGATTGCACGAGCGCGCCCTGGTCGATGAATGACCTGAGTACCTCTTCGACGTAGAAGGGGTTACCCTCGGCGTTGGCGCGGATTCGTCGGCGCAGGGCTATCGGCAGGCCGGCTGTCCCCAGCAGGCCCGTGACCAGTCGGTCGAGGTCGTTGTCGTCGAGGGGCGAGAGGGCAAGCTGCGAGCTGCGCTCGTGGGTTTTACTGCCAGTGAGCGCAGCGGCCGAATCTTCGCGGGTAGTGATGATCGTGACCACGGGAGACCGCTGGCTCGCGGACGACAGCCCGCCCAGTATCTCGATGCTCGACTGGTCGGCCCAGTGCAGATCCTCGAGGACGATGACCAGTGGCCGTTGCGCCGACAGTACGGTTGCCAGTCGTGTAAGCGCCAGTTGCAGGCGTTTTCTCAGTGCGTCGCCCGTGGGTGTGGACGAACCCGGCTGCGACGAGCCCGGCGAGTTCTCGTCCGCGTACTGTATTCCCAGCAGTGTCGCGAGCGATGGCAGTTCGGTTTCGAGTTGGCCATCGCTGCGCTCTAGCGCGGCGCGCAGCAGGGCCAGCGCGTCGTCGTTGCTCTCGTTACCGCCGAGTTGACACCATTCGCGCAGCAGGTCGGCCGCTAGCGCAAAGGGTCTCGAGTTGCCTTGCGATGCCTGGCTTTCGAGCAGCAGGCAATCAGACAACAAGGGGTCGCTCTTGAACTCTTCGAGCAGGCGCGACTTACCCAGGCCCGCCTCACCGCTCACGACCGTCACCGAGCCCTCGCCCGCGTGGGCCTGCTTTACTCCCCCGAGCAGGGCGGCGAGTTCCCGGTCGCGGCCCACCAGTGGAGCGCGCAGCTTGCGCCTGCGAGGACCAGCGTCGTTGCCTTTACCCGGTGGTCGCAAGGGGTCGAGCGCGTAGGCCTGCACGGCCCGGCCCTGTCCTTGCAATGACAGGGGTGCGAGCGCGCTCACGCAAAAGTGGTCGGACAGTCGGTAGGCGGTCTGCTCTCCGAGGTAGAGTTCGCCGGGCGAGGCCGCGTCCTTGAGCCGGGCAGCGAGGTTGACCGCGTCGCCTATCACCGTGTACTGGCGGCTGTTGTTGCCCCCCACCAACCCGGCCACGACCAGTCCGCTGTTCATGCCTGCTCGTATGGCACCGGGTTTGATGGCACCGGCGCCGTCGTCGTTGAGCAGGCGGGCAAGCGCGGCCGCGGCGCGGGTGGGCGCTTCTTCGAGTCCGCCGGGTGCACCGAACAGGGCCATCATGGTGCGGCCGGTAAACTTGTCCACGTAACCACCCTCGGCTTGTACGGCCAGGGTAAGTGCCTGCATCTGCGCGTCGCTGGGCGCGGGAGCCTGGCACAGTTCAGCGAACAGTACGGTCACCTGCCGACGTTCGGGTTGGCGTTGTTGCAGCCGTCGGTACTGCAATTCCTCGTCGCGGGTCGACTCGGCCAAGGGGGGTAGGCCAGCGGGTGGGGTGTCGTGGTCGTTGGTTCGGCCAGACGCCAGCAGCGCTGAGCCCTGCGGCGCGTCGTCGGCGGCCTGTGAAAAACTGAAACCCCGGCCCGCCAGTTGCCGGGCCGTTGAGCCAACGAGCACCGAGCCGGTCTCGGCTGCCGCCTCCAGGCGCATGGCCGCTGTCGTGCACCGACCGGCGGGCAGCAGGCCGCCACTGGGCGTTCGCCCCAGCTGCAACTGTCCAGCTTCGACGCCTATGTGCAGGCCAGGTCTCTTGTCTCCGGGAAACAGGGGCGCGGACTGTTTTATCCACTCCAGCATCTCCAGGGCGGCGACCAGCGCATGACGGTTGGCGGCCTCGGCCTGTTCGGAATGGGGAAACGCGGCCAGCATGCAGTCGCCGAGAAACTGCAGCGGGGTGCCGCCGTGGGCGCTGGCAATGTCTTCCATGCCGGCAAAACAACCGTTGACCAGCTCGGTTACCTGCTCGGGGTCGAGGTCGCGCGCTGCAAGCGTGAACCCCGAAAGGTCGGCGCAGACAATGGTGGCCTCGAGTTCGATCACTGTACTACTCCCCTGTGGCGGTCGGCCCGTGTTCCGGGCTCGGCCACGCGCTCCCGCTAAGAGCGGTATGCGGTAGGCGCGCGTGGCGCAAACCCGGCTTTGCAGTGCCGTTGGCTGCTCACCTCGGGGGGCGGAGGCGGAACACGGGTTTTGCAAGGGGCAGCGGGCGCTTGTTGGCCGGCTTCAAGGCCGGGGGCAGGTGGCACGCCGATTGCATTTTCGAGGGTGGGGTAACCGTGTGCAGGCTCCCCCTCCGGTTCGTCCGTCGCTGGGTCACCGTTCAGCTGGTCCTTGCGGTACCCACGGCGGACGGGCCGGATTCTTTTGGCTGGCAGCTATATCCTGCGGCCGCTGTCTTTCCAGTGGCGTTCTTTCAGACGGCGTACGTAGAGCTTGCCGCTGTCGGTCCTGGGCAACTCGGCGTGGAACTCGATTCTACGCGGTAGCTTGTAGGCGGCCAGTCTCTCGCGGGCAAAATCGATGACCTCTGCGGCCAGTTCCGGGCTTCCGTTTGTGCCGGGCAGAGTTTGCACGGCAGCCATTACTGCCTCGCCCCATTCCGGGTCGGGTACGGCGAACACCGCCACGTCGGTCACCTGCGGGTGGGTGATCAGCACCTTTTCGATTTCGGCGGGGTATATGTTTACGCCCCCTGAAATGATGGTGTTCGACAGCCGGTCGCGAAGGAAAGCGTAGCCGTTTTCATCGACCAGGCCGATGTCGCCCAGGTGAAAAGTGTGCGCGTCAACGAAGGCCGCGCGCGTCTTGTCGGGGTCGCCGTGGTACTCGAACCACTGGCGGGTGTCGGGGCGGCGACAGTACAGTATGCCCTCTTCGTTGGCGGGCAGCGGCGTGCCCTGCTCGTTGCCCGCGAAGATCTGCCAGCCCTCTACCGCGCGCCCGACGGTGCCCTGCTTGTGCTGCCAGTCGGCCGAGTCGACCAGGGTGACGACGCCGCTTTCGGTAGCGCCCCAGTACTCCAGCAGCAGCGGGCCCCACCAGGTGATCATGCGCTGCTTGCTGTCCGGCGACACCGGGGCGGCGCCGTGCAGCACGGTGACCAGCGGCGTTGGGTCGAAGGCCGCGCGTTGCTCGTCGGGCAGGCCGAGCAGGCGCTCGAACATGGTGGGCACGAGGTGGGTGTGGGTCACTTGCTGCTCGCCGACCAGGTCGAAGAAGCGCTGCTCGTCCCATCGCGGCATCATGGTCACGGCAGCGCCGTTGAGCAGGTCGTAGACGGCAAACAGCAGCGGCGCCGCGTGGTAAGCAGGCCCGGTGATGAGGTGTCGGCCCCGTCCGTCCATCTGTATGCGTCGTCCGTAGGCCGCGGCCGCTTCCAGCCCCGCGGCCAGCGTAGAAGGGCGATGGCGTTTTACCCCGCGTGGGCGGCCGGTGGTTCCGCTGGTGTAGATCATGGTGCCGCCCATCGGCGAGTCGGGCGGGTAGGGCTGGGCGGGGGCGCTGCTGATGGCCCCGTCCAGCTCGTCGCCGGCGACCAGCAGGGTGGCTGCGTCAAGGCAGCCCGCCGAGGCGTCGTCGTGATGTTGCTCGTCGCAGATCACCACGCGCGCGCCGCTGTCGGTCAGCACGTAGTCGATCTCGTCGGCGAGCAGGTGATGGTTGATGGGGGTCAGCCACAGGCCGGCCAGCCAGGAGGCGAGCACAAGCTCGAGGCACTCGCCGCGGTTGAACATCAGCGTGGCCACCCTGTCGCCGGGCTCGAGGCCCAGCTCGCCGCTCAGCAGGCGGGCCATGCGGGTGGTCCTGTCGGCCAGTTCGGCCCAGGAGCGCGTGACCGTCAGGTCGTCGAGCGCGGCCTCGTCGCCGCGCGCCCTGGCTAGCTCATATAACATTCTTGATAAAGGGAAGACGTACCTTTACGGGGTTTTAGACTGCGTCTCAAAGAGGGAAAAGGTCGCAGGTCTCGTTGCGGTGGATTGGGCTCGTGTGCGCTGGAGCCCGCGGGGCGCGTGGGGCAGAACGGTGTTGTGGATATTTTCGAGCTGGCCACGCCCGCGCTGCTCATCGACCGCGATGCTCTCGGGCAGAACCTCGACTTCATGGCCGAGTCGCTGCCCGGTGAACGCTTGCGCCCGCACGTCAAGGCGCACAAGTCGACGGCGTTGGCGCGCGAGCAGGCCGCTCGCGGGCACTGTTCGTTTACCTGCGCCACCGCGCGCGAGATGGCGGGAATGGCGGCCGCGGGGCTGGGCGACGACTTGCTCCTGGCCAACGAACTCCTCGACACGGTCCGCTTGTCGATGCTGGCGGACCTGGACGCGCGGGTGACAGTGGCCGTTGATTCGGCCTCCACCGTGTCGGCTGCCGCTGCCGCCGGCATCGCCGAGGTACTCATCGACGTTAACGTGGGCTTGCCGCGCTGCGGTTGCCTGTCCGCCGATGCAGGACGGTTGGCCGACAGCGCGCGGAGGGCCGGGCTGCAGGTGCGCGGGGTGATGGGTTACGAAGGGCACGCGGTGGGGCTGGAAGACCGCGAGCAGCGTCGCGCCGCGACCGAGGTATCCATGCAGTTGCTGGCTGCCGCGCACGCGGACGTCGGCGGTGAGCTGGTTTCGGCAGGTGGTACCACCACCTGGGATCTCAACAAGCTTGCCACCGAGATCCAGGCCGGCTCGTACGCACTCATGGACACGGCGTATACGCGCATGGGCCTGCCTTTTACGCAGGCGGTGTCGGTGCTGAGCACGGTGGTGTCGGTGTCCGAGGCGAGTGGCTATGCCGTGGCCGACTGTGGTCTCAAGGCCCTGGGCATGGACCACGGGGATCCCTCGATTGAAGAGGCGCGGGTATGGTTCTGCTCCGATGAGCACGTCACGTTTTCGCCGGACCCCGGGGGCTCCCAGCTGCCCGCAGTGGGCGACCGCGTGCGGGTGCTGCCTGCGCACGTGGACCCTACGGTGGCCTGCCACGAGAGGGCCTACCTGGTCAGCGGCGACAAAGTGTTCGACTGCTGGGCCATCGACCTGCGCGGCTGGTAGGGGCCTGCCCCCTTGTTCAGAGTTCGTCGGCGGAGGCGGCCACGAAGGCTTCGCGCAGTTGTTGGTAGTCGCTGGTGACCGGGAACTGCGGAAAGTCGTCGACCACGTTCTGCGGCGGGCAGAAGAGTATGCCTGCGTCGGCCTCGGCGAGCATGGTGGTGTCGTTGTACGAATCACCGGCCGCCACCACGCGAAAGTTCAGCTCGCGCAGCGCCCGCACGGCGCGTCGCTTGCCGTCGTCCAGGCGCAGGGTGTAGCCCGAGATGCGGCCTTCGGTCTCCACCTCCAGCCGGTGGCAGAACAGGCAGGGAAAATCGAGCTGCCGCATCAGCGGCTGCGCAAACTGGTAAAAGGTGTCCGACAGGATGATGACCTGCGCGCGCTCGCGCAGCCAGTCAAGAAACTCGCCGGCGCCTTCGAGCGGCCCCATGCCGGCTATGACCTCCTGTATCTGCGGCAGGGTGATGCCCTCGCGGTCGAGAATGTCGAGCCGGTAGCGCATGAGTACGTCGTAGTCGGGCTCGTCGCGGGTGGTGCGCCGCAGCTCGTCGATGCCGGTGCGCTCGGCAACGTTGATCCAGATTTCGGGCACGAGCACCCCTTCGAGGTCCAGGCAGGCGATCATGCGCGCAAGTTAGCCCAGCCGGCGCCAAGGCTCAACGCGGGCCGCGGGCTAACGGTGGCGACAGCTGCCCGCCGCCGTTAGCATTGCCCATTATGGGCACGCTTGATGGCAGGACAGCGGTGGTTACCGGGGCCGGCCGGGGGATAGGACGCGCCATGGCCGAGGCACTCGCGCGACAGGGCGCCTCGGTGGCCGTGAACGACATCATGGCCGAGCGTGCCGAAGAAACCGCGGCCCTGATAAACGACGCCGGCGGCCGGGCCGCGGCCTTTGCCGCCGACGTGGGCCAGCACGCGGCCGTGCTCGAGATGGCGGCTGCCGTTGAAAAAGAACTCGGGCCGGCCGACCTGCTGGTCAACAACGCGGGCATCCCGGGCAGCTTTACGGCGTTCAAGTTCGTTGACAGCCAACCGTCCGACTGGGAGCCCTTCCTGCGCGTAAACCTCTACGGTGTACTGCACTGCTGCCACGCTTTTGCACCGGCAATGAAAGAACGGGGCTGGGGGCGCGTGGTCACCATCTCGTCGGAGGCCTGGCGCATGGGAACCGACTACGGCATTTCGATGTACGCTGCGGGCAAGGCAGGGGCCATCGGTTTCATGCGCCAACTGGCGAGCGAGCTCGGACGCGACGGCGTTACGGCTAACTGCATAGCGTTGGGAGAGCTCGACAACCTGCCGTTGCCCGACGACTACTTTGCGCGTTACCCTGTGGCCCGCGCGGGTAGTGCCGACGACGTGGTGGCGCTGCTGCTCTACCTCGTCTCGGACGAGGCCGCGTGGATGACCGGCCAGGTGCTGCCACTCAACGGCGGTCTCTCCTGAACGGTTAGCCGCGTTCGGCGCGTTCGCTCGCAAGATAATCTTCGATGACGACCGCGAGTCTGTCGGGACTGAAGCCGAAGGGGCCTATGCCAGGGTTGTACACCACGCGTCCGTCCGTGCCGATGAAGTAGATCCGCGTGGGCTTGCCCGCGTAGGCGGCGCTTACCCGGTCGTTCATGGTGTCCACGTACAGCGGCACTACGCCGTCGAACAGCTTGGCCTGGCAGCTCGCGGCCACCTTGCGGCGTTGCTCAAGAGTAACCGGTTCACTTACATCCATGCGCACGGGGTTGCCCGACAGCGCGTGGATGGCCCGCTGGGTTCGTGAACGTCCCAGCCACCACTTGTCAGTGGGGTGCGCTTCTTTCACGTAGACGACGAGGAATTCTACCTCGTTGCGATACTGCTTGTATATCTCGGTGAGACGCCCGGTCCCACTACTGAAGGGTGGTCAAGTGTAGCTGCCGAACACCAGCGCGACGGGGCGCTTGCCGCGAAAATCAGATAAGCGCACGGCTTTCAGGCCGTCGGGATCCTGCAGCTCGAAGTCGGGCGCGAGCTCACCCACCTTGGGGGCCCGCGAGTCGTTACGTCTTTGCCACGCAACTTCGTGTGCCCGCCAGTAGCTCATGTTCTGCCCGATCTCTGCCGCCAGGGCCAGCGGGTCTTCGCGCTCCCAGGCCATGAACAAGCAGAGTGTGATCAAAGCGGTGAGAACGAGTCTTCGCGGTAACCGCCGGGAAAAAAACCAGGCGGGCCGGTCGTTGCCTTTCGCGTTTTTTCGCTCAAGGTAGATCAACATGGCCACGCTTGCGACGGCTGCCGCCAATGAAACCAAGGCGGCCACACCCAGCAGCAGAGGCAGCAGCAGCAGCAGTCCCAGGGGCAGGCGGACAGCTGACATCGGGCGTGCGCCGCTCGGTCGCAGCAGGCCGCGCAGGCCCGACGCGACCAGGAAGAGCGTCAGCGCGCCCTGGGTGATGGCCGCTGAAAAATGAATGACCATGGCGAGGGCGCTCGGTACCAGGGTCAGCGGGTCTACGACGGTCGCGTATTCGATGTTCATCTTTTTGCTCTCGTTTTACAGCTGCCTGCAAGCCCGCGGCTACCCGTGTCGCTCAGGCGAAGGCCCGCGCCGCGATCACGTTGGCCGGGTCGGGCTTGTCTTCGCTGCCGGCCTGACTGTAGTCGCCCCAGGGTCCGTCGCGCCCGGCCACGGCCGCGCCCACGCCGTCGCGCGCTGCGGTGTCGATGAAGTCGAGCGACTCTGGAATATTGCGCATGTAGCCGTCCAGTATCGGCCCGAGCAACTGTGTGCCGGCCAGTCCCATGTTCTCGTAGGCCTGGTTGACGACCATCTTCATGGCCGCCAGTTGCGCCGGGGGCAGCGCGGCGAGCGCGCGCGCTTCGGTCATGACCGTGCCCTCGAGATCGGCGAACGGCACCGCGCGGTTGATCAGTCCGACCTCGGCGGCTTGCTTGCCCGACAGTGGTCGGCCGGTGTTCGCGTGCTCCTTGGCGCTGGTGTGGCCGAGGCCGTATTCCCTCATGCCGGTTAGGTACCACCCCCAGGCGCGCGAGTAGTGCGTTCTGAAGCGCTCCGCTTCGCTCGCGTGCCCTATGTCTTCGCACTTGTCCAGTTCTGCGCCGCCGCCCACCCCCCACCCCTCC
>JACNKC010000069.1 GCA_014382245.1 Pseudomonadota bacterium | reverse complement strand
GAACGGCACGCCCTGGCCGACAAACTCTAGACCGGCCGCTTCCGGCCACGGACACGGCAGGGAGATCGTTGAAGCCATGGGGGCTACAGCGTAGTACAACGTAAAAGACCTGGAACTGGCCAACGAGGGCCGTAAGCGAATCGACTGGGCGGCCCGCGACATGCCGGTGCTGGCCCAGGTCAACAAGCGGTTTGCCAAGGACAAGCCGTTCAAGGGCCTGAAAATGGCGGCCTGCCTGCACGTGACCGCCAGCCTCTGGAAACACGACCGGATTTCGACCTACGCTATCAGGGGTGAGGACAGCGCGACCTACCACAAGCACCTGTTCGGAGTCATAGAGCGCGGCCCCGACCTCACGATGGACGACGGCGCCGACCTGGTATCGGCCCTGCACACCTCGCACGCGCGCTACATAGACAATGTGAAGATCTCCATGGAAGAGACCACCACGGGCGTGATACGCCTGGCCGCTCTCGAGAAAAAAGGCGACCTGAAAATCCCCGTGATCGCGGTCAACGACGCGAAGACCAAGAACATGTTCGACAACCGCTACGGCACCGGCCAGTCGACCCTGGACCGCATCGCCACGCTCAAGCTCAAAGCCATGGGCATACCCATTGACCACCTGACCGCAGAGCAGAAAAAGTACCTGTCCAGCTGGGACATGGGCACCAACTGACACGGCCGTTGTTTTTCGCAGCGCGCTGTTTTCAGCAGCGGTTACTTGTCGCGACGCTCGTTACGCTCGAGGAACGCCGGGTCGTTGATGCGCAGGCGCGCCTCAACGTCGGAGCGCAACCAGGCCAGCAACTGCTCGCGTGACCGCCCCTGGTCATAAGCTCCCTCGGCTATAGCAGCGCACAACTCGCGGCCGAGTTCATCTGCCGAACTGTCGTCTCCCGGAACGGCAGCCGTGGGCTGGCCATCCTTGCCCAGCAACTCGCCCAGCAACTCGCCCAGGCCACGGCGCTGCTCTTCGACGAGCGCGGTTTTTCCGGCCGCCTCGCGCGCGACCACCCTGCAGGCGTTGGCCGCCACGATACTCTTGAAGCGCTTGCCACCCTTGAGCAACGGCTTGACCTCCTCGTCGAGAAAAGCCGCCACGGCTTCGAGCAACTCGTCTGCAGGTGGATAATCTTTCATTGCGACTGCTCCCGGTCGAGCAGATCGACCAGTTCCCATTCCACGGCCGGCACGCGCCGGCCTATGGCGGCGAGCTCCACGTCAGGGCGACTGCCCGCGCGGGCACTGGCCGCTTGCAGCAGGCAGATGACCGCCCACTTCCAGTTGCCGAATATTTCCCAGTAGCGAAGCTGGTCGGCCGACACAGCCCGGCCACCGGCCTCGCGGTACAACTCGAGCAGGCGGTCGCGCGTGCAGAGGCCGCCCACCGCGGGATGGTCGCGACCAAATCGCCACGAGCGCACGCACAGCCAGCCCAGGTCCTCGGCGGGGTCGCCCAGGTGCGAGAGCTCCCAGTCGAGCACCGCCGTGAGGCCGCGCTCGTCGAACATTATGTTGCCTATCCTGAAGTCGCCGTGCACCAGCACGGGCTCCTGGACCGAGGGCGCGTTGAGCTTGAGCCAGCGGGCCGCGAGATCCAGGGCCGGGCGCGGGTAGTCGGTGTGCAGGGTCGCCGCGGCAGCGGTCCACTGCTTGACGGCGGCGAGTGCAAAACGTCGCGGGTCGTCCCCCGCCGGCGTCGCACCGGGCAGGCGATGGCCGGGAGCGGCCGCGTGCAGGCGGGCCAGCTCGCCCGCGAGTTGAGCGGGCAGTGCCTCGCGGGTTGAAGCGTAAGCGTCATCGCGCAGCAGCCGCTGGCCCAGGGCGAGACCCGGCACGAAATCCATCACCATGAAGGGCACACCCAGCCCGTCGTCGGCACTGCCGAGCCAATGGGCGTGGGGAACGGTGACGCCGGCCTGCTCGGCCTCGCGCAACACCGCGTACTCGTCAGCGCGGCTGGCACTGAAATCCTTGCCCGGCCGGTCGGCGCGCAACACCATGGCGCGGGTCGTGCCGTCTCCGGCGTGCAGGTCGAAACCGTAAACCTCGCAGCTGGCCCCGCCCGACAGGCGGGTGAGCTCGCCCACGCGCAGCGCGTCGGCTCCCGCGGCCTGCCCGGCCTGCTGGCGGCGGATGAACTCCTGCAACGCCGCCTGGCTCTTCTCGAGGTCCCGTTCCACGACTGACCTGTTTAGCCCGGCACCCGAGCCGTCGAAACCCCACTATGCAGCCCCGGCGACACCCGTTTCCATGATACCGCCACCCCTCTATGCTTGCCCGGTGAGAATCGTTGACGGAGTTGGGGCCGCCCTGGTAGCGGCGAGTGATGGTCACCTGCAAGCGTGGTCTGACATGGGCTTTGCCCTTGGTTCCCCCAGGACATGGCAGGGGTGTCTTTGCCATGACATTGTTCTTGAGCACGCCGATATCCGGCTGCTGGTAGCCGACGGAACAAAAAACGAACTGTCGCGTGCCGTGACCGCTGCACTTGCCTGTAACCGCACCCTGCTCGGGTGGACCTGGACCTGCGCCGACATCGGGGAGGCAGCGCGGGCTATAGGGTCGCGCAGTGGCGTCAAGCTGGCCCACGACCCCGGCACCACCTGCCTGCAAGTGCCCGCCGAGTTGACGCCGGGTGCGCTGACGCTGCTCGAAGCGGGCGACGGCACGGACGCTCCCGTAGACCACCCCAACGCGGTCTCGTCCATCGACCACCTGGTACTGATGGCTCCCGATGCTGAGCAACCGGCATCAGTCTACGCCGACAACTTCGCATTGCGCCCTCGTGTCCGTGACCTGCCGCGGGGTCGTTACGCTTTTCTCAAGGCGGGCGAAACAATCCTTGAGATATCCGTCAACCGCGAGGCAGCGGTACCGGCAGTCGCCTGGGGGCTGGCCCTGCAGTCGGTCGACATCACCCGGAGCGTCGCCAGCGCGCAAGGAGCCGGCCACACGGTGAGCGGCCCTAACAAGGCACTACAGGGCGGGCTTATAGCCTCGGTCGTCGACGCCCCGGGCGGCATGCCCCTGGCCTTCATGCAGCCGGCAGCGAAGGACTGACAAGGTGCCCGGCGTCGAGGACACGCCGGAAACGATTTTCGTCGATCAGTTCCAGTGCGCTTGCCCTCGCTTGTTCGCCGGCCTTGAAAAATGGTGGTCACACCTGGACTCGAACCAGGGACTTCCTGCATGTGAGGCAGGCGCTCTAACCGGACTGAGCTATGCGACCAACGGCAGCACGACTAACGGCTGCGGGCTCGCAAGTCCAGTTGAGCGCGGCCCCGGAGCGAAGGGACGGGTGGCTACTGGGCGACTGCGCCCGGGCGCAGGGTCAGCCCCCGCCGCGGGCGGGGTAGGCAAAATCAACCGTTGGCGCATCGCCTGCAGGAGAATCGCCCGCCTGCAGCTGGGCCGCACGCTCAAGCCGGCCCAGGCGCGGATGCACCGCTGCCAGCGTGTAATCGCCGGGCACAAGGCCACTGATACTGTAACGGCCCTGCTCGTCGGTGACGGCAAAGTAAGGGTGTTCGAGCACCCCCACGTAAGCTTCCATCCATGGGTGCACGTCACACTTGACCCGCACCAGCACCTCGGGCTTCGAAAAACGGCGGCGCACGGTCATGCCCTCGCGCGGCATTCCAAGATTAAAGCTGCGCGAACTTTCGGGCATCGCGTGGACGTTGTGCAGCGTCGGGTCGCTGTTGCGAAACTCTACTTCCTGGCCGACTCGCACGCCCACCACGCGGGGCTCGTACATGCAGCCGCGCTGGTCGAGTACCACCGGCTCGTTGGGCACGGCACGGGGGCCGGGCGCGACTCCAGCCGACAGGTAGACAAAAACCCCGGCCAGGCCGCCCTGCCCGCCCGTGACGATGGACTGGCTGACGGCCCCGCCCTCGTTGGCCGTAACGCAGTAAGGGTCGGCAGACATTCGCAGCTGCTTTCTGGCGGGCGCGTCGCCCAGCAACTTGACCGTCCCGCTCACGGTTCCTGTGCCCGTTGCCGGCTCGGCCAGTGCGCTGCTGTCGGCGCTTTCGCCCGGGGCCGGCGTAGCGGCAGCCGGCCGAGCGCCGTCGTTGCCGCCGTCGTTGCCGCCGCAACCGGTTGCCAGCAGTCCCGCTGCCAACATTACACCGGCGAGCAGTATCGCCGACCCGGGTGAACGAGTATCAGTTGAAGTTACGTGTGAGATAAACCCCATCATCCATCCCGTCAAAGTAGTGCTCCAGTCCGGGATTCTCGACGGCGATGCCCAGCCCGTCGCGCTGGAGATTGCGTTCGGCCACGTAGGTGCTGTCTTCTGAACCATCCACGAGCACCTGGTACCAGGGCTGGTCTCGCGGCGGCATCGACTTGGCCACCTCGCGGTACCATTCGTCGCTGCCTTCGAACTCGGCGTCGACATCGACCACGACACCGCGGTAGCCGAACAATCGATGCTCGACAAGTTGCCCGACGTGAAACTTTGCTTGGATTCTCAATGCACCCATCTTAGGGACCTCTTTTTTCCGACTCCTGTTTAAATGCAACCAGTGCTGTGTGCAGATTGGAAATACGGCACCTGGTTTCCAATAACAGTCGACGAGGCAAGTGCTGGTTTTAATCAACCGGGCTACGCGCTCTCCTTTTTTCAAGGGGCGAGAGCCAGGCGAAAAAGAGCCGCGTGGCTCCCTAAGGAAAGCACAGGGGCGGCCCCGTGCGGGCAATGATCCCAGGCCATATAGCCTGCCGTTCAGCCTAAATGTCGCATTTTGCCGCAACATTTCGCTTGAATTGTTTCAAATTGCGGCGTTTTCAGGAGGGCGCATGGCCGCTCAGAAGCAAGCCGAGGCTGCCGGCACTGCTACGTATGCCGAGATAAAACGGCCCGAACTCGGCGTAGAGGGCGCTGGCGGGGTCAAAGCGCATTTCGTGGACGAGCTTTTTGAACACCAGCATGTCGTCGGAGTGCAGGCTCACGCCCCACTCCCAGTCGTCCAGTCCGATCGACCCGCCTATGACCTGGGTGACCACCTCGTGGTACTTGTGGCCCACGCTGCCGTGGCCGCGCATCATGTCGCGGCGTTCGGCGGCCGACAGGGTGTACCAGTTCACGGTCTCACCGCGTTTCTTGTCCATGGGGTAAAAGCTGATGTACTTCTGCGGCGGCACGTCTCGGTAGAGGCGTTCTTTCATCTTCTCGCGTTGTTCTTCCACCGCCTCGGTCCAGGCTTCGTCGAAACCCTCGTCCCCGCGGTTGAGTCCGCGGTCGGACAAGCGCTTGGCGGCGATGCCCATTACCTCGTTGAGGCTGACCTCGATGAGCGACACGTAAGAATAAGTGGGTTGCAGAAAACCGTAGAGCGCCGTCTGCCGCAGGGCCAGCTCAACGGCATTGAGCGCCTCGGGCGATTCGCGGTAGTGCACGAACATGAGGTCGCCTTTCTGCGACAACACGCTGTACATGGCCGTGTCGCCGCGACGCACCGACGAGGCAGATTCGAGCCACGCGCGGGCTTGATCGAGAACGCTGCGCCGCTCGTCATCGCCGAGCAGGGCCCAGGCCGTCCAGTCTACGCTCCACACGTCGTGCAGCGTGTACCAACCCTCCAGTGTCTGCGGAACGTCCACGCGGGTATTTGACAGGGTTCGCGCCGGCGAGTCCAGAGCGGCGGTGGGTGGGACCCGGGCACAGCCACTGTTTTATTTGCCCCCACGGCAGTGAAACACTTCACCCTGTCGGAGACCCAGCATGACCAGGAAAACATTCTTCAGGCTCGTGGCCGTTTCGGTCGTACTCGCGGTGATCTTCGGTGTCTCCAGCTTTCGCGAGGCAATGGACGAGGCTCGCGGCCTGCGCGGCCTGCGCATCGAAGACGCGCGGCAGGCATGCAAAGACAGGGTGCGGGTTGCCCGCGCGTTGCTTGAGCGTGGCACTGCCAAGGCTACCAGCGGTGACCCCTGCGCCGCCGCCGAGATGCTCGCGTCAGCCCATCAGCAAGCCGAGCTGGCCGCCGTGGCCTGCCGGCCGGTAACCAGCGGCGAGACCATGCTCACCGGCCCAGCGGCCAGGGACAACCTGGCCCGACTGAAGCTCGACTATTCGGCCGCCTGCAAGGCGACCGGGGCCTCGTCGGCTGCAGCACCCAGCTCGCTGCCTACCGAAAAATAAAACGTCGTTCCCACGCCCTCGGCGGTCTCACAGCGAATCTGCCCCCCGTGCCGCTCTATGATCTTGCGAACGTGGGCCAGCCCTATGCCTTCGCCGGGGACGCTGTCGGCGTGAAAACGTCGGAAAGGTTGAAACACCTTGGCGGCCTGCGCGGGGGTCATACCCACGCCGGTGTCGCGCACGAAGTACTCGCGGCCATGATCGCCTTCGACGCAGCCCACCACGACAGAGCGTTCGGGCCCGTCGCCGATGTACTTGGCCGCGTTGTCAACGAGGTTGCCGAGCACGGCTTCCATCTGCTCGCGGTCGGCCACCAACGGGGGAAGCGCCTCTACCGTGACCGTCACCTCGTCCTGCGAAAGCGCGTATCCGAATGACCTGACCACGCCATCGACCAGGTCGTTCATGTCGAGGTCTTCGCAGTTGTACGGCGCTCTCGCCGAACGCGAAAACTCGAGCAGCCGCTTGACCATGCGGTTGAGTTTTTCGACGCTGCGTATTGCGTCCCGTATCGGGTCGGCGACCATCGTCTCCATTCCGGTAGCGTTGTTGTAACCGTCCTGGCTGAGGCGGGTAGAGAGATCGGAAAGCTCGTCGAGGGCCACGTGCATGAATCCGTATATCGAGTGCATGGGCGACCTGAGGTCATGCGCTACCACGTGTGTCATCTCTTCCATGTCGCGTGCCTGCAGGGCCAACATGTCGTTTTCGACCTGCAGGCGCATGGCCTCGCGCTCGCGGCCGAGGATGTGCGCGTTCTCAACAGCCACGCCCAGTATCTGCGCGGCCGCGGCTAGCACCTTGAAGTCCTCCGAGGTCAGCAGGTCCGGGTCGTCCGCGGGCACCAACAGGTAGCCGTAACAGCCCTGGCCGGTACCCAGCGATGCTACCGCCAGCGGGCCGCTGCGCCCCAAGGTAGAAGAAATCTGCTCGTAAAGTTCGCCGTCCTCGCAACCTGGCTGAAGCAGCTTGACGTCCTCGTCGAGGGCCTCTGTGGCTGGAGGCTGCACCTCGATACCGGGCGCGTGGTTCCCCTCCTCGGGGTTGCCGTCGAGGTCCCCGAGCAGGCGCCAGCCCTCGCTGCCTGGAAACTTGAGCATACCCCAGCCCCGCCTGAACGACGTGGAGTGCTCGATCACGTCGAGCACCTTGTCCAGGGCAACCGCCGGGTCAAAGGAGAGGTGGGTAGTCTCGGCCATGCGCAAGAATGCGTTGGTCTGTCTCCACAGCCGCGCCGTGGCGTCGGCCATATCGCGTACCGTGGACTGCTGTTTAATCTCGCGCGAGGCAAGCGCCTGCAGCAGGCCCGACCCGCTGGTGGCATCGCTACCCGTAGCGCAGGCGAGCAAGCGACCCACCGGTCCGTCATCTTCAAGCTCACGACAGCATCGCCCCGAGTCGGGCTCGGGCCGCGAGCCGGCCATCACTTCGCCCGTCGGGTTCTCGATCCAGAAAGCTGATCCCTCGTTGGCCGCCGCCAACTCCCAGCACAACTCGTCAAAAGCCTGCCAGCGTAACCTGTACTTCATGGCTTCACCCACAGGCCGTCTCTCAGCACGCGCCGGTTCAGTATGCGACCACTCGAGTGATGAACCGCCACGCCCGAGTCGTAGTCATCGTCGCCTGGATAGAGTATCGCCACGGCGTCTTCACCCATAGATATCTTGGGTTCGACCTCCACCACGTCCAGCGCGACGGCGGCCTCGAGCGCCTCGGCAACGGTATCGTGAAGGGCCACGCGGTCGAGCGCGCAAAGCGTGGGCGGCGCGAGTTTAATTTTCCTGTGCAAGTAGAGGTCCAGGGCCTGTTTGGGCTCGTACCAGTCCCCTTCGACCGACTCGACCTTGTCGTGGTCGGCTTCCTGCCCCGCCGGCATAGCCGCGAGAAAAAACCTGGTGTCGTAACGCTTGGGTGAGGGCTCGGGGGTGATCCAGTGAGCAAAGTAGTGCAGCGCGTCGGCCGCTATCTTGAGACCTTCGCCTACGAGCAGCTCCATGAACGCCACCGCGCCACCCGCGAGCTCGGCCCTGCGACTACCAAGCCGCTCCACGATCTCGGCGTCACGCGCCCCGCCGAGCACGCGCCCCGACGAGTCGCAGGCCAGCAGAACGCCGGCCTCTTCAAATAATTCGCGGACGGCGGCCACGTGGTAGCCCAGCGTGCGGTCCGCGTCGAGTTTATGCATGCTCCGCGAAGAACGCTCGCCGTCGTAGCCGCTCAGCGCGTCTTTCCAGCCGATCACGGAGTCATCCTCGTCGACAACGCCACCGGGAAAAACGTGGACCCCACCCATGAAGCCAAGCGCGGAGTTACGCTTCACCATGAAAACTTCCAGCGACCCGTCCATATCGCGCAGGGGCAATACGGTGGCAGCGTCTCTTAAGTTGGTGGCCATGCGGGATAAATCTCCGAATGACTTCTATAGCTCTCCGTTCGGGTCAGCGGAAGCCTCTGCCTTTGCGGGCGTCGGCCGGGCGGGCAGCGACAGGCCGGATACCGGCTTGCCTGGAAGCACCTTTTCGGACATCACCTCCTGGGCGTCGCGGTCGCAGTTCTCACCCTCGTCCGAAACGCCATCACCACAGTGAGGCAGCACGCAGTTAGGACGGCAGAAGTTCGGCCGGGTCGAGCTGTTCATGCTGCCATCGTCGCACTGCTCGCCGGCGTCCATGACACCATCGCCACACCAGGCCAGGCGGCAGTCGCCGCGGCAGGTGTCCGGCCTGACATCGCTCGAGGCATCGCCCGCATCGCATTCTTCGACGCCGAGCCAAACGTGGCCGTCACCGCAGTTGGCGCTGCTGCAATCAGACAGGCAAGCGTCGCTCTCGTCTATGTTGCCATCGTCGCACTGCTCGTAATCGACCCACGTAAAACCATCACCGCAGGACGCCGCCTCGCAGCTACCAAGGCAGGCATCGCTGTTGTCGGCGTTGCCATCGTCGCAAGCCTCGCCAGTGTCGACCACGCCGTCACCGCAGGAGAACGAGCTGCAGTCGGTCCTGCAGGAGTCGGCATTCTCATCGCTGTTGTCAACGCCCGTGTCGCAGGCTTCAACCCCCACCTGCACGAAGCCGTCGCCGCAAGCCGCTGCTTCGCAGCTCGAGAGACAGGCATCGCTGTTGTCGGCGTTTCCGTCGTCGCAGACTTCGTTGGAATCGACCACGCCGTCTCCGCAGGAGAACGAGCTGCAGTCGGTCCTGCAGGAGTCGACATTCTCATCGCTGTTGTCGACGCCCGCGTCGCAGGCCTCTACATCGATCTGCACAAAACCATCGCCGCAAGCCGCTGCTTCGCAGCTCGAGAGACAGGCGTCGCTGTTGTCGGCGTTGCCGTCGTCGCAGCTCTCACCCGTGTCGACCACGCCGTCGCCGCAAGATGAAAGGCTGCAGTCGGTCCTGCAGGAGTCGGCATTCTCATCGCTGTTGTCAACGCCCGTGTCGCAGGCTTCAACCCCCACCTGCACGAAGCCGTCGCCGCACGAAGCCAGCTGGCAGCTGTCGAGGCAGACGTCACTGTTATCGGCGTTGCCGTCGTCACAGCTCTCGCCCGAGTCGACCACGCCATCCCCGCAGGACGAAAGGCTGCAGTCGGTCCTGCAGGAGTTGGCGCTTGCATCGTTGTTGTCAACACCCGCGTCGCAGGTTTCTACATTGACCTGCACAAACCCATCGCCGCACGAAGCTACCCGGCAGCTGTCCAGGCAGGCGTCGCTGTTGTCGGCGTTTCCGTCGTCGCATACTTCGTTGGAATCGACCACGCCGTCACCGCAGGATGAAAGGCTGCAGTCGGTCCTGCAGGAGTCGGCGTTCTCATCGCTGTTGTCAACGCCCGCGTCGCAGGCTTCAACCCCCACCTGCACGAAGCCGTCGCCGCAGCTGGCCGAGCGACAGTCGTCGAGGCAGGAATCCGAATTGCCAACGTTACCGTCATCGCAGGTTTCGCCCGCGTCGATCACTCCGTCACCACAGGTCGGGAGGCTGCAGTCGCTCCGGCAGGAATCGCCCTGCGTGTCAGAGTTGGCTGCACCATCGTCGCAAACCTCTATATCCTGCTGGAGAAATCCATCGCCGCATGATGCTTCACGGCAGCTGACGAGGCAGGAGTCGCCGTTGTCTACATTGCCGTCATCGCAGGCCTCGCCCAGGTCGGTGACGCCGTCGCCACACAAGGGCCGGGTGCAGTCGCTCCGGCAGGCGTCGGGTCTTTCATCGCTGTTGGCGACTCCCGCGTCGCAGTCTTCAACGCCCAGGCGCAACACGCCGTCTCCGCAGCTGGCCGGCTCGCAGGAGGAAAGGCAGCCGTCGGAATCAGAAGAGTTGCCATCGTCGCAAAACTCGGCGCCGACCTGCACGTAGCCGTCACCGCAGGAGGCCTCGCGGCAATTAGACAAGCAGGAATCGGTTTCAACGGCGTTGCCGTCGTCGCAGGTCTCGCCCTCGTCAACGACTCCATCACCGCAGTTGGCCAGCAGGCAGTCGCTGCGACAGCCGCCCGGGTTCGAGTTCGAGTTCAACTCACCGTTGTCGCACTGCTCTACGTCGATCTGCAAAAAACCATCGCCGCAGCTCGGCAAGGTACAATCAGACAAGCAGTAGTCGTTGTTGGAAGCGTTGCCGTCGTCGCAGAACTCGCCACCGTCTACCACGCCGTCGCCACAACTGGGCAGGGTGCAGTCACTGCGGCAGGAGTCGAACTTGTCATCGCTGTTATCAGCACCCGCGTCGCAGGCCTCGATTCCGCCCTGTACCAGGCCATCGCCGCAGAAGGCAACGCGGCACGCGTCGGTGCAGGAGTCGGTGTTGTCGGTGTTGCCGTCGTCACAGCTCTCGCCGTTGTCGGTCACGCCATCGCCGCAAAACGGCAGCGTACAATCACTGCGACAAGTGTTAGGCGCGGTGTCCGAGTTGGCCACCCGGAAGGGCCCGTACTGTCCGTCACCGCTGTCGCACTGCTCGACGCCCTCCAACCGGAAACCATCGCCACAGGTCGCCACGCTGCAGTCCTGCAGGCAGGCGTCGCCGTCGTAGCTGTTGCCGTCATCGCAGGCTTCGCTTGAATCGACCACGCCGTCGCCGCAACTCGCCAGTGTACAATCGGTCCTGCACGAGTTGGGAACGGCATCGTCGTTGGCCACACCCTCATCGCAGATTTCCACTTCGGCCTGGATGAAGCCGTCGCCACAGCTGGCGGCTTCACAAGTAGCCAGGCAGGCATCGCTGTTGTCGGCGTTGCCGTCGTCGCAGCTCTCGTTGCTGTCTGTTACCCCGTCGCCGCAACTCGCCAGCGTGCAATCATTGCGACAGGCATCGGACTGCTCATCGCTGTTGTTGGCACCCGCGTCGCAGGCTTCGCCGGCCTGGACGAATCCGTCACCGCAAGAGGCCGCGTCGCAATTGTTGAGACAAGCGTCGCCGTTATCCGTGTTGCCGTCGTCGCAGGCCTCACCGGCATCGGACACGCCGTCACCGCATGAAGGCAGGCTGCAATCGCTGCGGCAGAGATCGGCCAACTCGTCGCTGTTATCCACGCCCGCGTCGCAGGCTTCTACGTCATTCTGGACAAAACCGTCACCGCAGCTGGCCGCTTCACATGTAGCCAGGCAGGCATCGCCGTTGTCGGCATTGCCATCGTCGCAGCTCTCGTTGGCGTCGATCACGCCGTCACCGCAACTCGCCAGCGTGCAGTTGTTACGGCAGGCGTCAGCCTGCTCGTCGCTGTTGGCCACACCCGCGTCGCAGGCTTCTACGTCATTCTGGACAAAACCGTCACCGCAGCTGGCCGCTTC
>JACNKC010000072.1 GCA_014382245.1 Pseudomonadota bacterium | reverse complement strand
CCGGCGGCGGGGAACCGGTTGTTCCGCCGGCCCTCCGGGGCGGCGGGGTGGCGGTCACGCACCGGGCTCCCTACACCGGGAGGTGAGCCGCGGGGGGTGGCGCACACGTGATGCCCAGCGCGGCCGTAGAAAGATCGCCTGCGGGCCCCGGGGGGCGCCGCGGTTCGGTGTCCCTTGCGCTGATCAACCCTCGCATCGTCGGCATGGTAGTTTTGACCGTGCTGGTCGGCTACCTCGCGGTCTCCGGGCTGCACGACTTCGAGACCGCCACTCTGCTGCAGGTAGTTATTGGCACCTGCCTGTCCTGTTCGGGCGCCGGTGCTCTCAACCAGTACCTCGAGCGCAGCAGTGACGGGCTCATGGCGAGGACGCGCTTCAGGCCTCTGCCCGCGCACCTTATAAGCGAGAAATCGGGATTGGCTTTCGGTGTCATCACCTCCGTTGTCGGTGTGGGATTCCTGCTGATCTTCGTCAACCCCGCGGCTGCACTGGTCAACACCGTGACCCTGGTTTCCTACCTCGCTATCTACACGCCGTTGAAAAAGTCCTCGAGCCTGTCGACCCTGATCGGCGCAATACCTGGTGCGCTCCCGCCCGTGATCGGCTGCGCAGCGGCGGGCAATGCGCTGGGTCGAGAGTCCCTTCTTCTTTTTTCAATTCTTTTTCTCTGGCAAGTCCCCCACTTTCTTGCCATCGGACTTCTCTACCAGGATGATTACAGGAACGCGGGTTTTCCGACCCTGCAGCGCATCGACAACGACGGGAGCGCGTCGGGACGGCAGATGGTTCTCTACTCCGCTGCCCTGCTGCCCGTGACCCTGGCAGTCGGGAGCGCAGGCTACTCGGGGCCTTTTTTCTTTGCCGCTGCCCTGGCCCTCGGCCTGGCCTACCTGGCAGCTTCGGTGTCAGCGGCAAAAAACCCCGGCCAGCTGGGAGCCAGGCGACTGCTTCTATGCTCGGTGGCCTACCTGCCCTTGCTGCTGGTGTCTTACCTGTTAGACAGGGTAGCAACGTGACGCTGTCCAAATTCGATACTGGAGAAAACCCGTTACTCGAAGTAACAAACCTGTCCTATTCATACGGGGACACGCTAGCTCTCGACGATGTGTCATTCTCCGTACAGCCGGGGGAAATATTCGGCCTGCTCGGGCCCAACGGCGGCGGTAAGACGACGCTGTTCAAAATACTCTCGACGCTGTTTCGCATACAGACCGGCGACGTCCACATCATGGGCAAATCCATACAGCAGTACAGCCTGGCTGCGCGGTCCGCCCTCGGTGTGGTCTTCCAGAACCCCGGCCTCGATCGCAATCTCACTGTCAAGGAAAACCTCAAGCACCATGGTCACCTGCTCGGCATGCGAGGGGCCGAACTAGCCGAAGCCAGCGAGTCTGCCCTGCAACGTCTGGGAGTTACAGATCGCACCAATGACCGGGTCGATACCCTGTCGGGTGGGCTGGCAAGGAGGGTTGAGCTCGCCAAGGGCTTGCTCAACAAACCCCCGCTGCTGCTCCTGGACGAACCGTCGACCGGCCTGGACCCGGGCGCCCGTCTCGACCTGTGGCGCTATCTCAAGGACTTGAGAAACGAACAGGGAACCACCGTGATCCTGACGACTCACCTGATGGAAGAAGCCGAATCCTGCGACCGATTGGCTATCATCGACCACGGCCGCTTCGTGGCCATCGGCACACCCCAGGGCCTGCGCTCAAGGGTCGGCGAAAGAATACTCTCGCTGCGCTGCGAGGACCCCGAGGGCTTCGCGGCCGTGGTCTCCCGCGAATACAAGGTGCAGCCCGTAATTGTCGAAGGCCGGTTGCGGCTTGAAAATATTTCGCCCGAAAGCCTGATCCCCCGCCTGTTGCTCGACCACGGCGATAAGATACTTGGTCTCAGCATGGAGCGACCCACCCTGGCCGACGTGTTCGTGCACGAAACCGGCCACACCTTCTGGAAGTCAGAGCAGGGGGTCGATCCGTCGTGAACCGCTTGCTGCCCGTATACACCCTCGCGCTGCGCGAGGTCGTTCGTTTTGTCAGGCAGAAGAACCGGGTCTTCGGTGCGCTCGCACAACCCGTGCTGTTCTGGATTATTTTCGGTGCGGGCCTGAGCGCGTCCTTTACGCCCGGGGACTCGGCTGGCCAGGGCTACAACGAATACTTTTATCCGGGCACCGTGGTGCTGGTAATCCTGTTTACATCGATCTTTGCAACGATATCGATCATAGAGGACCGAAACGAGGGTTTTCTCCAGGGTGTGCTGGTAGCCCCGGTCAGTATTGGAAGCGTGGTAGCCGGCAAGGTGGCTGGTACTACGATACTGGCGCTTATGCAGGGCGGGATAATGCTGGCGCTGGCACCCATCGCAGGCCTGCCACTGGACCTGGCCCAGGTAGCCGCCGCCATGCTGGTGCTGACTTTCATAGCCGTTGCGTTGACCGGTGTTGGCATATCGATTGCCTGGAACATGAGTTCTACCCAGGGCTTTCACGCAATCATGACGGCCTTCCTCATGCCCATGTGGTTTCTTTCGGGCGCCTTTTTTCCTGCCAACGGGCTGCCTTCGTGGCTCGCAGCGGCACTGGCCATCAACCCACTGACATACGGGCTGGCGGCTTTTCGTTACGCTCTTTACGAGCCCGGCAGTCCCGCGCTGGCCCACCTTCCATCGCTTCCCGTTTCGGCCGCCGCCCTGGGGCTTTTCGCCCTGGGAAGCGTGGCCATGGCTACAGCTCTTGCCCGCCGTCGCCCCGCGGGGCCTGACAGTTAAACCCATGTCTGCGAATGCTTATATCGTAGTCCGTCGCTCGCTGATCGCTGTGCTCGCGCTCGGCCTGTTGTTATTCATTGCCCGGGACAAGCTCACCGATGTCCCCGAGCTCCCGGTAATCAATACCGTGCCCGCTTTTGAATTCACCGATCAGGCCGGGGCCGACTACGCCAGCACCAGGCTCGAGGGTAAAGTCTGGCTCGCCAGTCTACTCTACACTACCTGCCCTGGTCCCTGCCCACGTCTAGTCCGCCAACTGGAAAGATTGATGAACGGCTGGAAGAAGCACGAACAGCTTCGATTCGTTTCTTTCACTGTTGACCCGTCGCGCGATAGTCCTGGCGTCCTCTCCGATTATGCCGCGGCCCACGACATCGACACTGCCCGCTGGCCTCTGCTCACAGCTGACGAAAGCGGACTCTTCCCATTCATTCGTCAGGCCTTCCTCGTGGAGGCAGCCACCGAGATCACAGACCTCGATGACGACGAAGTTGACCTGCTGGGTCCGATCGCCCATAGCCTGCACGTATTTCTCGTGGACGGAGATTCACGCCTGAGGGGAATCTATGACACCACCGACGAAACGGCCATGCGCCGCTTAAAAGCCGACGTGCCGCTGTTGCTGCGCAACCACTGACCGCAGCGGTGGTCAGCCCGCGGCCAGCATCTTTCCGAGCGAAGCCAGGTGAAATTCGGCGCCACCGAGCGTGAGCTCAATCTGCTTGGACCACAGGTAGTAGCGGTGCAGCGGGTAATCGTTGTCTACCCCGGTACCACCGTGTAGGTGCTGGCAGGCGTACACGGCGCTGTGTCCGCCCTCTGAAGCCCAGTACTTGGCCACGGCCAACGCCTCGTCGGCGATTTCGCCACGGTCCAGGCAACTCACCGCGTACCAGGTCGCGAGCTTTAGAGCCTCGAGGTCCACGAACGCGTCGGCTGCCCTCTGTGCCACGGCCTGGAAAGAGGCTACCGGCTTTCCGAACTGTTCGCGCGTAGAAGTGTAATCTGCTGTCATACGAACCGCCCTTGCGACCACCCCGGCCTCGGTAGCGCAGAGACCCGCCAGTGAAAAACGGACCAGGTCGGCAACCGCCCTGCCGTCTGCAGGGCCGAGTGCGGAACGGCCATCGACCACGGCACCAGAGAGGTCCAGGCTGCTGCGGATTTCGCCACTGGTAGCTTCCTGCTCGCCCAGGATCACTCCGCTGTTGGCCGGGTCAAGCAGGAACAAGCCCAAACCCTGGCCGTCAACGCGGGCCGGCAGCAGGATCCGCGCCGCGTGCTGGCCGGCACCGATCAGCTGCTTGCTACCATCGAGCCTCCAATTTTCACCATCCTTGACGGCCGTAACGCCCGTATCAAAAGGATCATCGCTGCAGGTCTCCGATAGGGCCGCGCTCAGCACCAGTTCACCTTTGGCGACAGCAGGCAGAAAATCAGCGAGTACGTCCTCTTCTGCGTGCGCGAGCAGAGTGAGGACCCCGGATGCCAGGGTATCGAGCAAGGGGACCGGCGCTACCGCCCAGCCCTGTCGTTCCAGCAACACGCAGGTTTCGATTATTCCCAGGCCCTGGCCGTCGTATTTTTCGGGGATAGCCAGGCCCAGCAGCCCGGCTTCGGCCAGTGCCGACCAGAGAGCCTGGTCAAACCAACACCGCTGCTGCTCCAGCAGCTTGAGCTTGTCGGGCTCGCAAAAATCCGTAAATATTTCACCGGCCAGCTTTTCGACGGCCTGCTGTTCTTCTGTAAACGCAAAATCCACTGTGTTCGTCTCAGCGCAGGCTGCGTGGCATGCCCAGCCCTGCCATCGCGATGATATCCCGCTGCACTTCGTTGGTGCCCCCCCCGAAGGTCAGGATAAGCATAGCCCGGTACATGCGCTCGAGCCGCCCCCGAAGAATAAAGCCGGGGCTACCCGCCGGCAGGCTTCCGGTCAATCCCGTGACCTGCAGGAGATCCCTGTAAATCTGGATATACGACTCACTACCGTAAACCTTTACCGTCGATGCCTCGTCGAAGCGGAAAGTACCCTGCCCCATGTTCCAGGCCTGTCGCCAGTTGAGAAGTTTCAGTACATCAACGCGACACTTGACCCGTGCCAGGGCCGATTGAACCCAGGGAACATCGATCACCCGGTCGCCCGAAGGCCGCCGAGTCGACCTGGCCCAGTCCAGGGTCTCAAGGTAGATCCGCTCCGGGGTTCCCGAGGTAAACAGCGACACCCTCTCGTGGTTGAGCTGGTTGACGATAAGGGTCCAACCCATACCCGGCTCGCCCACGAGGGCGTCGGCAGGAACCCTGACGTTGTCGTAGTAGGTCACGTTGGTCTTGATCTTTCCTATGGTCTCGATGGGAGTAATGCTGAAGCCCGGCGAGCGTACGTCCACGATGAAGATAGAAATGCCCGCGTGCTTTTCCGCATCAGGGTCAGTTCGGGCAGCCAGCCACACGTACTCCGAGTAATCGGCGAGGCTGGTCCACATTTTTTGCCCGTTGATTACCCACTCGTCACCATCCCGCACTGCGCTTGTTTTAAGCGACGCGAGGTCGGTGCCGGCGTCGGCCTCAGAGTAGCCAATTGCGAAGTGGATCTTCCCCGCAGTAATACGAGGGAGGTAGTCTTTTTTCTGGCTCTCGGTACCGTACTCCATGATGGTAGGACCGACAGAATTGATAGTGAGAAACGGAAGCGGAAATCCGGCTCTCTGGCATTCATCGGCGAACAGGAACTGGTCGAGCGGGGATCGCTCCTGGCCACCGTACTCCCGGGGCCAACCGATGCCGATCCACCCATCGGTGCCCATCTGTTCGAGCGCCTTACGGTAGAGGGGGCCACCACCCTCGCCGACCGAGATCTCCTCGATGAGCTCATCGTCAACCAGGCGCGCAAAGTACTCCCGGAGCTCTTCGCGCAAGGCGGACTGCTTTTCATCCAGTGCTATTTTCATACTTCAAGGACAACCCAGGGGCGCCTGGGCGTATCGAATCTCACGCGCCTACCGCATTGTCGCTGCCTTCAACAGCCCAGACAAGGGCCGGGTGAACTTTAAGCGAGTCGCTCCAGCAGCTGGGAGGGCGAAAAGGGCTCGTCGACATCCACGCGCAAGGCGGCACGCTCACGGCCGCCACCCAGGCGCGCAAGGCGAAACTTCGTCTCACCGTACAAGCTTTCGCAAACCTTGCTCACAACAGGCTCGAGTTGGTCGTAGGTCAGATCGGTCGCAGGGGCGAGCAGGCGATCGTTGGCGATCAGCTCCCAGGACGAGCCGGGAAACACTCCCCCGTCAGGCGCCCCGGCGTCCTGCCCGTACTGCTCGCAAGCCGCCAGCGCCAGTCGCATGCTGATCTTGATGCGTGACCCGAGGTCGCCGTCCTCCACTCCCCTCCTGTTGGAGTAAACCAGCCCGGGGATTCCACTACCGGCCTCGAAGGAATATACCCCCTCGTGGGCAATCAGCATCAAGCCGGGCCCATCGGGGACGTGCGAATAGTCGGCGACGTCGATAAGAGTGCCCTCGACGCTTCGTTTCTGGATCCAGCCGTGCAGCAGCGGTATCAGGTCTGCCGGCGCAAACTCGGTGCCTGCACGAGCGTGAAGCTTTATCGCGATCTTCTGGAGGCCCTGCATGTCGGGATAGCTCAGCTGGCCTGGCCTTCGGCGGCCTTCTTTTCGAGCATACGACCGTGGCAGGCATGCGCGGCCTCGATAAACAGCCGGGCTTCTTCCACCACGCGACGCGCTTGCTCACCCGAGGAATCACCACTGCCCTGCTCGTAACGATGAAAGAGATACTGGGCGAACTTGCCGCCTGCAAAACGATCAAAGAAAAGCTCGGTATCGTAGAACCTGCTACGGAACTCGCTCACAATCGAGTCGGGATCCTGGGCCGGCTCCGGGTTTTCGAGACGCACGAGACCCTTGGCGGCTTCGAGCATCGATCGCAGCGCAGTCTGGTCTGCACCATCAAAGTCCTTATCGTCGAGTAACACCTGGGCATCAAAAACCTGGCGCTCGGCCTCGGCGAGATCAAAATCAGTCTGGGCGACCACCTCACCGGCGCACTCGCCGATTCCAAGGTCCGACATCGTAAACTCCCGGGGGTCGCCCCAGTCCGAGTAAAACTCCGGCCCGTCTTCGTAAGCGGGTACGGGCATGAGGTCTTCCAACAAGGCGCGGGCCTTCTTCTTGCCGATGCTTTCTATGAACTCGTTGAAGGTCCGCGCATCGCCGCGTTCGGATACGTAGGCGTCTGACAAGCGCTCGACCACCGAAGGAATGGCCCGCGAAGGAACGGCACCGACGGCGAGCCCGTAAGAACCCCCGTTGGATTCCCACTGGCCGCCCAGTACGACCTGAAAGTGCGGCACGGTGGTGCCAGCCACCTTGCGACTGACACCGTAGAAGCCGATATCGGCAACGTGGTGTTGTCCGCAGGAATTAAAGCAGCCACTGACCTTTATGTGCAAGCCCCGGATCGATTCGTCGAGCTTGCCATCGGCTTCGCGAAGTCGCCGTGAAAGTTCAGCCGTCAAGCCTCGCGAAGAAGCGATTCCCAGCTTGCAGGTATCCGTGCCCGGGCAAACGGTAATGTCGCTTATGGTCCCAGCCCCGGCAGTCGCCAGCCCAGCCGCCACCAGTCCGAGGTACAGGGCCGGAAGATCGCCGTCTCGTACCCAGCGCAGCACAACGTTCTGCTCCACTGTTGTTCTCAAGCGACCGTTCGCGTACTCGCTACCGAGATCGGCCAACTGGCGGGCCTGCCGCGAGGTCATATCGCCCAACGGCAACATGACAGTCACCACGCTGTAACCCTGCTGGCGTTGGACCTCAACGTTGTCCCTCGCCCAGCGTTCGTACTCCGGGCCGACGTCCGCCACCGCCCCTACTTCGCCCCGGGACCCAGCTGGCTCGACTTCGAACTCCGCGGTCGCCCCATCTACCCAGTTGGACCAGCCTTCATCCTCGCGAAGAACAGCGCGCTCCTCTTCTACGAGGCGCTTGAATTCCTCCAGGCCAAGCCTGGCTATGAGAAACTTGATACGAGCCCTGGCCCGGTTACGTTTCTCGCCCAGACGCGCAAAGACCCTGACTATGGCTTGCGCCAGCGGCAGGATTTCTTCGACCGGAACGAAATCTTTGAACAGCTTGGCGTCGTAGGGAATCGTGCCGAGGCCCCCGCCTACCCACGTCTCAAAACCACGCCGGGTGCCGTTCTCGTCGTTTCGTTCCCTGGCGATGAAGCCCAGGTCATGCATGTTAACCAGGGCGCAGGCCTTGCCCGCGCATCCCGAGAAAGCCACCTTGAACTTACGCCCGAAATCCTGGGCGTCGGGGTGACCGAGGAGGAAGTCGGCCATCGCCAACGAGTATGGAGTCACGTCGAAGGTCTCGTCACTGCACACGCCGGCAATGGGACAGGCAGTGACATTCCTCACCGTGTTGCCGCAGGCTTCCCTGCTGGTAATGCCAACGGCACCCAGCCTGCGCATCAGGTCCGGTGTGTCTTCTATGTGAATGAAATGAAGCTGAAAATCCTGCCGCGTAGTAACGTGCAGAATGCCATCCGAGTATTCCTCGGCGAGGTCGGCGAGCACTTCGAGCTGTTCGGGGGTCACTCCACCAAAAGGAATCTTGATGCGTTGCATCCCGGGGGCATCCCAGGCGGTGTCGGGCCCCTTGGTCAGGGAAGAGGACGGAAACTCGATGGCGCGAACGGCCACACCGTCATGGCGTTGCCCGTTATCATAGCGCTGACCGTAAACGCCTCTACGCAGGCGGGTCTCTGCGAAGACCTTCTCGTCCAACTTGTCCTGCTGGCGCAGCTCAAGTTGGGTCTCGAAGGCGTCTATCTCGTCGGCAAGGCCCGCGTCGAGCCGATCCGCGAGTGCGTCCTTCCATTTTAACTTTTTCTCGGCGGCCACATCCACACCATCAATCCGGGCATGGTAGCTGCCGCAGGCCGACTCAACAAGCCAAGCTCGGCCAGCGAGACTCAGTCGTCATCAAGAACTATGGCCTGGGCCCCATCTCCCGTGATAAGCCCCGAGGGCTCCTCGGCTGTCTGGACCGTGGCAAGCGCCCCTACGTGGTCCTCGAGATTAAAATTTGAGCAATCAAAAACTTCACCCGGCTTCGAAAATTGAGGTACCGAATTCGCCGGCGCTGCGGTTCCCGCGCAATGGTTGGTTATATTGGTGGTCGCTGACCCCGTAGTAAACACCTGGGTGGTGACCGCCTCGCTTGAGTAGTCGGCGGCTGAGCAGTCTATACCCTCGCCC
The DNA here is from genome assembly GCA_014382245.1 of Pseudomonadota bacterium. Taxonomy (GTDB): domain Bacteria; phylum Desulfobacterota; class Binatia; order UBA1149; family UBA1149; genus UBA1149. The sequence goes on along the minus strand of JACNKC010000072.1, from coordinate 2,975 downwards.
GGTACGGTAGTCACCCTGGCCGTGCAGCTGAGCAAAGCGGCTCCCACGCCACTGTCGCTGGCATTGACACCGGTTGTGACCACCTCGCTGTTTCCGCTGCCAACACCAACACCTTCACACGCGTTGCTGCAACACACGTCGCCCGGATCACCTGGGCAATTGCCGTTGCCGTCCTGCACACAAGCACCTGCCGCAGGAGCGAGGCTATCGAGTCCAACTATGATGTCGACGTTTACACCACCACCGCAGTGAAGCGTGCCGGTGCAGGCACTGTACTCGGTGCAAAGAGTCTCATCGATAGGCTGTACGTAAATCGTTGAGTAATACGGAGCACCAGCGCTCAACGACAGGGCAACATCACCTGCCCCGTCCATAAGCCCGCCCTCGATCGACAGCGATCCAGTCGGGGTAGAAAACTTGGCTCCACCCGCTAGCGAAGAGAACATGCCACCGGTTTCTCCGAGCGAAAAGACCCTCGTCCCCAGCGCCGCTCGCGCCGCGCAATTACAGCCGGAACACTCCTCGTTGATGGCGCAGTCACCATCTGTCTCGCAGGTCTCGCCACTATCGATCACGCCATTGCCACACTCGGTGCACGCGCAAGCCACGCATACCTCGCCGGCGCCAACGCAGTCGACGCCGGTCTCACAGTCTTCGGCCTGGTTGACGGAGCCGTCGCCACAGAACTCGGCGGGCGGATCAACCAGGGCTGGCACGCAGAGAAGTTCTTCTTTCTTGGTATCCTGAAAATGCCCTATCAGCGAATCATTGGTGTAAACAAAAACTCGCTTGGTGTGCTTGGGTTCGCCCTTGTCGGGCTTGGCCTGCAGGCAGAGCAAGTGCCCGTCAGCTGATTTCACGCCCGCCCCGTCTTTGTCTACTGCCATGCACAGCAACTTAGCTTTTTTCATCCCGAAGTTGCGTGAGCTCTCGAATTGATCCGACACCGCGGCTCCCACAGGCGAAAACTTCGGAGTACCCTTGGTCTCCTTGGCCTTGTAACACTTGTAGTGGTCAACGCCGTGCAGTCCAAAAAGCGGGGCGGGCAGCGCGCCACCCGATGGATTCAAGGAGGCAGGGATCAGCAGTCGGTCTTCCTTCTTGGTGTCCAGGGTAACAGTCCCGAATTCGGAAACGACCACCACGCCTGCCTGCTTGATATGCTTGGCCGCGCCCTTCGTGGTTTTGATCTGGTAAGGGATCAGGTGAGTGACCTCGTCTACGGCAGTAACGCCGTCAACACTGGCCGGAAGGCAAAGCCCGCGTTCTTTCAGCACACCGTAATCAGAGTCATCGAACTGGTCGACGAGGGCTGTAGTGAGCCCGGTTTTTTTTACCGAGGGGTTGAACTTGGATACCTTGCTCTTGTAGCAGAGATAGTTGTCGGGGAGCTCATAAGGGCCGTTCTGGGCCTGAACCGGAAGAGCAGCAACCGAAGTCCAGGCCAACAGAGCACAGGCTATTCGAATTATTGACGGCATGGCTTTTACTCCCTGGACCAAGCAGGCCCCTGGCCGAACTGCCCGCAGGCAGACTGCCTTGGCCACTATAGGAATTCAGTCATGCTCTCGTCAAGGGAAAACACCCGTATTGCGCCCAGTACCCCCCCGAACAGGGGGGGGGTCGAAAAATAAATTCCCGGGATTGAAATTAGAGCAGCAAAAAGGCCCGGGCGTCGAAGGTGACACCCGGGCCTCAAATAAATTCCGGCAGCGTCCTACTCTCCCACACGCGAAGTGCAGTACCATCGGCGCAGGAGGGCTTAACTTCCGTGTTCGGGATGGAAACGGGTGAGACCCCTCCGCTATAGCCACCGGAAAGCTACCGCGCCGGTGTCCTCGAAGACCAGAGCCCCCGGGAGGTGAATCCCTGGGGACAGGGTCGTCATCAGACGACCGGCGCGGAGACAATCCGCGACACAGACAGCGCGACAAAGCGCATTTCATATCAAGCGAGCGTACAGCTCGTTAAAACGGCTGATCAACAAAAAAAGAAGATCAAGCCTCACGACCGATTAGTACCAGTTAGCTCCACGCATTGCTGCGCTTCCACACCCGGCCTATCAACCTCGTCGTCTACGAGGGGTCTTAAGGGGCCCTGAAGCCCAGGGATACCTAATCTCAAGGGGGGCTTCCCGCTTATATGCTTTCAGCGGTTATCCCGTCCGAACGTAGCTACCCGGCAATGCCACTGGCGTGACAACCGGAACACCAGAGGTGTGTCCATCCCGGTCCTCTCGTACTAGGGACAGCTCCTTTCAAGTATCCTACGCCCACAGCGGATAGGGACCGAACTGTCTCACGACGTTCTGAACCCAGCTCGCGTGCCACTTTAATGGGCGAACAGCCCAACCCTTGGGACCTTCTCCAGCCCCAGGATGTGACGAGCCGACATCGAGGTGCCAAACCTCCCCGTCGATGTGAACTCTTGGGGGAGATAAGCCTGTTATCCCCGGCGTACCTTTTATCCGTTGAGCGATGGCCCTTCCATTCGGGACCACCGGATCACTAAGACCTGCTTTCGCATCTGCTCGAGATGTCTCTCTCGCAGTCAAGCTCCCTTATGCCTTTGCACTCGACGGCCGGTTTCCATTCGGCCTGAGGGAACCATTGCGCGCCTCCGTTACTCTTTTGGAGGCAACCGCCCCAGTTAAACTACCCACCATGCAATGTTCCGGACCCGGATAACGGGCCACGGTTAGAGACCAAAAAGATCAAGGGTGGTATTTCAAGGTTGGCTCCACGAGGGCTAGCGCCCCCGCTTCAAAGCCTCCCACCTATCCTACACATGGTATTCCTAGCCTCACTGCAAAGTTGTAGTAAAGGTGCACAGGGTCTTTCCGTCCAGCTGCGGGTACTCGGTATCTTCACCGAGAGTGCAATTTCGCTGAGTCCCTGGTTGAGACAGTGGGGAAGTCGTTGCGCCATTCGTGCAGGTCGGAACTTACCCGACAAGGAATTTCGCTACCTTAGGAC
>JACNKC010000121.1 GCA_014382245.1 Pseudomonadota bacterium | reverse complement strand
TACTCGACTACCACGCCCCGCCCGCCGAGGCCCTGGACGCGGCCCGGCGCGCCGGGGTGCCCACGCTGGTGCTCACCCACCTGGTGCCGGGGCCGCCCAACCGACTGGCCGAACGCGTGTTCATGCGCGGCACCGACGACACTGATGTCGAGCTCATACTCGGCCGCGACGGTATGCACTTCGTGCTGCCTCCCGGTGGCGGCCTGCAGCGCGAGAACCTCGAGTGACGCTGGCCCCGCTGGCCGGGGCTGTCCGGCTGGCGAACACCGCCGCCTGGCTGGCCATCGCCACGCCCCTGGCGTTGCTGCTCTATGACTTGCCAGCGGGCCGACTGGGCGCCAACCCCATAGAAGAAATAACCCTGCGCAGCGGCATGACGGCCTTCGCCCTGCTCGCGGCCTCACTGGCCATCACGCCTCTGCGCAAGCTGGCAGCTTCGACCACCAGCGCCCGACAATCAGCGCCGTGGATAGCTCCCTGGCGACGACGGCTGGGCTTGTCTTCGTTCGCTTACGCCTGCCTGCACGCCGCGACCTGGTTTGTGCTCGACCACCAGCTGGACAGCTCGGCCATGCTCGAAGACATAGCCGAACGCCGCTTTGCCACCGCCGGCATGGCCGCTTTTGCCTGCCTGTGCGTGCTTGCCGCCACCTCCAGCCGTGCGGCAGTAAAACGCCTGGGTGGGCCGACGTGGCGGCGAATACACCGGCTGGCATACGCCGCCGGTGTGGCTGCCGGGCTGCATTTTCTCTGGCTGAGCAAGGGCGAACAGCTGTTGCCCTGGGCGATGGCACTACTGGTGGGCCTGTTGCTGGTGACACGCGTGGTCCGTGCGCAACAGAAATCCTGAAGGCGTGGCATACTGTAATACCGTGACCGCCACCGACACAGCACGACCGCGCACTGTCAGCGTCGAGCTTGCCGAGCAACTCAAGCTCGTGCGTGCCGACAAAACGGGAACGTCGCTGGCGCGGTTTCCTGACTTCATGGTCGTAGGCCCGCAGCGCACCGGCACCACCTGGCTGCACGCCAACCTGAGAGAACACCCCGAGGTGTTTTTCTCCGAGCCCAAGGAGCTGTTCTTCTTCAATCGCCTGGGCGAGCGCGACCATAAAAAATTTACCAGCGACCGCATCGACTACTACCTTCGCTTTTTCAGCGACAGCCCCCAGCACTGGATTTACAAGCAAGCCCGCGCCCTCGCGCGCCACCGCCGCCTGTACCTGCCGCGGGTAAGAGGAGAGGCTACGGCCAGCTACGCGGCGCTTCCCGAAGAGGTCATCGCCGAGATCACCGCTCTCAACCCGGCGATCAAGATAATCATGATGCTGCGCGACCCCGTGGAACGCGCATGGTCACACGCGCAAAAGGACCTCGTGCGTAACGCCGGCCGCAAGATGGACGACGTGAGCGACCAGCAATGGCAGGAGTTCTTCGCCGACCCCTACCAGCTGGCCTGTGCCCGCTATCAACAGAACATCGAGCGCTGGCGGCGCCACCTGAAAACGGGCAACGCGCTGCTGCTACTCTACGACGATGTGTCGCAGCGACCTGCCGAGCTGCTGCGCGAAACCATGCGCTTCCTGGGCGTGTCGGACGACCCGCGTTACGTGGGCGACCTGGCCGAGCGGCGCGTCAACCCGGCCGGCGGCAGCTCGATCCCCGGCCAACAGCGCGAGTTCCTCGAACAACTACTGGCCGACGAGATCCGCCAGTACCGTATGCTGGTTGGCCGAGTTTGACTGACCGGCGGCCACGGGAGTAGTCTCGGCCGTGGAACAGGCCCCCGGGCCGAAGCCCGGGGTAGCGAGCGCGACGAGCACGAGCCCGTCGCGAGGAGGAAACCTGCCATGAAACGAATCGTCGTGCGCACCGGCCTGCTGGCCACAGTCTCCTTGTTTATGTTGACCGTCTCACCGGCGCCGGCCGCGGCCGACGCGCCGGGTTGCCGCGCGCGTGTAACCCGCGAGGCCGGCGTGTTTGCCAAGAAACGCGGCAAGCAGGTGCTGCGCTGTGCCACCGCCGGCTGCGCCTCGGGCGAGCTTGACTCGCGCTTGTCGCGCCTGAAAACCCGCTCGCTGAAAAAGCTCAACCGTGATTGCACGGGCCTCAACGGAGCGGACCTCGAGCTGGGTTCCACCTGTCCCGACCCCAGCGGCCAGTGCACACAACAGCTCGACACTACGGGCGACCTCACCGACTGCCTGTTCTGTCTTATCGCGGGCACCATCGACCCGCTGGTCGATCGCCTGAACGGCCAGCCGGGCGCCGGGGCCGAAGCCTGTGGGGGTTGCTCAGCTACCGCCTGCGCTGACGGATTGTTCTGCGACTCGCCCCCGGGTCACTGCGAAAACGACATGGCGGTGGGGCACTGCACCGAGCCACCCTCGGTCTGCCCTGATGTATACGAGCCCGTGTGTGGCTGTGACGGGACGACTTACGGCAACGACTGCGAGAGGCAGCAGGCCAGCGTCGGACTGTTTCACCCCGGCCCCTGCGTGAGCTTCTGCGGTGACGGCAGTCCCGAGGACTGCCCCACCGGAACGGTGTGCGAAGGCCTGCCCGGCCACTGCGACGCCGCCACCAACGAGGGCATCTGCGTGCCGGTGCCCAACGACTGCACCGGGTTGGACCTGCCCGAGTGCGGCTGCGACGACGTGACCTACGCCACCCCCTGCGAGCGCCTGGCCGCCGGTGTGCGCCTGGCCCACCCGGGTCCCTGCACGAGCGAATGCAGCGATCTCGTGCCCTGCGACACGGGCAGCTTCTGCGAGCACCCGCCGGGGACCTGCGGGGATGCTTCGGCGCCGGGCTTCTGCGTACCGCTGCCTTCGGCCTGCCCCGATAATTCGACCGCGGCCAACATCCACCCGGTATGCGGCTGCGACGGCGCCGACTACGGCAACCCCTGCGAAGCCATGATGGCCGGCGTTTCCATTGCCCATCCCGGGGCCTGCGACTCGGTTTGCGGAGGACTCGCCGGCATTGCCTGCAGCGACGGCCAGGCCTGCGTGCTGCCGCCCGGCTCCTGCAACACCGCCGACCTGCAGGGACACTGCGTGGAAGTGCCGCAGGCCTGCCCCGATGTCTATTTTCCCGTGTGCGGTTGCGACGACGTAACCTACGGCAACGACTGCGAGCTGCTGGTGGCCGGGGCGCAGATGGCGCACCCGGGACCCTGCATGCAGCACTGCGTGCCCGGCGGTAGCGGCTGTGCTACGGGCGAGGCCTGCGTGGCGCCGCCGGGAGACTGCAGCGGCGCCGTCGGCATGTGTATTCCGGCACCGGAGGTCTGCCCGCAGTTCTACTGGCCGGTGTGTGGCTGCGACAACGTCACCTACAACAACCACTGCGAGGCCCTGGCAGCCGGCGCGGGCATTGCCTACGAGGGCGAATGCGGCAATGGACCGCCCTGCGACCCGCTGACAGACCCGGGCTGCACAGCAGGGCCCTGAGCGGGACCGCTACGAGGGTCATTGATCGGAGTGCAGGGCCTCGTGCTCGCGGGGGGTCTTGGGACGGGTATCGCGGCCGCGTTCGCGCGCCAACGTAATGGTCGTCACCGACTTCACGTTTGCGCACTCGTCGGGGCTGGCGCTTGTGCACTTGGCGGCGTTGGCCACGTAGAGCCTCACCGGCCCGCCCTGCTCGCGCGGCAGCGACTCGCCGTCTAGGCTGTAGGCCAGCACCGCGTCGGCCACCGCGTCAAGATGCACGCTGATGGCAAACTCCCCGTCGTCTGACTCAAACGTGATCCAGTCGACGCCTTCGCTGACACCGGCCGACTCGAGCAGGGCCGCCAGCCTGACCGCCTGGCCAGCGCGCCCTTCTACAACCCCGCCCAGTTCGGCCACCTGCCCGGGCAGCGCCGCCAGAGCAAAGTAGTCCAACTCCGCGGGTAGCGTTACCTCTCCCTGTATAACTACTCCCATCTCGCTTTTCTCCTTCCGTATTTAACAGTTCGGCCCGTCCCGCATTTTACCTCAAGGGCGGGCAGGATGCCTCGTCCACCAGGATACTGCCGGCATCCCAGCCAAGCCCTTGCCAGTCGGCAAAGATCATCGGCGTGGTGCCCGTGCTTCCCACCCGGCAGGTCACCGGCTCGTCTACGCAGTAGGTGTTGGCGTCAATACTGAGGGCGGTCGACAAGGCCGGCACGTCGCTCTTCATGTTCCACAGGCGCGCGCTGTTGCCCGCGCCCGTGCCGGTGGCGGTCTGGCGGATGGCCAGGGCCACGTTGTCGTGAAAGCTCACGTTGGCCGGGTAGTCGCTGTAGCTGCACTCGGCCGGGCGGTTGCACTGGCCGGTGGCCGGGTCGTTGCAGTTCAGGCTGCCACAGCAGGGCTGGTTGCCGTTGCCGCTGGTGGGGGCGACCGAGAAAGCGTCGTCGCTGTCGCTCACCACGTTGAAGGCTGCCTCGCAGTCGTAGCAGCCCGAAACCCCCAGCACGGCCTGCTGTGCTTCGACCGATGGGTTGCCCAGGGTCACAGCGTCGAAGGTATTGGCCAGCGCGTAGACCTGCCGCGCCACGGGCTGCGGCACCCACTGCCCGCCCAGGCAGTCGCAGCAGTCCCCCGACTGGTCGCAGCTGAGCACACCGCCTTCGCAGAGCAGACCGCCGCGCTGTTCCCAGTTGGCCCAGCAGCAACCGCCCAGCTGCAGCGCGCGGGTGTGCAGGTCGAGATCGTGAAAGTCGTTGCCCACGATGTGGATGTTTTCCGATCCACCCTTGGTCCACATCGCCTCGCTGGGTTCGGGCAGGATCGAGTTGTTGTTGTGATGGAACTCGTTGCCCACGAACCACGCGTGGCGGGTGTGCCACACGTCTATGGCCTCGTTGTGAAAATCGGTGAACTCGTTGTCCAGGTAAAGACCAAGCGATGACACGGTGGCCTTGATGCCGTCCTCGCCTCCGCCGCTCACCGTGTTGCCCTCGAACAGCAGCTGTTCACCGCCCTCCTTGACCTGCACGCAGACCATGTTGCAACCGTCTATCACCAGCCCCTTCCAATGCTGGTAAGCAGCGCCCACGCGCAGCACCGGGGTCTGGTTGCCCAGCTCCTCGAGATCGCTCCAGCCGCCGTCGAGCACGGCGGCCTGCCCCAGGTAGGCGCTGACCCTGACTGGCTGCGTCGGCGTACCCGACGCCGACTGCAAGGCGGTCTGTTTATCCAGGGCGTGCGTGCCGGCGCCCAGCTCCAGCGCGTCCCCGGCTGCCAGCGGGTTGCCCGGTACCGGCCCCAGGGTGGCCCAGGGGCCGCTGATGCCGCCGGCCGAACAGTCGGGTGCAAGTCCGTTCTTACCGTCGCCGGCGCAGGGCTCAGAAGGCAACACGTAGCGGGTGATGCCGGTCGTGGCCAGCTGCCGCATGTTCTCGAACACCACCGGGTAGTCGGGGCAACTGGCGTTGGCGCTGCCGTCGTCGAACAGATCGCAGTCAGGGGCAAGGTCGGCCGAATCGGCGAGCATGCGGCAGGCCTGGCAGTGCACGCGCTCGCCGAGGCAGGCGCCGGTGTCGCCCGCTGCCGAGCAGGCACCGGGAAGTGTGTCAGCGAGATCGAGCCCAGCGCAACTTTTGGCCAGCCGATCCGAAAGTTGCGCTATCGCCCTGGCGGTCTTGCTGCCCGACAACTGCAACGCGACAACGCAGCTTTCCAGTTGCGAGCGCGAAGCGACGCTGCCGTCCTTCAAACCGCGCTTGCTGCACTTGTTGTAGTCCTTCCACGCGGCATTCATCGCCTTGCCGGTGAACTTGAAGAGGTCGGCCTGGCAGCGGTTGCCGGCGCTGCTGGTTATGACCCCCGCGTCGAGATCACCACCCAGCAGTTCGATGACGGCCCCCACCAACGCGTTCTCGGCCATGGAGTTCACCGCGTCGGCGTCGGTATAGCCGAACCCGGGCCGTGTTGAGCAGCGCTTCTGTTGCTGATCGCGGGTCTTCTGCGCCGCCCGGGCGACCTTGCCGCGGGGGTCTGAGCCCATGCAGGCCTGCACCCCGTTGCCAGCTGGGTATGCGCCCTTGCCCGCGTCCTTGAGGCAAGTCGAAATCTCCTTCGACCTGGCCTTGGACACCTTGGCACCGGCCTTACCAAGTGAGCCGATGCACTTCTGCTGAACCTTGTCCTGCTTGCCGGGCCCGGCAAGCGCCACAGTGGGCGCCAGTATCAACAAGGCCACGGCGACCGCGGCAGCTGCCCGGCCCGACCTGTTCAGTACTAACTGGATCATGGATCCCTCCAGGTGATGGACAGAAGTGGCGCGGCTCCACCTTTTGTCCTGTCCACCCCTATCCCCTTGTTAGCCTGGAGCCCGGCCCCTTGTAAAGCTCAAAAGTGTCTCGGCCCTTGCATGGAGTTCCGCCACGACCTTATTCTACCCGCGTGGGCGCCCGCGGCGACAGTCTTCCGAGCCCCTGGCTGGCCGAAGTCGAACTCGATTACGCACCCCCCCTCGTGGGGGATCACAGCGTTGACGTGGCCGTGGTGGGTGGCGGCCTGACGGGCCTGTCTGCCGCGCTGGAGATGGCGCAAACCGGAGCGTCGGTGGCACTGCTCGAGGCCGAGACCTCGGGCCTGGGTGCCAGCGCGCGCAACGCCGGCCACCTGACCCCGACCATAGGCAAGGACGTGCCGACCCTGCTGCGTCTTTTCGGTGCCGACAAGACCGCCCGCCTGCTGGCCTACAGCGACGCGGCTATCCTGCACGTTGAGAGCCTCATCTCGCAGCACGCTATAGCCTGCGACTACGAAGCCGTGGGCAACGTGGTGGCTGCAGTAGACCCGGCCCAGCACCGGGCAATAGACCGCGCGGCGGCAGCGGCGGCCGACAACGGCTTGCCGGGCTGCTTGCTGGATGGCGCCGAGATGGGCAGGCGCAGGCTGCCCGCTTCGTTTACGCGCGGTTTTTTTGAAGCCAACGGTGGAGTGCTTGACCCGGCACGCTACTGTCGCGGCCTGAGACAAGCCGCGCTTGAAGCTGGCGTCGTTGTTTTTGATCAGAGTCGAGTCGCCGGCATAGACGACTCGAGACCTACCGCCGTGCTGCACAGCGAGCGCGGCAGGCTCGAGGCTGATCGGGTGGTACTGGCCACCAACGCTTACACGCCGGCCCTGTTCAGCCGGGGATCGGGCCGCCCCCCGGTGAGCGGAGCGCGCTTGAGTGGTGCACGCTCGCTGGGCCTGGGTTCGAGCGGCCTGCGACTGCAGGTGCAGCTTTTTCGCACGGCACCGCTGAGCGATTCGCAGCTCTCGCGCCTGCCGTGGACCGGGCGCGAGGGGATTTACACCGCCCACGAGGCGCTCGAAAGCTATCGCCTGACGGCAGACAACCGCATAGTGGGCGGGGCCAAGTGGGTGCGCTACGGCTTCAACAACCGCGCCCTTGCCGACGTGAACGGCCGCGTGGCCGAGGGGCTGGAACGGGTATTCCGGCAGCGCTTTCCCGAGCTCGACGATGTAGCAGTTGAGCGGCACTGGGGTGGGCCGATTTTTCTTGCGATGGATTTTCTGCCGCGAGTCGGGCGCGGAGGCAGACACGGAAACATCCTGCACTCCCTGGCCTACGCCGGCCACGGGCTGGCGCACGCGAGCTACGCGGGCAAGGTGTTGGTCGACATGATGGACGGTGGTGACGGGCCGGGTTCGGTGTTGTGGCAAAGAAACGGACTGCCCACACCGCCCGAGCCACTGCGCTGGCTGGTTTTCCAGGCTCTCAATAGAGTACTGGGACTCGTTGACGAACGGGTGGACAGGAGAGCAGCCAAGCGCAGGCGGTAGGAAAAGTGCGAGCGGATGCTCACACGAGGCGACTGAAAGATATGGCCGCCGCGCGCCAGGGGATGACGCGCGACGGCCCTCCGGCGAGGGAGGAACAGCTCAGAAACAGTTCGGGTCCACGACCGGGTCGCAATATTCGCCACCAGGGCCCGGATCACCGGGAGTTCCACCCACGCCCTGCACGAGGTCGAAGCAGTTGAGCCACTCCCTGCCGATTTCCAGGTGTGAGCACTGCTGGTCCAGGGCCATCATGTCTACCGATACAACTGCCTCGGTCGGGTCAGAACAGTCCCAGCTTTCTTCCTGGCTGAAAACGATGTCCAGCGAGCTCAACGCCTCGGGTACTTCTGCGTCGACCACGTAATCAACAAATTCTTCTGAAACATCGTAGTCAACCTCGCGGGTGTCTCCGTCCCAGCCTTCCACCCGGGTAAAATCGTTCCATTCGTACTGGGTGCCGTCGCGCATGCTCACCTTGGCTGCACCGTGACCCACCGCCAGGTTGCCAATTTCGTATGCCGTCCCCGCCGTGTTGTTGTCGAGCAGTTCAGCTCGCGCGATTACCGAGTGAGAGTAAGTGCGTGCCCACTCGCCTTCGCCATAACCACCGGCGTCGTAGCCGGTGATGTCCATCTGCTCGGTACCCTGCACTGCCACCATCTCGCCAAACCCACTGCCGCCACCGGGCCAACTGCTGCTGTGGCCCATCGATATGGACTTGCTGCCCACGAATTCGCCGGCGTCGTTGAGAGACCCCGTCACCTGCACCTGGTGGGAGTTGGTTCCACCACCCCAGGGGTCACTGAACATACCCTTGGCGAGCATCGTAAACTCGGTGTTGTCGATGGTCTGCGACACGTACTCGTTCTGCGACAGGCCGCCCTGGGCGTCCTCTTCACAGGCGAACATGTTGAACCCGGAAATAGTACCGTCATCGCCACGCACCAATCGCATCTTTACGCGGGCCGGCCCGCCGTGCATTTCTTCCTGGCCGGGTCCGCCCGACCCCATGCCCTCGGGCATCGCGAAGGCCAGCTCAAAGACGTGATCGAGGCCGTCGTATATATCCACCGGGTTGGCCGGATCCTGCTCGATACCGGCAAAGGTGTTCTGTATGTAGCAGAGCATCTTGTCGGCCTCGGCCGCCGAGGTGAGCGCTATGCGCGTCATGTTGGTGAACTCGCAGGCCGCCATGCTGCTGGTCGAACCGAAGGCGTTGCTCGTGTCGGCCAGGCTGATGCCGGTGGTGGTACCCAGGGCCGCCGCACCGCCGTAAGCCAGGCCGCCGTATACCAGCCCCCCCTGGACCACCTCACCCACAACCGCTCCGGTCGCGCGCGGAAGATCATCGATGCTGTTGACGGCAACCCCGGGGCAGTCGAGCACCACCACCGCTCCTACCGCGCCCTGCAACACCCTGAGCGCGTCCGAGGCCGCTACCGCACCGTTGGAATCGACGTCGCAGCGCACCAGGTCGCAACTTCCCTGCCCCACGGCTGCGCGCAGTACTCCGAGCGCGTCAGCCGCCGACGTATTACCGTCGCCATTGAAATCTCCGCAGGCCGCGACGGCCATGGTCGGCCCCGTGCCCATCAATACCGTTAACGCCAGTGCCGTCAGAAACGGCCGTACCGGGTATCCTGTCTTCATGATCTCCTCCATGTTCTCGCAGGTGCTTTTCATTTTGTCTTCGCCGAGGCTCGCCCGCTGGGTTAATCGGCTTGAGCTAGCGACTTCAAGAGCAACGGTCGTGCCAGAATGGCCTGACCCGGAAGTAGCCCATTAAGCTGCGACCGGGAAAACCGCCTGTTTTCTTGTAGAACAGCCGCAGGCACATCGGCGTACGAGCGACAAAAACTTGCCGCCACCATTCGAACACCCCGCCGCTCGATTGATCTCCGACTTGCTTGTAGTTGCCGCTGTACACAGAGTGGGGCATGGCCATTTCGGAAGCAGTAGTACTGATCGGGCACGGTGGAGTGCCCAGCGACTTTCCACGAGAGCAGGTATCCGAACTCAAGGGTCTCGAGCATGCCCGCGAGCGCGAGGGCCGGCAAGACATGTGCGAGCGCGAGGCCGAACTCGACCACCTGGTCAGGACCTGGCCGCGAACCGACGACAGCGACCCTTACAAGACCGGGCTCGAAGCCGTGGGACGGGCGCTGGCGCTGAGGCTGGGTGAGCGCAGGCTCGAGATCGCCTACAACGAGTTCTGTGCGCCTTCACCCGACGAGGTAATTGACGCGCTGGTGGCCGAGGGAGTCGAGAAGCTCAGACTTCTCACCACCATGTTTACCCGCGGCGGCTCGCACTCGGAAAAAGACATCCCCGAGCTGGTGGAACGCACGCGCAAGCGCCACCCCGGGGTGAGCATTGATTACAGCTGGCCCTACGACCTCGAGCTCGTGGCCGACCTTCTGGCCGGCCAGCTCAAACTCGCCGACTGACGGCGCCGCCCTGCCTCAGCACACGCGCCCCTCAGCGGAACTCGGGTATAACTTTCTCGGCGAACAGCTTCATGCCATTGACTGCGTCCTCCAGGGGAATGCCCGCGTGGCGAAAACACATGTTGAGGTCGAAATCACCGATGAGTTCGTGGCGGGCGCGCAGTCGATCAATCACCTGGGCCGGATCGCCCCAGGCCTGCACGTCGAGGTACTGCTGCCTGACCGCTTCCAGCCCTATCTCGCGCATCATCTCGCCGGCTGTCGCGTACATCTCGTAGCCCCTGGCGCGCTTGAAGTGCTCGCCCATCAGCTCGTAGTGCTCGAGCACCGTAGCGAGATAGCCCACGACGTGACTCTCGGCGAGCTCAGCGGCGCGTGCCTGGTCAGCGTGGCAGACAACGATGTCGGCGGTTACGGGCGGCGGCGGCTCGCTGTCGTGTTGCTCCCGGTACATCGCTCGCCAACGATCCAGCTCCTCGGCCATGATCTCCCATGGCGTCTGCGAGAAAACCGCCATGGCCCCGCCCAGCCTGGCCGCGGCATCAACCGAATCGGGCGACATGGCGATGCAGGTCAGGCGATCCCTGAACCCCCTGCTCGGCCGCGGACGTATTTCGGTTCGAGCTTGTGGGTAGTACGGTCCGTCGCCCTCTATGAAACCGCTGTCGAGTGCGTCCAGTATCATCGCGGCAGCCTCGTCGAAGCGTTCGCGCGAAGTGTCCATGTCTATGCCGAAGTTCTTGTACTCGCGCCTGGCCAGGCCACGCCCCAACCCCAGGTGCGCCCTGCCACCCGACAGCTGGTCGAGTACCGAGATCTTCTCGGCCACCCGCAGCGGATCATTCCAGGGCACGATGACTGCGCCGGTGGCCAGCTGGATGCGCTCGGTGCGGCCGGCCAGGTAAGACAGGTATTGCAGGTTGTCGGGGCAGGCAGAGTAGTCGTTGAAATGGTGCTCAACGGCCCAGACCGAGTCGAAGCCAAGCTCCTCGGCCAGCAGGGCCAGCTCGAGTTCTTCCTGCCACAGGCGCTCGTCGCTGACCTGGCTCCTGAAGTTCTGAAATATCTGCAGCAGTCCGAATTTCACGTGTCCCCCTCGGCCGGCAGTAACCGGCGCGTGCAAGACTTACCGAGTGCCCGAACCACGTCCAGTGGGCTCGCGAATAGAGCACTCCATCTCCATCTCGCCACCCACGGCCACGATGAGCGTCATCAGCGCGTCGCTCGAAGTGATTACGCCGTTGCCGTTCACATCGCAGAGGGCCAGGGGACAGACTACGTCCATGCCGACAGCGTTCTGGAGAATCCGCAGCGCATCGGACACTCCCACCCAGCCACTGGAATCGGGATCGCCGCAGCATTCCTCGACCAGGAATTCGCCCGTGCAGCTTTCCTCGACGCACACATCTCTGCCAGTACACGGGTCACCGTCGTCGCAGAACTCCTCGTTGGCGGCCGCGACGCAGCCCGTGGCGGAATCGCAGCTGTCGTCGGTGCAGCCGTTGCCATCGTCGCAATCAGCAGCCGCTCCGCCCACGCAGGCTCCACCTGCGCAGGTGTCCCCCGTGGTGCAAGCGTCGCTATCGTCGCAATCGGCCGTGTTGTCCATGCTGTGGCAGCCCAGGGTCGAGTCGCAGGCATCGTCGGTGCAGCCGTTGCCGTCATCGCAATCGGGAGCCGCACCGCCCAGGCAGGCACCGGCTGTGCAGGTGTCGCTCGTGCTACAGGCGTCGCCGTCGTCGCAGGAGGCCGTGTTGTCAGTGCTGATGCAGCCTGAAGCCGAATCACAGCTGTCATCGGTGCAACCGTTGCCGTCATCGCAACTGGGAGCCGCGCCGCCCAGGCAAGCGCCGGCAGTGCAGGTGTCGCTCGTGGTGCAGGCGTCGCCGTCATTGCAGCTGGCAGTATTGTCCACGCTCA
>JACNKC010000024.1 GCA_014382245.1 Pseudomonadota bacterium | reverse complement strand
ACAAATTTGCCTGTCTTATAAATTTGTCTGACAGAATTTCATTTATTAAGGAGTTAAATTAGTATGGCACAGTTTGTGCAATCTCCTGTTTCGCAGTACGGCGTGTCCAGGAGCTCGCCCTGGTATAAGTTGAAGGAAAGAAACTGGTCAATTTCATCCAGGTCGGCCAGGGGTAGCAGTAGCCGTTGCTTGAGCGGGCGCTTGTCGCCCAGCATTGCTATCAGCAATGACCGCGCAGCTATCGGCCGCCTGGGTATGGAGCCATCGTCGAGATCGCGAAGGATGACGTTCTTGTGTCCCCAGTGCTCCGACGGGGTCTGTCCCACCTGCGTCCACTCCCATCCCAGGTAGGCGACAACGTCGGGATTGTCGGGGTCGCCGGCCAGGGCGTTGCACTGGCGAACCGAATCCACGGTCTCCTGCCAGTGTTGCGGGGTCAGGCCCTCGGCGTGATCGTTTATGCTCCAGAAGTCCAACCCCGAGCAATAGCGCGCAAAATCGCAGGCGTCGGCCGGCGGGTGCGCGCCCTCTCCCTGCATAACCGGCAGGCTGAAGGTAAAAGCGTCGGGCGAAAAAGTGGTGTGCACGTGCAGGTCGCCGAACAGTATCTGCTTGTCGTCGGCGATCTTGAGTGACTCGGCGGTCTCGCGTTGCCTCGCCTGTTCAGTCTCGATGACCGTTGTCGGCAAGGCGGCGCCTTCTATGTTGCCGGGACCCTGGTGTTTACCGCAGCCTGGCAGCATGAGCAGGGCTGCTGCGCTGAGAGCGAGAAAAACCTGCATAGGGGTGGCCTCGAGATAAAGGCGACTACTCATGTGTATCTTTCTCCCGCCAGTGAAGGGGTCAGGCATCCGGCATCAGGGACTGCAGGCGCTCGTAGGCGTCAATATATTCTTCTACAAGTTGTTGCACGACCTGGCGCACCGGACGCACATCGTTCATGCGCCCCACGATCTGTCCCACCGGGTTGAAGGCCACCCCCTGGGCCTTCGCCGCGTAACGGTGTACGCGGTGCACGGCGTCGGCCGTCACCATCCACTGCAGCGGCATGCCCAGCGGCGCGGGGGTCTCGGGGTCTTCCCAGGCCTTGGTCCAGTCGTTCTTGAGCATGCGGCAGGGCTTACCGGTCCAGCTACGCGACCTGACGGTGTCCCGGGTCTGGGCATCCAGCAGGTCCTGTACCTGTTCGGGCGGGCAGGCCGACTCCGCCACCGTGAGCCACAGTGAACCCGACCACACACCCTGCGCTCCCATGGCCAGCGCGGCAGCCACCTGCCGACCGCTGCCGATTCCGCCGGCAGCCAATACCGGTAGCGGCGCGACGGCATCAATCACTTCGGGCCACAGCACCATGCTGCCCACGTCGCCGGTGTGCCCCCCGCCCTCGGTGCCCTGGGCGATGATGAAGTCGCAGCCTGCTTCCTTGTGCTTAAGGGCCTGGTAGGCGCTGCCGCACAGCGCTCCCACCAGCAGGCCGGCGTCCTGTATCTCCTTGATGACTTCGGCCGGGGGCGTGCCCAGCGCGTTGGCTATTAGTTTGACCTTCTCGTGCTCGAGCGCGGTTTCTACCTGCGGACCGGCCGTCAGCTGCGTCCATCCAAGCAGCTCTTTTGCTTTTTCGCCTTCGGGCAGCGGCGGTACTCCGTGATCGTCGAGTACGCGCGAGGCGAAGTCGCGGTGCTCCTGCGGCACCTGGGCGGCGAGCAAGGCCTGCAGCTTGTCCAGGTCGGTTTCTTCCATGCCCTCGTATTTGCCGGGGATGACGATGTCCACGCCGTAGGGGTTGTCACCCACGTGTTCGTCTATCCACTGAAGCTCGGCTTCGAGTTCTTCTACCGAAAATCCTACGGCGCCCAGCACGCCCAGGCCGCCGGCGTTGCTGACGGCTGCCACCACGTCGCGGCAGTGGGTGAAGGCGAATATCGGAAACTCGATGCCCAGGCGTTTACACAGTTCGGTTTGCACGGTTTTCTCCTTTGCTTAGGGCTAGAACGTGTTCTACTTTGCCCGCGTAGGCAGGCAAAGCAAGGTGTCGGGTGTAGCGAAGAAAGTGAGACTTGTGGTGCGCGGATACAACGCGCTCAGCCACGCGCTGGAGCGACTGGGCCGGGGGAGGGCGACTTTTGCTGAAAGCGAGCAGGCGCTGCACGATGCCGCCTTGCGCGCGGCAACGCGCGACGATGCCGCCTTGCGCGCGGCAACGCGCGACGATGCCGCCTTGCGGGCGGCGGGGGGTAGCAGGGCCGACAATGACACGGACACCGCGGGCGGGTTCGGCGACCCCGGTTACCTCGAGGGCCTGCGCGTACTGCTGGGGTCGCTCGACAAGGAGGCCGTGCCGACGCCCTTCGGTCGCATGATGCTGCGCAAACAGATTGTCAACGTGCTTCGCAACCGCCTGCTTGTCGAGTGGCAGCTCGCCGCGCAACCGGCGGTCGAGCAGCAGCCGATAGAAAAGCCCATCATCATACTCGGACTCCCGCGCACCGGTACCACCGCGCTGCACCAACTCATCGGCAACGACCCGGGCGTACAGGTCCTCGAGTACTGGCTGGCTGCCGCGCCACAGCCGCGCCCGCCGCGAGACCAGTGGGCGCGCAACCGCAACTACACCGAGGCGCTGTCCGACCTGCGAGGCATGTACTACCTCGACCCGTCGCTCAAGGCCGTCCACCTGATGACAGCCGACGGCGCCGAGGAGTGCCGCCACCTCTTGCAGCACTGCTTCGCCGACGACACCTTCGACTGCAATTCCAACGTTCCCTCCTATTCCGCGTGGTACGACGGGGTCGACATGCTACCGGCCTACCTGCAGCACCGTCGTTGCCTGCAACTCATAGCTTCCACCGCGCCCGGCCGTCGCTGGGTGCTCAAGTACCCGGTGCACATGGGCAACCTCGACCTGTTGTTCGAGCTCTACCCGGACGCTTGCGTGGTGCAGACCCACCGCGACCCGGCGCGCATAGTGCCATCCGAGTGCAGCCTGGTGTCGGGCTGGCGCGCGCTTTACGAAACCGGTGTGGATCGCCACGAGATTGGCCGCAGGCGCATGGAGCTTTGGGCGGCTCGGCTGGAGCACACCATGGAGGTGAGAAAAGGCCGCGAGGACCGGTTCTTCGACCTCAACTTTCGAGAGGTTCTTTCGGACCCTGTGGCCGCGGTGCGCCGGGTCTACGATTACTTCGGCCTCGAGCTGGCCGGCGAAGGCGAGAGCAGGCTGGGAAACTGGCGGCAGGAAAATCCCCACGGCAAGTACGGGCTGCACACTTACAACGCGGCCGACTATGGCCTCGATGACGTCATGATGCACGACCGCTACGCGGCGTACCTGGAGGCTTTCTCAGTTGAGCGCGAGGAGAGCCTGCCGCTGTGAACCCCGGGGCAACACGCACTCCCCGGTCCGAGAACGAGGAACAGTTGCTTGCGCAGGCCGAGCGCTTGCTCCCCTCGGGTGTGCGCAGCAACACCGGGTGCGCCGAGGACGCGCTGGTGGTCGCCTCGGCCCGTGGCGCGATAGTCACCGACTGCAGCGGCAACGATTATATCGACTACCTGCTCGGGTCGGGGCCCATGATACTGGGGCACGCCCACCCGGCCGTGATCGAGGCGGTCACCCGCCAGCTCGAAAAAGGATCGAGTTACCTCGCCCTTAACGAGCACGCCGTTGAGCTGGCCCAGG
Organism: Pseudomonadota bacterium; assembly: GCA_014382245.1. Lineage (GTDB taxonomy): Bacteria > Desulfobacterota > Binatia > UBA1149 > UBA1149 > UBA1149. The sequence continues at coordinate 8,547 of JACNKC010000024.1, read as the reverse complement.
CCGTTGTCGAACGGGTGCCCTGCGCCGAGGCCGTGAGTTTTTACAGTTCGGGCAGCGAGTCGGTCAACTACGCGCTCAGGCTCGCGCGCGCGGCCACCGGCAGGCAGAAGATTCTCAAGTTCGAGGGCGCGTTTCACGGTATGGGCGACGAATCCCTGCACTCGAACCAGTGGACGACGGGTCTAGGCGAAGGTCGAGCCGCTGCCGGGGGCACAGCCGCCCGACCGCTGGCCGTAGCCAACAGTGCCGGGTTGCCCGGGGCCGTGACCGAGTCCGTACTGGTGGCGCCGTACAACGATCTTGCAGCCACCGCCGAGCTGCTGGCCGAGCAGGGCCGCGAGGTCGCGGCCATAATCGTTGAGCCCATGCAGCGCACGCTGGTCCCGGCCGAAGGTTTCCTGGCCGGGCTGCGGCAGTTGGCCGACAGCAGCGGCGCGCTGTTGATCTTTGACGAGATGGTGACTGCGTTTCGCCTGGCCCGGGGAGGCGCCCAGGAGGCTTACGGCGTCGTGCCCGACCTGGCAACGCTAGGCAAGACGGTGTCCGGCGGTCATCCGCTGGCGGTGCTCTGCGGCGCTGCCGAAATCATGGAGTACCTGCGGCCGGGCCGCGAGCCTGCCGCGGGTGGTGTTATGCAGACCAGTACCTTCTCGGGTAATCCCGTGTCCTGCGTGGCTGCGCTGGCAACCCTCGCCGAGTTGGATCGCCCCGGTGTCTACCAGCGCCTCGCAGCGTCGGGGCAGCGATTACGCGCGGGCCTGGACGCGGCCTTTGCCGCCGCCGGCATCGAGGCTTGCAGCAGCGGCCACGACACGGCCTTCGAAGCCTGGTTTCTGCCGCGACCACCGCGCAAGCATCGCGACACCCTGGCGACCAACCGTGGCCGGCAGACGGAGTTTGCGCAGCTGTTACTCGAACGAGGCGTACTCAAGGGCCACGAAAAGTTTTTCGTATGCACGGCACACGACGATCGCCTGCTCGAGTTTACCGTGCAGGCTTTTCACGATGCCGCCGGCGCGCTCGCAGCTGCCGGGGAGTGACGGCCGTCGTCAGGCGGGGAACTCGAACAACACCTTCACCGCCTTGCTGCGGTCCTGTCGCCGGCAGGCCATGAACGCCTCCCGGTAATCGGCCAGGCCAAAGCGGTGGGTAATCAAGGGACTGAGGTCCAGGCGGCCCTCGCGCGTCCAGTCGATGTAGTGTTCAAAGGCGTGCCGTCGCGAACCGTTCACGGTTTCATGGCCGAAGCCACTGGAGCCGACGAGGGCAATTTCTTTGAAGTACAGCGGCGTCCACTCGAAGCGCGCCGGCTTCTCCACGCCCGTGACTACTACCGCGGCGTGCGGGCGCGCTACTCGCACCCCGACCTCCAGTGTCGATGGCATCCCTACCGTGTCGTAGACCACGTCGACGCCGCCGGTCAGCATGGGCAGCCCCCGCCAGGGCTTGCGCAGGGGACTCCCGGTCTCGTCGGCAACGCGTTCAATCAAGGCGAGCTCGGGCTGGTGGTCGATTACGACCTGGGCGCCCAGTTGGGTGGCAAGGCGGGCCTGTTGCGGAAAACGGGCCACGGCCAACACGCGGCAGTCCGGCCACAGAAGCCTGAGCGCCGCTACCTGGCACAGCCCCAGCGTGCCGCAGCCGTACACCAGCACGCAACCGTCATCGGGGGGCGGTCGCAACAGCGTGGAGTGCAGCGATACCGAGAAAGGATCGGCGAGCACCGCCTGCTCGTCGCTGATGTCGGGGGGCAGTACGAAGCATTGCGAGCGGTGGGCCACCAACGATTCGGCAAAGCCACCGTGGGCATCGGCGCTGTTGCCGTGGTGAATGCCGGGCGCCAGCGAGCCGCGGTCGAAGTTTTCGCACTGCGCCAACTCACCAAGCGCGCACCAGCGACAGGGCTCGAGCCCGCGCGGCTCACAGGACAACCACGGGTTGAGCAGCACGCGGTCGCCCGGCTCAATGCCGTCGACCTCGTCACCACAGTCACGCACCACGCCTACGACTTCGTGGCCCAGCACCTGGGGAAAGGATATGAGCGAGGTCATGGGGTTGTCGATCGAGCCGTTGAGAAACACCTGCTTGTAGTCGCTGCCGCACAGCCCACACAGTCGTGTCTGAAGGCGCAGCCACTCGGCACCGGGCAACCCCGGCTCGGCCAACTCGCGTAGTTGCAGGGGGGAGGTCGGCCCCACGCAGGCGGCCGGCCAGGCGCGCGAGAGCAGGGCGGTGATCACGGTGCGGGGGATGTTGTTTTCGAAGACGAGAACCTTCATGGGCAGCGGCGATCGGCAGCCGACAGCATTCTACTTGCCGGAACCGCCCAGTCCAGAGGTCTTCCTCCCCCGCGTATTGTATGGGCTGTGCAGCGGGGCTAGTCATGGGGCCCGCCCGGCTGAGCGACATACAGGGAGATACTCTATTGATAGATTCTAAACGTGAGCTTACTGCGGCCCTGTTTTTCGGGGTAATTTTTCTCATGGGGCTGCTGCCGGTCTCGGTCGGCGCCGACGTCAAGGCCGGCGACGTGATCACCCGTGAAAACCTGGAGCAGGCCGGCGACCTTCTCTCGCCGGGGATGCAGTGGATCGTTGACCGGGGAGCTCGCCTCACGGTTATTGAGCCCACCCCGGTGAGCGCTTCGCGCATCTACATGGAGGCCACCGAAAAGTACTCGGCGCAGGCAAGGCTGAGCGAGGACGGTAATGCTCTGCTCAACTGGGTCGCCGGTCGGCCGTTTCCGACCATCGACACCAATGATCCCGAAGTGGCGCGCAAGATCATGTACAACTACGAGAAGCGCTGGAGCCAGACCGACGACGTTATGCTGCGTAACTTCGACGCCGACACGGGGGCGCTGGGTGCCAAGGGGCAGGGCATGACCGTTGAGCGGCATTTTCTGCTCGATACCTTTCGCCGACTTTACTACAAGGGCCGCCTGGAGGTAGACCCCAAGCCCGACTGGGAGCCCAACGAAGACGAGGCGTTGTTCAAGCAGTCCATGCATCCGATAATCGAGCCCTTCGATCTCAGGGGTGTCGGCGCCACGTTCTACCGCTACCAGGACCACACCCGGCAGGACGATACCTGGCTGTACCTGCCGCAGCTGCGCCGGGTGCGTCGCCTGTCGTCGGCACAGCGCAGCGACGCGCTCTTCGGCCAGGACACCGACCAGGACAGCTACTACGGTTACTCGGGCAACATGGCCTGGGCCGATTGGAGATTCCTGGGCGAAAAAACCCTACTGGGGGCCATGCACGCCGAGAACTACCCGGTGAAGTGGGGCGAGGGCAGTGCCGATTTTTTCTTCGACGACGTGTGGGAAAAACGCGAAGTTTACGTCGTGGAATTCAAGCCGAGGCTGCCGCAGTACGCCTACGGCAAACGCATCCTGTTCGTGGACAAGGAGTGTTTTCTCATCCCCTACACCGACATCTACGACCAGGCCGACCAATTGTGGAAGGTGTGGATCAACCTGTTCAAGATCGCCAAGCAACCGTTTCCCAACCCCCCGGAGGGCGGTAGCTACGAGGACGAGGTCGCGTTCATCCCGGCCATTGTCATGGTCGACGAGCAGCTGGTGCACGCTACCCGCGCCTCGTTGCCGAGCAATCGTTTTGATCGTGAAATCGGTTGGTTCCTGAACAAGGACCGCGCCAACGTCGAGTTTTTCACCGTGGCAGAGCTCATATCGTCCGGGCGCTGACGGCCGCTTACAATTTTTCCCGGGCCTGCGGGATACCGGGCGACTGTCGCAGCGGCATCACCATCCACAGTACCGCGTAGATAATCAGTCCCCAGCCGAAACCGAGCAGGGTGAGCAGCACCGCGGCCAGTCGCAGGGCGGTTACCGAGACTCCCAGCAACTCGGCCAGCCCCGTGCAGACGCCGGCGACCATGTTGCCTTCGGCTACCCGGTACCACTCGCGGGCCACCGCTCCCTCGCGCAGGTGGCTGCCGCACCAGCGGCACTTTACGGCCGCTTCCTGTATCTGCTCTGCGCACCACGGGCAGTTTCTCATGGGATACTCCTTTCGCCGCGACTGTTAAGAATGGTGGATCCTGGGCCGGACTGCTCGAGCAGCAGCGGCAGGGCTGCGTAGGTGGCCGCGAACAGAAGGCTCACGGCGGCCGCCTGCCCGGCCACCAGCAAGGTCGCCACTTCGCCGGGCAGCCAGGCGGATACGACACCGTGTAGCTGTACCAGCAGCCAGGCCGCCCAGGCAAGCGAGAGGGGAAGCGGCAGCAGGGCCGGCGACAAGGCGGCGAGCAGTCGTTTGTAGCGCGCGGGGGTGGAGAGATGCTCCAGCCGTGGTGTGAGTGCAGCCAGGCAGCGATCGCGCAATAGCTCGGCGTCCAGGGGCGGACCCGGGGAATCGTTCAGGATACGGGCCAGTGCGGAGAGATCCTGTTGCCCGGTTGAACATTCGTCGCAGTGCAACAGGTGTTCCTCTACCACCTGCCACGGGGTCCGCCGGTCATCGATCGATTTCACCCGGGTTCTCCCTTGGTCACGGCTGCCATGCGCACGATAGCATTGTGCATACGGCTTTTTACCGTGCCACGCGGTATGCTGAGCACCCGCGCGGCCTGTTCTTCGCTCATATCCTCAAAACAACGCAACAGCACTACCTCGCGGTGACGTTCGTCGAGCAACCCCAGGAGTGTTTGGGCATCAAGCCGTCGGTCAATGGCGGACAGTTCGTTGCTGGTCTGCGGGACGGGTACAGCAGCTTGGTCGCGTGCTTGGTTTTCACCTCGATCTTGTACGACTCGACGCCGATGATGGTCGCGGCAGAGGTTGACGGCGAGCTGGAACAGCCAGGTTGAAAAACGCCGTGACGAATCGAAAACCTTGGCACCACGAAGCACGCGCAGCCAGGTTTCCTGGTAGATATCATCGACATCGCGTCCACCGGTCTGCCGGTAAATGAACGCGGGCAGTCGATGCTCGTAGCGAAGCATGAGTTCGCCGAGAGCGCGCTGCTCGCCCCTGGCCAGGGCCGAAACAAGTGCCTCGTCCGATAGCACGGATCAATGTCTATCATGTTGGCTCGACCCATGTATCCAGTCCGTCGTCCGGCGACTGGCGTGTTCAAAAATAGATTCTGTTCCCTCGTCGGGTGGTATAATCAGCCACAACACGCCGTATAACAGCGGGCCGAGCAGGTGGACCATCGTGAGCACAACGAATGCCAGTCGCACCCCGGCCAGTGGCAGGCTGAAACTCGCGGCCAGCGAGGCGGCCACGCCGGCCAGCCGGGCCTCGGCGTGGTGGCGGTGCCAGCCACCGTGGTCCAGGGTGTCCAGGCGGCTGCGACACCAGGGGCAGCGCCGCGCCTCGGCCTTTATGCTTTCGGCGCACCATGGGCAGGTCCTGTTATCGGTCATTGCTTTGCTACCTCCTGTCATGCCCGGTAATACGCGCCGGACCACCAGAAGGTTCACGAGCGGGCTGGGAAATCCTGCCCGCTGGCAGTAAGCTGGGTGAGTGGTGTGGTCCGGAAGTGGTGGCGTGGCGGTGCTCGCTGTGGTCCTGTCCCTGGGAGTCTCGGCTTGTGGCGCACAGGCCCCGATGGATCTTACCGACAGTTGTTCGATATTCGACGCCAAACGTTCCTGGTACAGGGCCACCGCTCGCAGCCAGAAACGCTGGGGTATCCCGGTGCACGTACAGCTGGCGTTCATCTACCAGGAGTCTCGCTTCCAGGCCCGGGCCCGTCCTGAGCGCGAGCGTTTTCTATGGGTACTGCCTGGCCGGCGGCCGTCGTCGGCCTATGGTTACACCCAGGCCATCAAGACCACTTGGAAAGAATACCAGGAATCGACCGGCCGCCGGGGTGCCGACCGCGACGACTTTGACGACGCGGTGGACTTCATCGGCTGGTACGCGGCGCGTAGCGTTAAGCGCAACGGCATAGAACCGGGTAACGCTTACAGCCTGTATCTCGCCTACCACGAGGGAGATGGTGGCTACAGCCGACGCAGCTATGTAGGCAAGCAGTGGCTGGTCGACGTGGCCCGCAAGGTGCAACGTCGTGCCGACCAGTACCGCCGTCAGCTACCGGCTTGCGAGGAGCGCTTCAAGCCGCGCTGGTGGACACTGTGGACTTTCTGAAGCGAGGCGGTGGCCGGCGAGTTCCCAGGCCTGGCCTGCAACGTCAGTTGATCTTCAGCAGCTCGACTTCGAATACCAGGGTTTCGTCCGGGCCTATATCTCTGCCAGCTCCACGCTTGCCGTAGGCCAGTTCGGGCGGGATCGTCAGCTTCCACTTTGAGCCTACGCCCATCAGCTGAAGGGCTTCGGTCCACCCTTTTATAACCCGGTTGACGCCAAAGGTGGCTGGCTTACCGCGTGAGTAGGAGCTGTCGAATTCCTTGCCGTCGAGCAGCGTGCCGCGGTAGTGCACCGTCACCGAGTCAGATGGCCCCGGCTTGGGTCCGCCGCCGGCTTCGAGCACCTCGTAGACCAGTCCACTGTCGGTTGTCACTGTATCGGCCGCTGCTGCATTGACCTCGGCTTCACTGGCGGCATTGCCGTCCTCGCCAGGCTCATCGGCTTGCTTGTTGGCGCAACCGCCTATGGTCAGCAGCGCCGCGGCGCCGATCACGGTCGCCAGTTTCAAAAAGTCCGCTTTGTCCATTTGTCCCCTCCGGTCATGAGCAATCCATTGGAGTTTATCACTTGCGGAGCCGGCGCGCAGCTACCGCAATTTCACTCCCTTGTTCTACTGCGATTGGGAGAGATCTGCCTGGTTCCTTCCCGCCGCTGAGAAGACGCGCGCCCCCCGATTCCTCCCAGTTTCAGGAAAACCGCGTCGGGGGCCGCGATTCGCCCGCGGGCAGCCGCACAGAGCTTGCGCAGCGGGATCCGGCCGCGGTCTGCGTTACGCAAACAGCGCTAGGTATGCTTCGTGCACCGTCAGGTGGAATGAAAACAGGTGAGCCATGGAAAATAAGCTGAACACTGACTTATCGCGTGCTGCGGCGCTATTGACGGCGTTGTCTCTTTTGTGCGGAACCATACTGGCCCTGCTTCTGGCGCCTCCGTTGGCGCTGGGCCATGAAGATGCCCACAGCGTGGGCGGCGACAAGTTGGTGATAACCGATCCGGCGGGCAAGGTGCACAAACGTAAGTTTCTTTTCAAGGCCAGGGACCAGCTGTCGATCAACGAGTTCGGCGAAGACCTGAGGCTGGTCGGCAGCAGCATCATCGTCAGGGGATCGGGTCAATACGACGGCAATACCGGTGTTGTTTACCTGGACCCGGCGGGCTGGACGCCCATAGGCAAGATGCCTGACCCTCGGGGGTGGAAGTACCGTGGCGACCATGGATCCAACGCTTCGAGCGGGGTAACCAAGGTACTGATCAAAGGTGGGCGCAACGGCGGCAAGCTGATCATCAAGGGCAAGGGGCGATACTGGGGTTACGACGTACTGGCGGCCCAGGCCAGCGTGGAAATAGGCCTGACGCTGGGTGACGAACAGTACTGCGCCGAATACAGCTCTTTCGATCGTAACGAGATTGGCAAGGTGCAGGGCAAGAACGCGAGTGTGCCCCTGGCTTGTAACGCGGTTTGCGGCAACGACAAGGTCGAACTTGGCGAGACCTGCGATGACGGCAACGCGGTCGACGATGACACCTGCACAACCCTTTGTGAGATCGGTTGCGAGGTCAGCGACGTTGAGTACGACAGCACCTACGAAGCGCTGCAGGGGCTCATCTTCGACAGCGCGACTTACCAGTGCAGCAACGATTTGTGTCACGGCGTAGCCCTGGCGGGTGGGCTCGATCTCAGGGCGGGAGCTTCACACGCAGCGCTGCTGGGTGTCGCGTCGCTGGCCGACCCTGCAACGGTGCGGGTATTTCCCGGCGACCAGGACCTGAGCATGCTCTACCTGAAGATGGCGGCCAAGACCCTGGGCCCGCCCTACGCACCCCCGGGTTCACCTATGCCCACCAACCCGGAGACGGTGGACGCAGGCTTGCTTGAAGCGCTCAGGCTGTGGATAAGAGGCGGCGCGCCTGAGACCGGCGTGGTGGTCGACACGGCCGAGCTGCTCGATGCCTGCCTGCCTCCTCCGAGTCCCAACAAAACACCGCAGCCCGATCCGCCTGCGTTTGGCAGCGGCATACAGCTGGCACTGCCGGGCTTTCCCGTACAGCCCAACGATGAGGACGAAGCTTGCGTTCCCACCTACTACGACCTGACGGCGCCGGGCGTGGTGCCCGCCGAGTTCCGCGTGCCCTGTCCCGGCGAGTTCCCTGCTACCAACGAGACCGGCGATAGTCCCGGCGAGTGTTTCTCCTACAACCGCCAGAGCTTCGCCATGGACGCGCAGTCTCACCACTTGATCCTGCATATTTACAAGGGCGTGTACGATTGGGACGATGCCGGGTGGGGGCAGTGGAGCTGCTACCTCGGCGATAATCACGGCTTGGCCTGTGACCCGACGACGCCTGACCCCTGTCCCGGGGGAGGCGTGTGCGGCGGAGGGTCGGTTGGCGGGTTCGCGTGCATTGGGACGTTCGGGCCCGATGAG
>JACNKC010000071.1 GCA_014382245.1 Pseudomonadota bacterium | reverse complement strand
TGGGAGCAGTCAGCCCCGACAAGGTCTCGTCGGGGCGGGCCTCACGGGAGGGCACGCCCTCGGTGCCGGCGGCGAGTGCCGCGCTCCTCGCTGCGCGCTGGGGAGCCTGCACTGTCATCCGCCTCCCCGTGGGCGCGGGCGTGTGACCTCCACGCAGTGGCGGTCACTGGGCAGTATCTTGTGGGGATTGCACAGCGAGCGCGGGTTGAAGACCTCGCGCAGGTCGGCCATCGCGGCAAGGGTAGCCGGCCCGAAGCTGGCCGGCATGAGCCCGGTTTTTTCTATTCCTATGCCGTGCTCACCGGTTACCGAGCCGCCCAGTTCGAGGCAGGCCAGGAGTATGTCGCGACCGGCATCGAGTACGCGGGCAACCTGAGCGGGATCGTTCTCATCGTAGAGCAACAGCGGGTGAATGTTGCCGTCACCGGCGTGCATGAGATTGGCTATACGCAGCTTGTAGCGGCGGCCGATTTCGCCGACTCGTTCGACTATTTCGGGTAGAGCGCTGCGTGGGACAACGCCGTCCTGGGTGCAGTAGGACGGCGCCAGTCGGCCCATGGCGCCGAACGCGCGCTTGCGCGATTTCCACAGCAGCTCGCGTTCCCGGGGGTCGTCGGCGCGGCGGATTTCGCTCGCGCCCTGTTCGCTGCAGGCCTTGGTTACCTGCACGCACTGCTCATCGAGGGCTGCCGCGAGTCCGTCCAGCTCGATGATGAGCACCGCCCCGGCGTCGGCCGGAAACCCGAAACCGTAGGCGGCCTCGACCGCCTCGATCACCAGCGCGTCCATCATTTCGAGCGCGGCGGGCACCAGCCCGGCCGCGATTATGGCCGACACCGCCCGGCTGGCTTCGAGTACAGCGGGAAACACGGCCAGCACGGTTGCCACCGCTTGCGGGTTTTTGACCAGCGCCAGCGTGGCCGAGGTTATGATGCCCAGCGTGCCCTCGCTTCCGGTTACAAGGCCGGCCAGGTCGAAGCCGCCGCTTCCGGCTTCGCGCGACAGTTGCAGCACTTCGCCGTCGGGCAGCACCAGCTCAAGGCCGAGCAGGTGGTTTACTGTCACGCCGTACTTGAGCGTGTGCGGGCCGCCGCTGTTCTCGGCTACGTTGCCGCCTATGGTGCAGGCGGCCTGGCTCGAGGGATCGGGCGCGTAGTGCAAGCCGTCGCTTTGGACCAGGCGGGTGACGTCGAGGTTGACCACGCCCGCTTCGACCTCGACGCGGCGGTTGTCGAGATCCACGTGGCGGATTCGTCGCATGCGACTGGTGCCTATCATCACCGGGATGTCGGCTGGCAGGCAGCCACCGCTCACGCCCGTGCCCGCGCCGCGTGGTACAAAGGCGATACCGGCCTCGTGGAGCAGTTCTACCGAGCGCGACACCTCCTGGGTTGTGGCGGGCAGCAGCACCAGGGCCGGCCGGGCTTTCTCGAGCGTGTAGCCGTCGCACTCGTAAACCCGCAGCGCAGCTTCGCCGGTGAGCAACCCCTCCTCTCCCAGCATCCGCCTCAGCCTGGTCACCAGCCCGGCGTCCAGCGGCGGGTTGCTCAAGGTCGCGCTCACGTATTGAAACTAACCGCTGCGGCCCACCCGTACCAGAGGCCCCCGGGTTGTCTTCGGGAAGGGGGCGCCTTATGCAGCTGATCGTGAGCGATAAAACCCAGCAGGCTTCTTTTGTTCCGCCCGATCGGCTGTTGCTTGGCCCCGGTCCGGCCATGGTGCACGAACGGGTTTACGCCGCCATGTCGCGGCCGATTATCGGCCATCTCGACCCCGCCTTCCTGGATCTCATGGACAGGGTGCAGGGCAATCTTCGTTTGGCGTTCGGCACCGAAAACACAATGACCCTGCCGGTGTCGGGTACCGGGTCGGCTGGCATGCAGGCTTGTTTTGCCAACCTGCTTGAAGTTGGCGACGAGGTGGTGGTGGGTGTGAACGGAGTGTTCGGCACGCGCATGGCCGACGTTGCCGAGCGGCTGGGTGCGCGCGTGCGCAGGGTCGAGGCCGAGTGGGGCGAGGTGATACCCGTCGAGACGCTGGCCGAGGCGCTTGCTGCCTGCGACAGCCCGCGCTTGCTCGCCGTGGTGCACGCCGAGACTTCCACCGGCGCCTGGCAGCCGGTGCAGGGACTGGCCCAGCTGGCCCACGAATCGGGTGCCCTGTTGATGGTGGATGCCGTTACCTCGCTGGCGGGCTGCCCGCTGGAGGTCGACGCCTGGGATATCGACGCCTGTTACAGCGGCACACAGAAGTGCCTCAGTTGCCCGCCTGGACTGTCGCCGCTGACGATGAGCGAGCGCGCCATGCAGCGCGTGGCTGCACGCAAGAGCGCCGTGTCGAGCTGGTATCTCGACCTGGGCTTGATCGCCGGCTACTTCGGAAGCGCACGCGTGTATCACCACACCGCGCCCATCTCGATGCTTTACGCGCTGGATGAAGCACTGCTGCTGGTGCACGAGGAGGGGCTTCACGCGCGCTGGGACAGGCACCGCTCCAACCACGAAGCGTTGTGGGCTGGCCTGGCCACGCTGGGCCTGGAGCCCGCCGCGAACGAGGGGCACCGGCTGTGGATGCTCAACAGCGTGCTCGTGCCCGATGGCGTAGACGAGGCGGGTCTGCGGCGCTCGCTGCTCGAGGATCACGGCATCGAAATAGGTCCCGGTCTCGGCCCGTTGGCTGGGCGCGTTTGGCGTATAGGCCTGATGGGCGAGTCGAGCAGGGCGGCCAACGTACTGCGCTTGCTCGGTGCCCTGGCGCAGCTGCTGGGCGGCGACGCCGCGAAGGCCCGGCGCGCGGCCGAGCAGTCCGGTCTGCAGGGCTGAAGTCTCTGCCCGCTGATCAAGCGATAAGTGTGCACTCGATCGCTCGCAGCTGTTGACATCTGTGGGGCTCGAATCAAAATAGAAAGGTGGCGCTGAGGCCGGTCCCATGGCGGACAGGCTACGGTGGTGAGGCAGGAGATTGAGGCGGAGGATGAGGTGGCCCCGAGGGTTAAGGAGTGGTGGATTGCTGCTCTTGTTGGTCTTTCTTCCCTCCTGCGGCGTGCTTCCCCTGGATTTCAGGTCCTCCCCCGCAACTTCCTACACGCGCACCCAACGTGTCGGTGTCATAGGCGACGATCTTGACGTGGAAAGCCTCCTGGCCGCGGCCTCGGCCAGCCTGGACTACTACGACGGCCGGGGTCGGCGCAAGCGCTACTCGCTCGGTCACGATACTTACAGCGCCAAGCAGCTGCGCCACAGCGTGGAGCACTTTGTTGAGCTGGTTCGGCACACGCCCACCGCCTTGCTTCACCAGCGCCTGGCAGACGAGTGCCGTGCCTACGCGCCCAACGAGGGCGCACGTTTCACGGCCTACTACGAGCCGGTGCTCGAGGCGCGCAGCAGCCGCGACGAAAATTTTCGTTACCCTGTCTACGCGCGACCCGACGAGCTCACTCGCGTGGAGCTGGGGCGTTTCTTCAAGGGAGACAAGAGGCTCATACACGGCAAGGTAAAGGACGGCGACCTCGTGCCCTACCTCACGCGTGAAGAGATCGACGGCAGCCGGCTTCTCGAGGGTCGTGATCTCGAACTGGCGTGGGTGGACGACCCGGTGGCGCTGTATTTTCTGCACGTGCAGGGGTCCGGCCGCCTGCGCATGGAAGACGGCCGCGTGATGCGCGTGAACTTCTCGGCGAGTAACGGCTTGTCTTACTTCAGCGTGGGCCGGTGGATGCTCGACAACCGCGTGCTCGGGCCGGGGCAGGGTTCGTCGAGCTCCATACGTTCCTGGCTCACCCTCAACCCCGAGCAACGCGACGGCGTGTTGTTTCGCAACCCGCGTTACATATTTTTCCGCGAGGTTGATCTCGCCGACAACCAGGGGCCCATAGGTTCGCTGGGAGTTCCCCTGATCGGCGGGCGCTCGATAGCCACCGACCCGAACTTCGTTCCCCCCGGCGCGCTCACTTACATCATCAGCCGCCGTCCCCAGCTCAACGACAAGGGACAGGTGGCCAGCTGGCGGCACTTTGCCCGCTTTGCTTTCAACCACGATACCGGCGGCGCCATCAAGGGCGCCGGCCGAGCCGACATATACTGGGGCGAAGGTGAAAAACGCGGGCTCGAGGCCGGTTACATGAACGAGCCCGGTCGCATGGCGGTGTTGCTCTGCGGCGTGCAGCCGCGACCCGCGTCGCCCACGCGGCAAGCAGCCGTAAACGAACTGGGCGAGGTCGAGTGGCCTTACTTCAAGCCGTTGTCGCCCACCGTCGTCGCTTCCGCGGGCTGAGCCCCGGCAGCTGACCCGGCAATGCAGGCCGGAAAATTGGCGGCTTCACCAGGCGGCGTAGCCGCCGTCCACGGGTATCACCGAGCCGGTCACGTAAGACGAAGCGGGTGACGCCAGGAACAGGCAGGCCGTCCTCAGCTCTCCTGCCCGCCCCATTCGGTTCATCGGGCAAGCGCGGCTCATTCGGTCGACCAGGCTTTCCTTGGCGGTGCTGCCGCCGGTCATCTCGCTGGGAAACCAGGCGGGCGCGATGGCGTTTACCGTTATATCATCGCCCGCCCATTCAACGGCCAGCTGCCGGGTGAGGTTGGTGAGCCCGCCCTTGGAAGCGCTGTACGCTGCCAGCCGGAACAGCGAGCTGCCGAGGCTGCCGAAGATCGAGCTCACGTTGATTATGCGCCCGCCTCGCCCGCTTGCGCGCATGCCTTCGGCGGCCAGCAAGGAGAGTTGGAAAGCAGCGGTAAGGTTGACGGCAAGCGAATCGTCCCAGGCCCCGGGCCACTGAGTTTCGGCCCGCCCGGTCACCGATATGCCCGCGTTGTTGACCAGTATGTCTATGCCACCAGCGTTGGCAGACAGCTCGGGCCACGCTGCCGCGACCGCCTCGCGATCGCTTATGTCGAGGGCGTGCGCGGTCACGGTGGCCCCCCAGCGTTGGCGTAGCAGTTCGGCCTGTTCGTCGAGCTGCTGCTTGCGCCTGGCCACGAGCAGCAGCGACGCCCCGGCCGAGGCCAGGGCGTCGGCAAACTCGGTGCCGAGGCCCGACGACGCGCCGGTCACCAGGGCGACGCGACCCGCGAGAGAAAACAATTCCGCGGGCGACTCTGCTTCAACGGCGCTCATGGTGTTGCTCCACTCCCGGCGGTATTAGCGAACACGTCACGGCTCGCCAGCAATTCTACAGCGCTGTCGACGTCGTCGCAGAGATCAATCAGTTTCATGTGGCGTTCGCCGAGTTCGGTGAGCCCGCTCAGGCTTTCGAGCGCGGCCGGCCATTGGCTGCCCACCAGCAGCAGGGGCCGCGCCGGGAGAAGGCTCATGTAGATTTCGTTCCACGCCAGGAAAATTTCGACCAAGGTGCCTACTCCCCCGCCCAGTGCTATCCAGGCGTCGCTGCCGTGAATAAGACCCTGCAGGCGCTCGTAGAGATCGCCGCAGGGGCGTTCTTCGCTGAGAAACTCGTTGGGCTCGCGGCCGGGGAAATCAGGCACGGTAAAGCCCAGTGCGTGGCCGCCTGCAGCCCGGGCGCCGCGCGAAACGGCTTCCATCACACCGCCGTAGCCACCGCAGGCAACCCGCGCTCCACGCTCGGCCAGCATCCCTCCCAGCCGCTCGGCCGATCGGTAGAGCTCGTCGCCCGCGGGCACCATCGAGCTGCCGAATACTGTTACTACCGTAGACTTGCTTTCATCCGTCACTGGAAACCGTTTTCCCCCGCGTACAGGATGCATATCTCTGCGGCCCGGGTTTGTCACGGTGGCTCGCATGCGAGGCCTCTCCCGGCTACCAGGCACTGGTACTACCACTGGCATTATTACTGGCACTACCACGGGCACCAGGATTGACAGTCAATGAAGCACTTCAGGGTAGATAGCAACGGCCAGAGTATAAACGTGACCGATTGGGGTGGGCAGGGCCGCACGCTGCTGTTTTCGCATCCCACGGGTTTTCTCGGCGCGGTATGGAAGCCGGTCATCGACGAGTTGCGTGGCATCGGTTTTGATGGTCGCGTCCTGTCGATCGATCACCGCGGTCACGGTCTCAGCTCGAAGCCCGACGACGGTTACCAGTGGAGTAACTTCGTGGACGATCTCGAAGGCGTCATGGCCCGGCTCGAACTCGAAGCTGCCCTGGGCGTGGGCCACTCGGGCGGTGCCACTACGCTGGCCGGTGTGGCGGCGGCTGACGGGAAACGATTTGAGCGGCTGCTGCTGATAGACCCGATTCTTTTTGATCCCGTGGTCGACGCTTCGTTCGCCGAGGTGGACAACCCCATGTCGGCGCGTACGCGTACCCGCCGCATGGTGTGGCCGTCGCGCGAATACCTGTACGAAGTCTTTGCCTCCAAGCCCCCGTACGACACCTGGACCGAAGCGGCCCTGCGCGCCTACGTTGAGCACGGCAGTTTTGATCGGCCCGACGGCGAGATAGAGCTGCTGTGCCCTGCCCGCCTCGAGGCGCGGGTATACCAGCGTGCAGCAGAGTCCGATGGCTTTGCCTATCTCGAGGCCCTCGACCTGCCGGTACTCGTGGTAAAGGGAGAGACCACCGACTCGTTTACTGATGAGCGCGCCGCGCGTGCGATGGATCGCCTGCCGCAGGGTCGCTTGCTCGTCGTGCCCGGCAGCACGCATTTCGTGCCCATGGAGTTTCCCCGCGTGATTGCAGACTTGATAGCCGAAGAACTCGCCGACTCTGGCGCCTGACCAGGTGGGCTTGGTCAGTGTTCGTGGTTCTGTTGGTGATCGGCAGGCGAGGCCTGGGACGGCGAATGGCCGTCCGGCGAGTGCGGGCTATGGCCCAGGTAGCGGGCAAACGGCAGCGCGGCCAGTAGCAGACCCAGCAGTAGGGCGGCGAGCAGGCGCGCGCGGTTCACTCCCTGTCTGCCGACCGTTGCATGGCCATGGTTACGGCCACGAGCAGGATCGCGGGTAGGTACACGGCCGGAAAATCCAGCAGCCAGTGATTGGCGGGCACCAGCCCGCGGGCGGTGTCGAGCACGTGTACGGCTGCGTGCAACAGGTAGAAAAGACTTACCAGCACCATCACCGGTAGCCTGACGGCCGGTCGAACTGCGGCCCAGGCAAGCCCGAGGCCCATCATGCCGAAGGTGGCGCCGACGTCGCGAATGAAGTGCTCGTTGGCGGGACCGAAATCGGGTACGGCAGCCGGGATGCCGTGATACCAGCCGATCGGGTCGGCCAGCATCCAGGTGGCGTTGGCCAGGTTGCCGAGAGCAAACAGTGCGAGCGTCCACGCCCAGGGGTCGTTCTTGAGTTCTCTTGTCATGCTATCTTTCTCCAACCCTGCTCGTCACAAAGGTATAGACCGGCGCTGACGCAGTGCACAACCCGGCCGCGATGGTTTGCCAAAGCGCGGTATGGGGCTATACGGAGCCGATGCAGCCTGGTGTTTCGAGCGGGGGCCCCATGGCCCGGGCGGTGGCCTGGGCGGTTCATTTATACACGGCCTCGGGCGCCGTGCTGGGTTTTCTCGCTTTGCAGGCGGCTTTTGCCGGTGACCACCGCACTTGTTTTATCATGCTCGGCGCCGCCCTGGCCGTAGATTCAACCGACGGCACCCTGGCCCGGGCCGCCAACGTGAAGCACGTGCTGCCCTGGTTCGACGGCGCCATGCTCGACAACCTGGTCGACTATCTCAACTACGTCGTCGTGCCCGTGGCCGTGTTCATGCAACCGGGCATGCTGCCCGACGAGTTCAGCTTGGTGCCGCTGGTCGTGCTGATGGCGAGCGCCTACGGGTTTTCGCGGGCCGACGCCAAGGGCGTTGTCGAACACTACTTCCTGGGCTTTCCTTCCTACTGGAACATCATGGCGTTCTACTTCGTGGTGCTTGGCACCGGCCCGATGATGAACCTGCTGATGTTGGGCACCGCACTGGCGCTGGTGTTTGTGCCGCTGAGATGGCTGTACCCCAGCCGCAGCGAAATACTGCGCCGGCGCACGCTGTGGTTGGGCGCGGTGTGGGCGGTGATGGCCCTCGTGCTGGTGCTGCGCTTGCCCGAAGTGCAACCCCTGCTCGGGACGGTGTCGTTGTTCTACCCGCTTTACTACATCGGGGCGTCGCTGGTGTATCACCGGCAGGGCTGAAGCCCGGGCGGCCTGTTCAGCAGCTGCGCAGTCGGTTTTTAACCTTCGCCTTTTTTGCCCGCCGTTACTTCGACCTGCAGCGATTGCAGGCTCGGCGTCTGCGGTTGCTCCATTCTTTCAAACGCTCGCGCGTGCAAAGTATGAAGCGCTTGCTCGACTTCGACCCTTAGCAGTTCGGCGGCGTTGTCTTCGTTGCCCGCGGTGAATGGGCCGAGTGCCTCCAGGCTCACCCTGCTGAAGGGCAGTGGCAGGGCAAAACGGTCCCAGCCCGGTGCGTACCAGCAGCGCCGGCTGCTACCACACACGGCGTAGACCGGCAGACCAGTGCGGGCCGCTACCACTGCAAAACCCACCTTGCAGGCCCCGGCCGGCCCCTGTGATCCATCGGGGGTGATGTAGGTGCAGGTGCCGGTATCGCGGGTTTCTGCGACGGCTTCGAGCAGGTAATCGACAGCCGGACGTCGGCGACTGGCGCGACTGCTCGAGCCACCTCTGAGTGCGCGGTAGCCATAAAGACGGCAGAGTCCGGCGATGACGTCGCCGATGTCGCCTATGCTCACCAGCGTATGCATGCGCGAGCCGGCAAAGAAGAACGCCAGGTAGAGCAGGCCCTGGTGCAGGCTCACCACGATGCAATCCTTGCCAGCGGCGGCATCGGCCAGTGCCCGGCGGCCAGCCTTGTCTATGCTCACGCCGCTGGTCAGGCGCACAAAGGCCAGCCAGCCCTTGAGCAACCACGGCACCAGCTGCGCGGCCAGGGCGACACCGGCTTTCTTCAGGCGCCGGGCCGGGCGCTGCTTAGCGGGGGCAGGGTCGGCGGCGGCATGGTCACGCTGGGTCATGACGACTGACTGCCCAGCGCTCGGGGCATTGTCAAAGCAGCGGGCTGTTGGTGCTGCCCAAGCTCGCCGCTACCTCCCGCTTCTTGACGCAGTCGCGGTTGGTCGTCAGGCTACGCGGCTATGAACAGGCTTGATGAAAAGACGGCGATCATAACCGGTGGCGCGTCGGGCATAGGGCTGGCAACGGCGCGGGCGTTTACCGAGGCGGGCGCGACCGTGGTGCTCGCCGACCTACAGGACGGCTCGCAGGTGGCTGCCGAACTGGGCGCGACTTTCATGCGTTGCGACGTGACCGACCCCGAGCAGGTGCAGGCGCTGGTGGACTCCGTGGTGAGTGCGCGCGGCCGCCTCGATCTCTACTTCAACAATGCCGGCGTTGAGATCAACGGTGCGCTGATCGATACCGACCCCGCCGAGCATTGCCGCCTCATGGACGTAAACGTCAACGGCGTGTTTTATGGATTGCGCTCGGCCGTGAGCGCCATGCTCAAGAACCCCGGCCCGGTGCGGGGAGCTATCGTCAACACGGCCTCGGTGGCCGGGCTCGTGGGGGTGCCCGGCATGATCAGCTACAACGCGAGCAAGGGGGCGGTAGTGCTCATGACGCGCGAGGCGGCCGTTGAGTACGCCGCCGAAGGCATCAGGGTCAACGCCGTCTGCCCGGGTGTTATACGCACGCCCATGGCGCACTCGGCCATGGCGGTGTTGGGTGGTGGCGAGGAGCTGCTCGATGAAATAGGCAAGCGTAGCCATCCGCTGGGTCGCGTGGGCGAGCCCGAAGAAGTGGCCTCCGTTGTGAGATTTTTATGCAGCGACGACGCGTCGTTCGTGACCGGTGTAGCCCTGCCAGTGGACGGCGGCATGACGGCCGGGGTTATCTCGCCCGGCCCGCCACCCGATTAGGCCGGACACCTTTCACTCGCCGTTGATTGCCCGCCGAGTCAGGCGGCTTCGTCCATCGCGGCGTCGATGAACGTGAGTCCCTCTTCCGAGGCGTCCACCTGCACGCGACGACCGGCGGTGAATTCGCCCGCCACCAGGCGCCGCGCCAGCACGGTTTCGACCTCGCGCCTGATGGCCCGCTTGAGCGGACGTGCGCCGTAAGCCGGCTCGTAGCCGACGCGGGCCAGGTGGTCGAGCGCTGCTTCGGTCAGCAGCAGTTCTATTTCGCGCGCGGCCAGGCGTTTCACCAGGTCGGCTGTCTGCAGTTCGACTATCTGCCGGATCTGCCCGCGCTCGAGCGCGTGGAAGACAACGACCTCGTCCAGGCGGTTGAGGAACTCGGGCCTGAACTCCTGCTTGAGCAGTTCGAGCACGGCCTGTTTCATCTGCTCCCAGGAGCGACCCTGCTCTTCGAGCGACAGGATCTCGCTGCTGCCCAGGTTCGAGGTCATCAGTATGACCGTGTTCGAAAAGTCTACCGTGCGGCCCTGGCTGTCGGTCAGCCGGCCGTCGTCAAGCACCTGCAGCAGGATGTTGAAGACGTCGCGGTGGGCCTTTTCTATTTCGTCGAGCAGTATCACGGCGTAGGGCCTGCGGCGCACGGCCTCGGTGAGCTGGCCGCCCTCTTCGTGGCCCACGTAGCCGGGGGGTGCCCCGACCAGGCGCGAGACGCTGTGTTTTTCCATGTACTCGGACATATCCAGGCGAATCATCGCGTGCTCGTCGTTGAACAGCTCTGCTGCCAGCGCCCGCGCCAGCTCGGTCTTGCCCACGCCCGTGGGGCCCAGGAAGAGAAACGATCCGTCGGGGCGGCCGGCTTCAGAAAGGCCCGAGCGCGCGCGCAGCACCGCGTCGGCCACCGCCTGCACGGCCTCGTCCTGGCCTATCACGCGCTCGTGCAGTCGCTCGGCCAGGTGTACGAGCTTGTCGGCCTCGCCCTCGAGCAGGCTGGT
This sequence comes from Pseudomonadota bacterium, assembly GCA_014382245.1. GTDB lineage: Bacteria > Desulfobacterota > Binatia > UBA1149 > UBA1149 > UBA1149. The sequence goes on along the minus strand of JACNKC010000071.1, from coordinate 39,375 downwards.
GACGGGGATGCCGGTCCAGCGTGCCACTACCGCGGCGATGTCGTCCTCGCTGACCTCCTCGCGCAGCATGGCGTGACCGTCGTCGGCCTGGGCGTCGGCCTGTTCGAGTTCGCGCTCGAGCTCGGCCAGGCGGCCGTACTTGAGCTCGGCTGCGCGGTTGAGATCGTAGGCCCGCTCGGCCTGCTCAACCTCGACGCGCAGCGAGTCGATCTGCTCCTTGAGCTCGCGCAGTTTCTGAACCTCGGCGCGCTCGACGTCCCACAACGCTTTCTTCTCTTCGTAGTCGGCGCGCAGGTCGGCGAGTTCTTCCTTGAGTTTTTTGAGCCGCTCGCGCGAGGCCTTGTCTTTTTCTGCCTTCAGGCCTTCGCGTTCTATCTCGAGCTGCATTATACGGCGGGCCTGCTCGTCGAGATCGGCTGGCATGGAGTCCATCTGCGTGCGCAGGCGGGCGGCCGCCTCGTCGACCAGGTCGATGGCCTTGTCGGGCAGGAAGCGGTCGGCGATGTAGCGGTCCGAGAGCACGGCCGACTTCACCAGCGCGGCGTCGCGTATACGCACGCCGTGGTGAATCTCGTAGCGCTCCTTGAGCCCGCGCAGTATCGACACGGTGTCGGCCACGCTGGGCTGGGCTACCTTGACCGGCTGGAAACGGCGCTCCAGGGCCGCGTCTTTTTCTACGTACTTGCGGTACTCGGCCAGCGTGGTGGCGCCTATGCAGTGCAGCTCACCGCGGGCCAGCGCCGGCTTGAGCAGGTTGCCCGCGTCCATAGACCCCTCGGCCGCGCCCGCACCCACCACCGTGTGCAGTTCGTCTATGAACAGCACCACCTGGCCGTCTGAATCCTGCACGGCCTTGAGCACGGCCTTCAGGCGCTCTTCGAACTCGCCGCGGTACTTGGCTCCAGCCACCAGAGCGCCCATGTCGAGCGACACCACGCGGCGGTCCTTCAGGCTCTCGGGTACGTCACCGGCGACGATGCGCCGGGCCAGGCCCTCTACGATGGCGGTCTTGCCCACGCCGGGCTCGCCTATGAGCACGGGGTTGTTCTTGGTGCGGCGCGACAGCACTTCTATCGTGCGGCGTATTTCTTCGTCGCGGCCGATGACGGGATCGAGCTTGCCGGCCTCGGCCTCACCCGTCAGATCGCGTCCGTACTGCTCGAGCGGTGATTCGCCTTCGGGGTTATCGCTGTCGAGGCTGCCGTTGCCGAAGCCGCTGTTATTCCCGGACGCGCGCAGACCGGCCAGCGCCTGCTCGAGAACTTCCAGGCTCAGGCCCGCCTCGGCCAGCGCCTTGCCGGCCTCGCCCTTGTCGTCGAGCAGGCCTTCTACGAGCTGCTCGACGCCGAGATGGTCTACCGTGCTGTCGGGGTCATCGCGTCGTTTCATGGCGCGTTCGGCCGCTCGCATTACGCGGGCAAAGCGGGTGCCCGCGCGTAGCTCCTGGTCTGCCGTGGCTGCGCTGGGTAGTGTGTCGAGGGCTCGTGCCACGCTGGTCGATACAGCAGCCGGCTCGCGGCCGAGGCCGCGCAGCAGGGTGCTGAGCAGGCCTCCTTCCTGGTCGAGAAGGGACGCGAGCAGGTGCTCGGGCTCAAGGGTCGCGTGGTGGTTGTCCAGCGCCAGTCCCTGCGCTTCGGCTATCGCCAGCCGGGCTTTTTCTGTCATCTGTCTGTCCATCTTTTCCTCTCCTGGACCGGGCGTCGCGAGCCGGCCAGTAGACAGAAAATAAGCACGAAACGGCCGCGGGCAAGGGCGATGGGCGGTGGCGTATCATGTTCCCGTCGGAGCGAGGCAGACCTGAGGGTCTCCTTATGATTCACGTGCGCAGGATCGTCAGAACCAATCAAAAGAGAGGAATTTTCTATGAAAAGCCGGTGTTCACGCGCCCCTGGCATTTTATCAACAGAAAGTAGTCCAAAAGAAGTCCTAATCCCTTGACAGGGTGGACAAAAATTTGTTATGCGGGAACACCAGTTAAGGAGGCGACGGCGTTTCTGGACGCGGGAGGTTTTCTCCAATGACAATATTCAGACTCACGGCGTTGACAGCTTCCGCCGCGACAATTCTGGTTCTCGTCGCTGTGGTAGCGGCTGTGGGAATGGCTGGAATCACTCACGCCGGTCGCAGGCCCGCGGTCGAAGTGACCGAGTGTGGCACTCTGCTCAGGGGTGACGGTTTTCTGTCGGCGGACCTCGACTGTTCGGGGCGCGACGTGCAGTGGCCGGCGAACGTAGCTGTTCGAATGAAAAAAAGGGGATCCACTTTAGACCTGGACGGTTTTGAAATCGTGAACGACGGGGGACACGCGGTGTTCTGCTCTCGTGCCTGTCGAATAAACGGACCCGGCACTCTGAGGTCAACCGCCAGCGGTCACGCTGCAGCCTACACGGACAAGGGGCATCTGCGCGTCAGTGATGTTGTTGTCGAGGGCCCCTGGTGGGCTGGTTTCGCCGGCGGCAAGGGAAAGATAACGGCTGTTTCTATACTGGTGACAGGTACGGCTGCCCTGGGCATCGAAGGCACGAGAGTTGTTCTGCATAGTGACGAACTCGGGATCGGTGGGGGTGATGGCGCCCAGGCTGAAGTTGGACGGGTCGAGCGTGCTTGGTAACGCATCCAGCAGCAGCTGCGCCACGGAACGAAATTGCGTGGATTTGATATCGACCAGAATTCCGAGGCTGCGCAGCTCTACTTGTGGCTCGAGTCACCGACCGCTCGATGGCACGCTGGAAGGGATAGTCACCGAGCCGCTGAATCCCTGGGGCGTCTGTTCGGCGGACTGACCAGGGGAAAGGCAGCTGGCCGTTTCAGGCAGCCTGCGTTTCGGCGGCGATGGGGCGCCGAAAATCTCTCAGCATGAGCGCGGCGAAGCAGCCGAAGACAAAGCCGCCCAGGTGGGCCCACCAGGCCGTTGCCACGTCTGCCGAGAACACGCCCATCACCTGCGTGGCCAGCCACGCAACGATGAAGACCATGGCCGGTATCCACACGCGCAGCAGTATGAAGGTGAACTGCACACGCGCCAGCGGAAAGTAGACCAGGTAGGCACCGAGCACGGCGCTCACGGCTCCCGACGCGCCCACCATGGGCACGTTGGAGTAGGGGTCGGCCAGCACGTGCATGATGCCGGCCGCAAGCGCGCCCGACAGGTACAGCAGCACGAACAACAAGCTCCCCAGTCGCTGCTCCACGCGGTGGCCAAAAACGAAAAGGTAGAGCTGGTTGCTGACCAGGTGAAAAATGCCGCCGTGCAGGAAGGCTGCGGTGATGGTGCTCAGCAGCACAGCGGGCGAAGCCGAAGCCTCCAGGCGATAGGGAAACATGGCCCAGGTGGCCAGCAGCTCCTCGGGGTCAGACGCGGCGACCAGGAAATAAAAGGCCGCGCAGTTGCCGGCGATGAGCAGCCAGGAGGCGGGCGTAAATTTATAAGGTCCCAGCGTGTCGCGTATAGGGTACATGGCTTTACTTTGTGCCAGGCAGCAGGCGAGGCCTGGTCTAAAAGAATAAGCCCCGCGGCGGCGCTCCACAATGGGCTCGGCCGTTTTCGTTACGCTGCGCGTGCGTTGATGAAGCCGCCCCGGGCTGGAACCGTAGGCGCAGCCTGCCTACAATGCGCCGCAGGAAGTCCGCCCGCGTTGAAAAGAACAGCTCTGAGATGGTTTCGCCTGACGGCGGGTAGCGCACTGCTCCTGTTGGGATTCGTGGGCGGTTTTATACCCGTGCTGCAGGGCTGGGTGTTCGTGCTGGCGGGCCTGGGGCTGATGGCCCCGGAGAGTCGGCGGGCCCGGCGGGCGCTGGACTGGGCCCGGGCACGTGTTAAGCGAGACAAGGCCGATGTTTCATCGACGGCCGCGAGCAGGGAGAAGAGGACCGATGAGTAGCAAGGACAAGTTTGGCGACAAGCTCAAGGACAAGGAAAAAGCCGAAGAGGACAGGTACTTCGCGCGAAAGGACCGCGAACGTCTCGACGCCCTGCGCGAGGCGGGTGAACAACCGGCCCCCACCGGGCTCTGCCCGCGCTGCGGGGTGGCGCTGGCCGAGCGCGACCACAGTGGCGTTGCCATTGACGAGTGCGCCGACTGCGGCGGCATCTGGTTGGACAAGGGCGAGCTCGAGTCTATCGAGGAGCGCGACGGCGAGGGCTGGATGAGCCGCTGGGTGCGGAGCCTGCTCGAAGGCCGCGGCTGAAGCAGCCAACATACATCGTGTTTACCGGCATCATCGAAGACCTGGCCAGCGTGGCCTCAGTGTCGCCGCTGGAGCAGGGCTGCCGACTGGAGATAACTACCTCGCTGCCAAGCGCCGAGCTGGCCATGGGTGAGAGCATCACCCTGAACGGCGCTTGCATGACGGTGGTGGTCATCGATGACGCGGGATTCAGCGTAGACGTGTCACCGGAGTCGCTCAGGCGTACCACGCTTGGCAGCCTGGTCGCGGGCGCGCCGGTTAACCTCGAGCGTTCGCTACGCATGGGTGATCGCCTCGGCGGACATGTTGTTACCGGACACGTCGACGGCGTGGGCCGCGTGCGCGCCGTGCGCCAAGAAGGCGAATCGTCGGTGTTCACCTTCGAGGCTCCCCCCGAACTGCTGGCACGGCTGGTGGAGAAGGGCTCGGTGGCCGTCGACGGCGTGAGCCTGACCTGCTACGCGCTCACGGCCGACAGCTTCGACGTGGCGCTCATTCCCCACACGATGGCTGTTACCACGCTCGGGCAGCGAGCCGTGGGCGACGCCGTCAACCTCGAGCTCGACGTGCTGGGCAAGTACGTGGAGAGGTTGATGGAGGGACGGGTCGGGTGACCTGGGGGGCGGTGGCCGGTCGCGGTTGGCACCGGCTTCAGCGATTCGCCGGGAGAGTGGTGAGCCGCCACTATCTGGACCCATTCAACAACCTTTCATAAAAACGCGGGCTAGCGTAAGTCCGGGCCGTTACACGAGTTTTAAGCCGTTCGCTGTATCGCCGGCGGACGTGCTATATGGAAGAGAAGGCGCGACCCAGGGGCTACGCGGGTCCAGCTAAGTATTGTTATGTTGCATCATTCAACAGGAGGAGGTCTGCGTGAGCAATAGAGTACGGTGGTGCTTTTCGGGCACTGGCAGTCCCATCAGGGGGGCGTCTAACAAGGCGATACAGCTGGGCGGCGGTAAACGCCGTCGCTGACCTCCGGGTGTTAGCTGAATACGGGTTGAAGTGAATACCGCGACGATCAAGCTCTACTTGGCATTCGGTGATCCGAAGCGGCTAAGAACGGGTGAAATCTCCAACTGGAGTGGCAAAGCAGTGGCGGCTCCGCGAACCGATCTCGATGAGCTACTCGGGCGCGAGGAGCTGAAGAAGCCGGGCGTCTACATCCTCGTTGGCACGGACTCTGATAAGGGAACTTCTGCGTGCTACGTGGGCGAGGCCGAGATCCTCAAGGAACGCCTCAGGCAGCACAGGGACAAGGACTTCTGGGTGCATGCTATCGTGGTTGTCAGCAAAGATGAGAACCTGACGAAGTCCCACATCCGGTACCTCGAAGGGCGTTTGATCTCAGATGCTCGGGATGCTGGCCGCTTTGAAGTCGTCAACCTGCAGGCCAGTGGCGCACGGCTCTCGGAATCCGACCGGGAAGAGATGGAGGTCTTTCCCGACAAGGTCAGGCAACTCCTTCCAGTGCTTGGCTCCGACATATTGACTCCAAGGCCCCGCGCGGACGATTCCGTACCAGGACCGACAAGTGATCTTGTGTGCGAAATCAAGGGGTTGAAGGCATACGGCCGCAGAACTGCCGATGGCTTCATTATCTTTGCCGGCTCCCAGGCCGTGAGGGAGTTGAGGCCGTCGGCTGACACGCCGATGAAACCGGCATTTTGCGCAGGCCCGTGAGCCCCTTGCCGCGGTGATCCACGGGCGTTGACACGACCCACGGCATACGTTATAATATGAGTCGTGATACGGTCGTTCCGCGATGTGGGCACGGAAGACGTTTTTGACGGTAACGAATCCAGGGCAGCCCGCAAGTGTTGCCCGAGGCCGCTGTGGGCCGTTGCCCGAAGGAAATTGGATCAGCTCAACCGCGTGAGGGAAGTCGCGGAAATGGCTGTCCCGCCGGGCAATCGCCTCGAAAGGCTCCGAGGCAAGCGCCGATCGCTGTACAGCGTCCGTATCAACAAGCAGTTCAGGATCTGCTTCAGGTGGGAGGAAGGACATGCCGGCGAAGTCGAAATCACAGACTACCACTAGCACCGCAGCCAGCAGGCGCATGCCCCGTAATCGTCCGCCGACTCACCCCGGCGAGATGCTGTTTGAGGAGTTCGTCAAGCCGCTGGGTATCACCCAGACCCAACTCGCCGGGCGCATGGGGGTCTCGTATCCTCGGCTGAACGAGATCATAAAGAAGCGCCGATCAGTCACCCCGGATACAGCGCTGCGGCTTGCGCGGGTTCTCGGGATGTCGGCCGAGTTCTGGCTGGGACTCCAGCAGGACTGGGATCTCTGGCACGCGATGAACGGCCCCGAGGCGGCCGAGATCTCTCGACTCAAGCCCCTGCCCCGGGACCGGGAAAACGTCGCCTGACGACGGGTCGGTTTCCCGGCCTGCCGACCCCGTTCCTGCACAAAACGTCGGTACCTGTTCACACAGCACCGACGTTTCGCGCTACTCGACTTGCGACAGCCTTACAATTGACCGCTGCTTAAGATTTTATTCAGCCGGGTATAAACCTTGTAATCAGACGAGTAATAAGGTTACACTTGGCTGTAATGGCTACCGATAAGATACTGCCCCGCCTGGTCGAGGCCCGACTGCAGGAAGCGCTGGGCGACAGTCCGGTCGTTCTCATCCACGGGCCGCGGCAGTGCGGTAAGACGACCCTGGCGCAGCGCGTGGGCCGGAAGCTGGGCTACGCCTACTTCAACCTGGACGAGGGCGTCTCCCGGGCCGCCGCCGAAGCCGACCCGGTGGGCTTTGTCGCTGACCTGCCTGAACGCGTCGTTATCGACGAGGGGCAGCGCGTTCCGGGCCTGTTCACGGCGCTGAAGGTGGCGGTGGATCGGGACCGCCGGCCGGGGCGGTTCCTGCTCACCGGTTCGGCCAACGTGCTGCTCGTGCCCCGGCTCGCCGACTCGCTCTCCGGGCGGATGGAGATCCTGCGCCTCTTTCCCTTCGCGCAGTGCGAGATCGAAAGGCGCCGCGCGCCCTTCTTAGACCGACTTTTCGAGGGGAGCTTCAAGACCCTGCGAGGCGAGCGCCTCGGCCGCCTGCTCGCCGAGCGGGTGGTCGCGGGCGGTTACCCGCCGGCGCTTGCCAGGAAGGCTCCGCGTCGGCGGGCCGCCTGGTACCGGGACTATATCGAGACGATGGTGCAGCGCGACGTTCGCAGCCTGGCCCGCATCGCCTCGCTCGACGCGCTTCCCCGCTTGCTTGCGCTGGCGGCCGGGCAGACGGCGCGCCTGCTCAACGTGGCCGACCTCGCCGGTCCATTCCAGCTCAGCCGCCCGACGATTCGCGACTACGTGACACTACTGGAGCAGGTCTTCCTGGTCGAGGAATTGCCGCCTTGGCACACGAATCGCCTCCGCCGCCTGGTAAAGACGCCGAAGCTGCACGTGGGCGACACCGGGCTGGCTGCTGCCCTCCTGGGACTGGATGCCAACGCGTTGTACGAGGACCGGGAAACCTACGGGCAGCTTCTCGAGACCTTTGTGTTCCAGGAGCTGCGCCGCCTGGCAAGCGGACACGAGGACGATGTTCGCTTCTACCATTTCCGCGATAAGGACGACTTTGAAGTGGACGTGGTGCTTGAGTGCGCGGGCCGCAAGTTGGCCGGCATCGAGGTCAAGGCATCCTCCACCGTCACCGCCGCCGACTTCCGCGGCCTGCGCAAGTTCGCCGGGGCGGCAGGGAAGAGTTTCACCGCCGGCGTGGTGCTCTACGACGGCGACACCAGTGCGAGCTTCGGCGACAAGCTGTACGCGGTTCCGGTCCGGTCGCTGTGGGGGAAGACAGCATGAGCCAGCCATGACACCCACGTTGCACGAGCGGCTGCGGCGTTCGATAGACGAGGCGAAATCCCGCCTTGTCGACCTCGACGCGCTTGGCCACACGATGCAGCACCTCGTGCAGGAAGGCGCTATTACCGAACAGACAGCCAGCTCTTTTGCTTGCGCGCTGCCGGGCCAGCTCAAGGGTTCCCGCTACATTCTCTCTAATCTTGGGGCACACCTCGCGATTGGGGTGATTTTTGCGTTCGATCTGCTGCCGCTGCCTCTCGGGACGATTGCCCGGGTGTCCTGGGTAGCAGGAGCCCGGCTGGTGGAAGTGTTCCGCAGAAACCGGGGCCGAGCCCGAATCCATTCTGCTGGAGTTCTTGTCCTCGCCGCGATCCCGTGGTTTGGCTACGCGGCCTACTTGCTCCCCCTGCGCCGCGAGAGCGGCGAGCTGGCGTTCGTTCTGGCTAATCATTCCTGGCTCGCACGAACAGGCCGCAGCTACGAGGATTTTCTCGGCCGAAGCAGCTACCCGCTCAGGCGTCTGGGGCGATGGCTGATTCCGCTGCCGATACCGAAAACGGCATCGCCTGTCGCCTGACGGCGTGTCCGCTTTCCCAGCGCCGGATCGTCCTTCATCGAGCCCCTACTGCGTGTCGAGCGTGTCGAAGGCCCAGGTGATGAGTCGATCGAGACGGTCGAAGTCGGCATTTTCGTTCGTGCTGTGCGAGGCAAGTATCGCGTACAGGATGTGGTTTCCCTTCCTGGTCTCACCGTAGCCCGCAACGCTCAGCATCCCGAGGTCGCTTCCGCCCTTGCCGCCCCAGTAGCGTAGCTTGACGTCGATCTGTCGGCGGTCGATGGCCCGGTCGCCTCTCTTCATGATCTTGCGAAGCTGTTTATCCTGGGCAGCCGAGAGCTGGTTTTCGAAGAAAAGCTGCCAGTACAACTCGACCATCTCACGCGGCGTGGCGATGTTGTCCACGTCGTCGAGGATATCGAAGCTGGCTGGGCGGCTGTAGTCCTGGAAGTTGTAGAAATCATCGACCGCTGCGTCAAGCGTGTCGACATCAAAACCGGCGCCGGCGGTCCGAACCGCCTCGACAGTAGCTATTTGGTCGGCCCGCGACGCCGAAGCGAAAGCAGCCGCCGCTGCAGGGAGATCGTTGGTCGGGAATGACGCAGGTACCAGGCCCGACAACGTCAACCAGAACTCCCGCGTTGGCATGACGATGCGCAGGCCGGGCAGCCCCCAGCCCAGCAGCGTTTGCGTCGGCGCTCCCAATCCAACCTGCTTGAAGAGCACGTCGGTCGAGCTGTTGTGGCTCTTCTTGATCATTTTTTTCGCGAGCTTGCGGATTGACGCGCGTTTCGGAATCTTATCGTCGAGTGACTGATCCGCTGCGGGGATATTGATGCGGGTTCGCCAGCCGAGCGCACCCTCGTCTATGTCGCGGAGCAGCTCGTAGAGTACCGCCGGCTTGAAACTACTCGCGAGCGGAAACGCCATGTCCGGTTGATATTCGTCGCTGGCCAGGACCGTGAGCGTCGCCGCACCAGGGTCGATGCGCGCCACGTAGACGCCGACGTTCCCGGTGAAATTGCCGACCAGGGGCGGTGTCGCGTGCGCAGCAGGCGGGGCGGCCCCCAGGAAAGCCAGCGCGATCAGCAGGCAGATGATTCTCGGAGTCATTGCAGACATGTCGGCGACAGGCAGGTACGAACCCGACAGCGGGTCCTCCCAGCCGAGGCCTGTCAAGGGTAACATGGTCGCTGAACCCCAGCAATAGCAGTAAAAACAGTAAAAAACCGTCACTCCAGGCCGACGAGGAAGGGCAGCATGGCCTTTACCGGGTCCACCTGTGAGTCGAGCTGCTTGCCCAGGCCGCTGAGCAGGCCCATCACGCGCAGCACCAGCAGCAGGTCGGAGCCGGCCTTTACGATGGGGTTGCCCCTGAGCGCGTGCCACAGCTCGTCGTTGATGCGCTCCACCATGGCCGGGTCGGCGTAGGCGCGGCCGCTCGCGAGAGCCTGCCCCAGCATAAGTTCGGCTATCGTGGCAAAGACCTCGTCGTCCTGGTCGCGGGTCTCAAAACCCAGCTCGCGAAAAGCGCTGGCCACGCGGGCGGGGTCGTCGGCCACGACGGCGGCTGCGAGGCGGCCGGCCGACTTGCGCTTTTCGGGCGTGAACTCGCGCGCCAGCCCGAGATCGAGCAGTACCAGTACCGGGCCGGGCCGTACCAGCAGGTTACCCGGGTGGGGGTCGGCGTGAAAAAATCCGTGCTTGAGTATCTGCACGAGGTAGCAACGTACCAGCCGCTCGGCCACTTCGTGCGGGTCTATTCCCAGCCGTCTCAGCGCCACAAGGTCGGTGGGCTTCACCCCCTCCATGAAGTGCATGGTCAGTACCGTCCGGCGGGTGAGCGCGGCTATGGGTTCGGGAAACTCCACGCCGGGGTCATCGGCAAAGTTCTCGCGGAACTTTCGCGCGTTGGCCGCTTCGTTGACGAAGTCGAGTTCGAGCGGCACGTAGGTGGCGATTTCCGAGAGCAGCACGCGCAGGTCAAAGCTGCGCTCTATTCGAGCCAGCAAGCGCACGAAGAACCCGAAATTGGCTATGTCGGCTGCTATCACCCGGTCTATGCCCGGGTACTGCAGCTTGACGGCAACCTGCGTGCCGTCGTGTAGCGTGGCACGGTACACCTGGGCGAGCGACGCGGCGGCTATGGGCCGCGTGTCGAAGCTGGCGTAGGCCTGCTCGAGCGTCTGCCCGAGCTGTTGCTCAAGCCAGGGTTTCATTTCTGTGAAGGGCCTGGGCGGCACGCGGTCGTGAAGCTCGGACAGTATCTCTATCCAGGCCGGCGGCAGCACGTCGGCGCGGCTGCCTGCAAACTGGCAGGCCTTGATCAGCAGGCCCTCCATCGCCAGCGCGGTGTCGCGCAGCCTCAAAGCGCAAGCGCGGTGGCAGCCGTCGTACCAGTCGTGGAGCTGGCGCCGGCCGCTCAGCAGGCCCAGCAACTGGCGGCCCTTGTAGCGGCAGTAGATGGCCACGACCATGCGCGCCACACCCAGGAACCTGCGGGTGCGGGTGAGAAGTGGCAGGGGTGTGCCGGTCAATTACTGTCCGGCAGGGAACGCTCGAGCTCGGCTATCCGTTGCTCCAGTTGACGGCAACGCAAGCCGACTCTCCAGGCGTAAAGCAGTACCAGTGTCCATACGACCAGGAAGGCCGCGCCGAGAAATTGCAGGTTGTTCATACGGTTGCCTCTCCCGAGCTTGTATTGCTGCCGGTTGCCATGGCCAGGCGGTCACCACGTTCTTCGAGCAGCGCCACCTGGTCGTCAAGTCGCAGCGAACGTGCACCAAGCGCCCACAGCCACGCGAACATGATCATGAAGCTAAGCGTGCACAGCACGAGCGTGGTGATCATGCGGGGGTCGGAAAGCCCCGTGCCGCCTTCGCTGGTCTTGAGCACGGCCGGGTGGACGGTACGCCACAGGCGCGTGGAGAACACGATCAGCGGGATGTCCAGCGTGCCCACTATGGCCAGTACCGCCGCAAAGCGAGCCCCCGAAGAACCGCCGTCGCGCTCGCCCGAGAAAGCGCGTAGCAGCAGGTAGGCGGCGAACACCAGCCACAGCACGAGCATGGTCGTCAGCCGTGAGTCCCAGGTCCACCACACGCCCCAGATCGGCCGCGCCCAGATTGGCCCGGTAATGAGCACGGCGGTGGCAAACAACATGCCGGTTTCAACCGCGGCGCGGGCGGCGTTGTCCCAGTCGCGGTGGCGTTTCCACAGGTAGGCTGCGCTGGTCACCGATGCCAGGCCGAAGGCCAGGAAGCAGCACCATGCCGAGGGTACATGGAAATAAAATATGCGCTGCACGGCGCCCTGCACGCGCTCGGTGGGCACCCACCAGAACACGGCGCACAGCGAAGCCAGCATGCCCAGAGCCACCGGCAGGGGCAGCAAGCGCATGAGGAGGGATTCGGCCTTGTAGAGAAAGGGGACGGTAGTCATAGCTTAATCAGTGGCCACGTACTCAAAGGCCAGCCAGCCGGCGACCACGAACAGCAGGTCGAAGCCCAGCAACAATCTTACCCAGTCGTCGGCCCAGGGGAAATCGCCGCCGGCCATGACCACGCGGGTGATCTTGACGGAGGCTATGAGCAACGGCACCTCCAGCGGCAGCAGCAGTATGGGCAGGGCCAGGTCGCGGCCGCCTCCGCTTACCGTGACCAGGGCAAACAGAGTACCTACTGCCGCCAGGCCGATGCTGCCAAGCAACAACACCAGCGCCAGTGGTGCGAGTACGGGCAGCACCGTCAGTTCAAAGAACAGCGCGAACACCGGAAGCAGCATGGTCTCGAACAGCAGTAACAACAGCAGGTTGACGATGAACTTGGCCAGGTAGACCGAGCCGCGGTCCAGCGGCGAAGCCACTATGGCGTCCATGCAGCCGTTCTCTCGTTCACCAACGAAGCCGTGGCCGGCGGCGAGCCCGGCAGAGAAAAGCACCGCCACCCACAGTATTCCCGGAGCCAGCGCGGCCACGTTGTCTGGCGACAGGTCGAGCGAGAAGTTGAAGGCCAGCAGCATGAGTACGCCCATCACGAAGGACGAGGCCAACAGCTCGCCCCTGCGAAACTGCAACCTCAGATCACGCGCGAGCAGCGTCAGCACGTTTGCGTTCCCCCGTCGGTGGCAGCGCTGCCACCTTGGCCACTGGCCGTGTCACGCCATGCTTGTTCAAGTCGTTCGGGCGCCAGGTCGTTCCCTTGTCCCTGCCAGGCCACGCGTCCGCGCCCGAGCAGGACGGCCTCGTCGGCCAGCAGAGACACGCGCGCGAGATCGTGGGTTACCATCAGTATGCTCGTGCCGGCCGCCCTCTGCTCGGCCACCAGCTTGTCGAGCAGTTGGACGCCGTCCCGATCCAGGCCGGTAAACGGTTCATCGAGAAGAAGCAGTTCGGGGTCGTGCAGCAGGGCTCGCGCGAGCGAGAGGCGTTGCACCATGCCACGCGAAAAACTACGCACGCGCCTCGATGCTGCTCGAGTCATGCCCACGCGTTCGAGCAGTGAGTCAACCGAGTTATCATTGCTGACACCATAGAGTCGGCAGTAGAACTCCAGGTTTTCGCGGGCGCTCAGTTCACCGTACAGCCAGCTCTCATGACCGAGGTAGCCCAGCTTCCGGCGCAGGATGGCCGTTGACGGCAGCGGGTGCCCGAGCACCGTGGAGTTGCCACCGTCGGCGCGTAACAGTCCCGCAAGGAGTCGGAGCAGCGTTGTTTTTCCCGATCCATTTGCACCCAGCAGGGCCATGCTCGCCCCGCGCCCGAGCTCCAGGTCAAGACCGCGCAGCACGCCCACGCGGCCGAAGCTGCGCGTGAGTCCCCGGCAGGTAACGGCGGTTTCAGGCAACGCCAGCGTCTCCGGCTGCCTGCTTGCGGCGGTCAGTAATTATCCACAAGAGGTAGTAGGCGTGCGCCGCCACGGCGCAGGCCCACAAGAACAGGTCCAGTCTTCCGGCCACGGCGGTGAGCAGCAGAGCCCAGGCGGTGCCGTTACGGTTGGCGAAGCGGCTGGCAAAACTCGCGGGGCGCACGTGCAGCAAGCCCGCCGACTGGCTGCGGTCGCGTGTCCACTGGGCGTGGAAGACTCTCTTCCACGCCAGCCACGCGCTGAGCACTACACCGGCAAAGGCCACCGAGGCCAGCAGCTCACCGTGTACACCACTGTCGGGGCGGCCAGACAGCGCCCACAGCATGGCAGCCATGACGGCGAGGTCGCCGTAAAAATCGGCCTTCTCGCCCGACGCGCCGTCCTTGATCGCCGCGCGTGCGAGGTCCGACGAGACCCCGTCCAGCACCCGCGAAAGGAAGAACAGCAGCGCGCCCGCGACACCGGTCAGCCAGGATCCGGCAGTAACCACCCACGCGGCCAGCAACCCGAGAACGACCTTGGCCGCTGACACGTGCAACGGCAGCACGCTGGTGGCAGCCAGGCGGCGGGTGATGGGCAAGGTGAGGTAGTTCTGCACCAGGCGCAGCAGCGGCGATTCGCGCTTGACGCCGGCCCGGTTGAAGAGCTTGGTTTCGGCACGGTCCACTGCCACGCTGTCGCTCAGTCGGTGGCGTTCGGTAGCCGGGAGGTCCACCAACATGGAGTCGGCGTCAGAGTTGCGGTTTATCAGTTCGCCTGACGGCGTGTTGGCCAGCGCGGGAATTATGCGCTTGAGCGAGGCCACGCTCATGCGCGCGAGCGGCGCTACTTCTAGTGTCCTGTCGTTGAAGCGGGCGAGCGCGGGGCCGGTGGTGCTCTCGATGAAATCCACCACGGCGCCGGGCGACACGTACCAGTCGCCGGCGAGTACCAGCACCTGCCTTTTGTCGTCGCCGGCCTCGGTGTTGAAGCTGTTGGACGGCACGCAGTTCACGCGCTGCCCCACCGCGCCGCTGATCTCAGCGCCCAGGGCGCGCATGCTGCCCGGGTAGAGCACCAGCGGCTCGTAACCCAGGCGCTCGGCCACCGCCGCGTGCCTCGCCACCGACGGCATACCGCCTATCGCGGCCACGGCGGTACGGCCCGTGACCAGTAGCACCAGCGGTTCTCGTTCGAGGCAGCCCAGGGGTGGCGGGAGTTCCACGCAACCGAGTCTAGCTACAGCGGCGGCGGGAATCGAACCCGGCCCGGGCTGGAGGGCGTGGTCGGCGGCCGTTTGCCTGGGGCTCGTTACGCGGCAAGATGCTGTCCGTCATGGCAACAAGCTCATTGGTTTCGAACTGGCTCCAGGTACTTCAGACCCAGAACCTCGAAGAAGGCCGCCGCGTGGACCTGTTGTCGCGCTGGTTGCTCATCGTGCGTGCAAGCGTTTTTCCGATGACCTTGTTTTCGGCCTGCGTGGGGGGCTTGCTCGCCGCCCGCGCAGGCAACTCCGACTGGGGCCTGTTTGCGCTCGCGACTTTCGGTCTACTCGTGGCCCACGCGGCCAACAACATGATCAACGACTACTTCGACACCGACTCGGGAGTAGACACCGAGGGTTACGTTCGCACGCAGTACGCACCGCACCCGATCTTCTCTGGCCTCGTATCCAAGCGTGGGTTGATCGCCGCCATAGCGCTGGCCAACATCGTTGACCTGCTCATACTGATTTACTTCGTTGAGCTTCGCGGGCCGATGGTGGCCTGGTTCGCGATGGGCGGATTGTTCATCAGCGTGTTCTATGTCGCGCCGCCGCTGCGGCTCAAACACCACGGGCTGGGCGAGCCTGGCGTGTTCATCGTCTGGGGCCCGCTCATGGTGGGTGGTACCTGCTACGTTGCCACGGGCGCGGCGCCCGCCGATGTGCTGCTGGCCAGCCTGCCCTACGCGCTGCTGGTGACCTCGGTTCTTTTCGGCAAGCATATAGACAAGATAGAGGCCGACTCGGCCAAGGGTATACGCACGCTGCCGGTAATTCTCGGCCCGACCCGGGCGCTGCGATGGGCCAAGGCGATGATGGTGGTGTTTTACCTGGCCACGGGTGCCTTGGTGCTGGCCGGGCTGCTGACGCCCTGGGCGCTGCTGGTGTTGGCCGGGCTGCCCATGCTGCGTGAAACCCTGGCGACCTTCAGCGAACCCCCGCCGGACGAGGCCCCCGAGGGATTTCCGCTGTGGCCCTTGTGGTACGTGGCCTGGGCGTTTCGTCACACCCGCCGTGCGGGTGGGCTGTTCGTGCTGGCGTTGGCCCTTGACCTGTTAGTGCCGCTTTCGCTTCCTTTCTGAAGGAGTGGCCCTGGCCCTGCGCGTGCTGTTGGCTGAGCCAACGTTCTGACGTAGTGTCCGGGTTGGCGTAGTGGCCATTGGCCACGTGCACGCTGTTTTCTGCAATCAATAAAGCACTGGAGTTTTTACCAAGATGAGAGAAGCCGTAATTGTTTCGAGCATGCGCACCGGTATGGCCAAGTCCTACCGTGGCAGTTTTAACGTCACCCGTCCCGATGAGCTTTGCAGCCACGCCCTGGTTTCGGCGCTCGACGCCGTACCCAACGTGGATAAATCAGAGATCGAGGACGTGGTAATAGGTTGCGGGTTTCCCGAGGGGCCGCAGGGAATGAACGTCGCGCGCGTGGCGACCCTGGGAGCCGGGCTGCCCGAGACCGTGGCCGCTACCACGGTCAACCGCTTCTGTTCTTCGGGCCTGCAGGCCGTGGCGATGGCCGCGCACCAGGTAATTGCCGAGGGCGCCGAGGTGGCCATAGGCGGTGGCGTGGAGAGCATCACCCTGGGCCAGGGACAGGCTAACCAGAACGGTATTTTCAGCGAGAAAATCAACGAAAAATGGCCCGGTGTATACATGGGGATGGGCGATACGGCAGAGGTAGTGGCCGAGCGCTACAACATCTCGCGCGAGGACCAGGACGCTTTCGCCCTGCGCAGCCAGCAGCGCTACGCGGCCGCCCTCGAGGCTGGCATCATGGCCGAAGAGATCACTCCCTTGTCGGCCACCTGGGCAAAGAAAAACAAGGAGACCGGCGAGACCGAGATGGTGGAGGTCAACGTTGATCACGACGAGTGCAACCGTCCGACCACCACGCTCGAGGGACTGGCGTCTCTCAAGCCGGTGTTCAAGGAAGACGGCAGCGTGACGGCCGGCAACGCCAGCCAGATGAGCGACGGTGCTTCTGCCACCGTGCTGATGTCTGCCGAGCGAGCCAAGCAACTCGACGTACAGCCGATGGGCGTGTTCCGCGGTTTCGCTGTGGCCGGTTGCCGGCCCGAAGAGATGGGCATAGGCCCGGTCTTCGCGGTGCCCAAGCTCTTGTCGCGACACGGATTGAAGATAGAAGACATCGACATCGTGGAGCTCAACGAGGCGTTCGCTTCGCAGGCGCTCTACTGCATGCGCGAGCTGGGTATCACCGACGAGCAGATCAATCCCAACGGTGGCTCGATCGCCATCGGCCATCCCTACGGCATGACCGGCTCACGCATGGTCGGTCACCTGCTGCGTGAGCTCAAGAGGCAGGGCAAGCGCTACGGCATAGTCACCATGTGCATAGGCGGTGGCCAGGGAATGGCCGGCCTGTTCGAGGCCTGCTAGGCCCTGGCAGCAGGCCAGGTAGCCCTTGCTGTGCTGCGGTTGCCAGGCGCACTTGAGCGCCTGGTGGTTAAGGCAGAACGCGAGATCAAAGGCCGGGTCACCCCAGCAGGCCGTCTCGGCGTCGAGCAGTACGGGAAGCGCGGCGGCCTCGCTTCCAGCGGGCGGCCAGCAGTTCTTTCTGCGTTTTTCCTTGCATCACCGCTGGGCCGGGGTCTTATCATGGTGTGTAAGGAAAGACCCGGGGCCTCGATGAACGACCGCAAGGAAGAAATACGCCGCCTGCTGGGACTTTTCAGGCGCGGCGGCCTGGACGAGGAATTGTTGCTCGAACAGTTGGCCGAGATACAGGATAACGGTGATAAGTCCGATGACGGCCCCCTCGGCGAGCTGTCGGCCGAAGAGCCAGCAAGCAAAGAGACAGTGAGCGAAGACAACGATTCAACCACCCTGCTGGCCGGCAGGCTCGATGCCTGGCGTGCTGCCGAGAGGTCGGGTTCCTTGACCCTGGCCGCCTGGGCTGACAACACCGATGACGAGGAGCTTGGCGGTGGCCTGCGTGGCGCCGCTGCGCGGGCGGCTGCCCACGCTGAGCTGTTCGAACGTCGCCTGGCCGACCTCGGTGCCGACGCCGTCGCCGCGGTTCCTGCCTGGATGGAGAAGTACAACGCTGCGCTGCTCGACCCGGTGGCCACTGACGCCGATCGCCTGGCCGCCGTGGTGGCAGAGTTTCCTGACGTGGAAGACGCGGTGCGGCCGCTGCGCGAGTTTGCCGAGGCCTTGCAGGCCGATCCGCTTACGCGGCAGTTGCTGATGACAGTCTGCGAAGACCAGGTGACCACCCTGGCGTGGTTTCACCGCGCCTGGCAGGCGCGAAAAGAGCAGTAGCCGGGCGCTCAGTTCTTGGAGTTCAGTTCGGGATACTCGGCCAGCCCCTTTGCCAGTCGCCACCCGGCGGTTCTTTCCGAGAGCAGGGGAAGAAAGCGCTCCTCGTGGCCGAGCAGCCAGCTTTTCAGTTCCAGGCCGCCAGCGTAGCCGGTAAGGGTGCCGTCGGCTCCCACCACGCGGTGGCAGGGAATGACGATGGGCAGGGGGTTCGCGCCCTGCGCGCGGCCAGTGGCGCGCACTGCCTTGGGGCGGCCCACGTTCTGTGAAATCTCGCTGTAGGACAGGTGGCTGCCGAAGGGAACCTTCTCAACGGCCTTCCATACGTCCACCTGGAAGTCGGTACCCACCATCATCAGCGGCAGGTCAAAGGCGGCCCGCTTGCCGGCAAAGTACTCGGCCAGCTGTTCGGTGGCGTGCCTGAGCACCGGGGTGATGCCACGACTTACCTTTGCCTGCGCGAAGCGCATCGCCAGCCACACGTTCATTCGTATGGCCGCGTTGTCTCCAGGCAACTCGACCCGCACCAGGCTGGTGTCGGTAGAGGCCAGGTAGATCCTGCCCACCGGAGAGTCCGTGAAGGCAGTGAAGATCCTGCGAATTGTCACACTTTCGGTGCGGGATCGGTTTCTAGCGGTTGTGCGGGGCGTCTTTGTTGTGGCGGCCATGACAGCTGTTTCTAATACATATGGGTACCGCTTTACAAGGGCTGGAAGCCGTTCCCGAAACATTTATACCTGGCCGGGGGGGTACGGATTCATCGCCGGCGCGTATCCTCCCCACGTGCCCCCCCCGGTCGGGCAGGCTAAAACTGCTATACTGGGGTATCAGCTATGAGAACTTAATGTTCGCGTGGCGGGGTGGGTTGTATGCTGGAGCAAGCGATTAGCGACGGGTCCAGGCAGGTGGCGGTGGTAGGTTCGGACAGCGTAGCGCTGTTGCTGGCCACCGCGAGCATACTCAGCGAATGCGCTGCGCGGCACGGTTGGTCGGAGCGGCTGCGCGTGTCGGTCGTGGGGCGCGGCAGTGCGGCCGGACGCGCGGGGGCTGCGGACCTGGCCTTGCTCGCCAGGGCCGGGGTAAAGCCAGGCAGCGATTCCTGCCCGGAAATAGTGGCCGAACAGGGGGTTATATCTGCGGCCGATACGCTGGTGGGATGGTCGAGCCCCGACGCAAACTACCTGCTCGAGCTCGACGAAAGCATTGGCAAGCCAGTGCTGTGCCTGCAGGAGTTGTTGGGCGTAGAGGGCTCCTGCGACGGTGAGTTGCCGCTCGAAGAACTCGTTGAGAACATGCGCGAGTCGATGCCGGAGTTGTTGCGCAGGATCATCGCCGGCAGCAGTGAGCTCGACGATGACATCTGCTTCACGTCAGACTTCTAACAATGTAAATTTGAACTTCTCGCGCAGGTCGTCGAGGAACCTGTCCTGCTTAACGAGACGGAATAATGAACGCTTTCGTTTCTCGATAACGACGCAATCGGGGGTTAGGCTGGTAATCACCGCTGCGGTCTCCGCCACGGCGTCGCCGCGCCTGAACTCCAGGCGGCAGGACAGTCCCTTTTCCTGGAAATCCCCCACCAGCTGTTGGGACTGATCGACCAGTAATTTTTCCTGCCTTTCGTGCAGGGTGTCGGCCAGGTCGCCCGACGGACGCGAGCCGATCTGCCCGGCTTCACACACTCGGTTGACGATATCCGAGACCCTCTCGGGGTCGGACACGGCGAGCAGTACGAGTTCGGTTCCCGTCTTTGTAACCCGGTTGGCTGCCGCTTCGACGAGCTCCCCGTCAGCGCCAGCCGGTCCAAGTATGAGCAAGACGGTGTCCACCCTCGAACTGTATACCCGTGGGCCTCGGCAGTCTACGGCTGCAGTGGCCCACGCTCGTGGCGACGCTGCCGTGGGCTTATCGATTGCCTGTGGCTCAGCGCCTGAACAGCACGGGCGTACCGGTTTCGACCAGCTCGTGGAGCTCGGTAATATCGCTGTTGCTGAGCGCCACGCAGCCCCTGGTCCAATCTGTGTCGCCATCGTGGGCGCTATCACTTCCGTGCAGTCCCAGGCCCGAACCTATGGCCAGTGCCTTGCCGCCCAGGATAGGGACCCGCTCTTCTTCGAGCAGGCGCTTGTAGCGTTCATTGTCGCTGCGGTTGGGGTAGTCGATGGCGAGAAAATAGACCCAGCGGTTGTGGGGTTTTATAGACGAGATGCGGTACAGCCCTTCGGGAGTGCGCATGTCGCCCTGGAAGCGCTTGGCGCCGCTGGGTCGCCGGCCCAGGTTGACCGGGTAACGGCGGTAGAGCTCACCTTCGCGGTAAACCGACAACTGGCGCGAAGACTTGTCGAGCAGCAGGGCCACCGATTCGTCAGCGAGCTCCGCTGGCAGGGCCGGGCTGTCATTGCTGCCCAGGGTGGCGCGCAGGTTGCCGGCGCAGGCCGCGAACATAAGCGGCAGCAACAGGGTGGCAAAGACCCGTAGCCCTGTCGCCACCATATCGGGGCTGTGCCGCGAGGGGGTATAATGTTCGGGGCCACGAGCCTGGCCCCTGTTCAGTGCAGGTCGTAGTGGTTTCACGTCCCCCTATTTTCTGGGATGGTAATGTAAGGTTCAACAGCCCTGGGTCGATTGTTGCGACAAATATATAAGCGAAGTGATCTCAGTCAGGCAAAAATTTTCATCTCGCAGGCTTTACGCTCGGATTTCGGGGCTATCGGCCGTGGCCTTGCTGCTGGCCTTGCTGCTGGCCTTGTCGGCCGGCGCGGGCCTGGGGGCTGCGGGATCGGCAGCCACGCAGCAGTGGGAGCTGGCCCGCTTGCGCGAGCCTTCGGGACTGGTGCTGCACCCGGGGCGTAACACGCTTTTTGTAGTCGGCGACGAGGGAGACGTGGCCGAAGTGGGTCTCGACGGAAAACTGCTTCGCATTTCGGTGCTCGGGGGCGACCTCGAAGGCGTGACCAGCGATCCCTCGAGCGGGCTGGTTTACGTGCTGCGCGAGGGATCCGACGAGATCGTTGAGATAGATCCTGACTCCTTCAAAGCTCTCAGGCGCTTTCGTCTTGACCGGGGCTGGGCGGGCGACCGCGAGTACATCAGGCCCGGCGGCGATGGGCTCGAAGGACTTACCTTTATAGCCTCGTCTGAGCAGGCCGAGGGGGGCAGCTTCTTTGCAGTCAACCAGAACGATCCCCCCGCCCTGCTCGAGCTGCTGCTGCCCCTGCGCAGTGGCCGGGGCGACGCTTCTGCTCGCATAGTGGCTGTCCACGAACTGGGTCCGGCCGCACTTTCGGCTATCGTGTGGCTGCCCGGGCGCGAAGTTTTTCTCATAACGAGCGCGCTTTCGGGGCGCGTCGCGGTGGTCGGACGTGACGGTTCGGCGCACGGAACGTTCAGGATTCCGGGTTTTCTCCCCGAAGGGCTGGCCCTGCTGCCCGGGGGTGTATTCATTATCGCGCAGGACACCGGGGGATTGATACAATGGAAACCCGGCGATGACCCCCTGTCGGGGCTGCTGGATGGCAAAAGAGATGGCGACTGACAAGACTCGAAAAACATTGGCTCCTGCGCGGCGACCCCTGGCGGTGGTCGTACTGGCCGCTGGTGAGGGCAAGCGCATGCGCTCAGACCTGCCCAAGGTGCTGCACGAGGTGGCCGGTCGGGCGATGATCGACCACGTGCTCGTGACGGCGCGGGCGCTCAAGCCCGAGCGCCTCGTTGTGGTGGTGGGTGATGGTGCCGAGGCCGTGCGCTCTTGCGTGGGGGACGGTGAAGGCGGTGATCTGCGCTGCGTGTTGCAGGCCGAGCAGCTCGGAACCGGCCACGCGGTATTGCAGGCAAGATCGGCTCTACGCGGCTTCGATGGCGACGTGCTCGTATTGTGCGGCGACGTTCCCCTGCTGACGACATCAACCTTGCGCTCGCTGCTCAAGCAGCATGGACGCAACGCTGCCCTGGCCACGGTGCTGGGCATGGAGGTAGACGATCCCTCTGGCTACGGGCGCATTATAAGAGAAATGGACGGCCGGCTGTCGGTTGTCGAACACCGCGACGCCACGGCTGCTCAGCGGGAGGTCTTCGAGGTCAACAGCGGCAGCTGGTGTTTCGATGCCCGCTTCATGCTCAAGGCCCTGGCCGGGCTCGGCAGGGATAACGCCCAGGGCGAGTATTACCTCACCGACCTGTTGGCAATGGCCTCGGCCAGGGACAGCGCCGCTGCCTGGGTGATGGATGACGACAGCGAGGGGCTGGGAATAAACACTCGGCATGACCTGGCGCAGGCAGAGATGCTGATGCAGGAACGACTGATAGCCGGCTGGATGGACAAGGGCGTGAGCTTTCTCGATCCGGCTACGGTGACTCTTTCCTGCGACGCGCGCCTGGGCCGCGACACCGTGGTGGGGCCCGGCGCTCGCATATGGGGCAACACGCGTATCGGTCGCAACTGCGTGCTCGACGGCAACTGTTTTCTCAATGACAGCCAGGTCGGCGATCGCGTACACCTGCGCTGGGGCGTGGTGGCCACCGAGGCCAGCGTAGGCAAGGGCTCACTGCTGGGACCCTACGCACACCTGCGACCCGAAGCCCGCCTGGACGAGGAAGTTCATGTGGGGAATTTTGTCGAGATCAAGAAGAGCCGGCTCGGCCGTGGCTCGAAGGCCAATCACCTCAGTTACATCGGCGATGCGCGGCTTGGCAGGGACGTGAACGTAGGCGCCGGAACCATCACCTGCAACTACGACGGCTACCAGAAGCACCCGACCATCATAGGAGACCGGGTGCAGATAGGCAGCGATACCCAGTTGGTGGCGCCGGTACGGCTGGGCAACGACAGCTACGTTGCTGCAGGCTCGACGGTGTCGAGCGACGTGGAAGACGGCGCGCTGGTGTTCAACGACAAGCCGCAGCGGGTGCGCAAGGGCTGGGTCGCGGGTTTTCGTCGCCGCATGAAGCGATTCAAGAAGGGGAGCGCTTCCTGACGTGTGCGGCATTGTAGGTTACGTCGGCTCGAGACCAGCCGACGAGGTATTGGTAGGCGGTCTGCGTAAGCTCGAGTACCGAGGTTACGATTCGGCCGGGGTGGCGACGCTCAACGGCGGCAAAATAGAAGTACGCCGCGCCGTGGGCAAGCTGGACAACCTGGTAGCCGTGCTGGCCGAGAACCCGGTGGAGGGTAGATCGGGCATCGGCCACACGCGCTGGGCTACGCACGGGCGGCCGTCCGAAGAGAACGCGCATCCGCACCGCGCAGGCGATGTCGTTCTTATTCACAACGGCATAATCGAAAACTACGTCGAACTGCGCGAGCAGCTGCGCGAGCAGGGTTGCGAGATACAGTCCGAGACCGACACCGAGGTTATATCCCACCTTGTTGACCTCGAGCTCAAGAAATCAGGCGACCTGCTAGCGGCGGTCCGCTCGACGATAGGGCTTCTCGACGGTTCGTTTGCCATCGTGGTCATGTCGGCCGCTGAGCCCGGGCGGCTGGTGGCGGTAAAGAACGCCACGCCGGTGGTCATAGGGCTGGGAGAGGGCGAAAGTTTCGTGGCCTCCGACGTACCCGCACTGCTTGAGTACACCCGCGACGTGGTTTTTCTCGAAGACGGCGAGCTGGCCGAGCTGACCGCCGATGGAGTCTCGCTGTCGGATTTTTCGGGCGCCGAGGTCACCAGGAAAGCCCAGCGCATTACCTGGGATCCGGTCACGGCCCGCAAGGGCGGGTACGAGCATTTTCTCATCAAGGAGATACACGAGCAGTCGCAGGCCATCATCGACACCACCCGTGGGCGTATCGCCCAGGAGAGCAGCCGCGTAACCCTGCCCGAGCTCGATGCTATCGCCGACCGTCTCGATGGCATAAAGCGGGCGACCATGGTTGCCTGTGGCACGGCGTGGCACTCCTGCCTCGTCGGAAAATTCATATTCGAGCGGTTCGCGAGACTGCCCACCGAGGTGGATTACGGCAGCGAGTTTCGCTACCGCGATCCGCTGGTCGACGAACACACACTGGCGGTGGTGGTGTCGCAGTCAGGTGAAACGGCTGACACGCTGGCAGCAATGGAGTCGGCGCGCGAGCGCGGCGCGCCAGTGTTGGCTGTGTGCAACGTGGTCGACTCGTCCATCGCGCGCAAGGCCGACGCGGTCATCTACACCCACGCCGGCCCCGAGATCAGCGTCGCCAGTACAAAGGCGTTCAGCACCCAGCTCACGGCGCTGTACCTGCTGGGCCTCTACCTGGGCGACCGCGCGGGAACCGTTGACCGCCAGCTCGAGGACGAGTGCATACAGGCACTGGTGCAGCTGCCCGCGTTGGTAGAAAAAACCCTGCAGTGCGAGGCCGAGGTCGAAAAGGCGGCGCGTCGTTTCGCGTCGGCCTCCGACCTGCTCTTTCTCGGTCGCGGCATCAACTACCCCATAGCCCTTGAGGGTGCGCTCAAGCTCAAGGAGATTTCTTACATACACGCCGAGGGCTACCCCGCCGGTGAGATGAAGCACGGGCCCATCGCGCTGATAGACGAGAACCTTCCGGTGGTAGTGCTCATTCCCCGTGACGAGGTCTACGAGAAAACCCTGAGCAACCTGCGCGAGGTCGAGGCACGAGGTGGCCGTATTATTGCTATCACTGACAATGCCGACGACGATCTCAGGGCGGTGTCCGAGTGCGTGGTAACCGTGCCCAGCACGAGCACGTCGTTGCTCCCGGTGCTGCTCACCGTGCCGCTGCAGTTGCTGGCCTACCACGTGGCCGTTGAGCGCGGTACCGACGTGGACCAGCCGCGTAATCTTGCCAAGAGCGTCACCGTCGAGTAGGCACCCTCCAGCTCGAAAGCCCCCCGTTTTTTCTACCCCGCGTCAGGGCTATAAAGCCCACTCAGTGGCCGATGACGACACAGGACAGGAAAGCGGGCTCGCTGGGGGCAACTCGCCCGTCAGCTCGATAGAAGACGCGGTCGAGGACATACGCCTCGGGCGGATGATAATCCTCGTGGATGACGAGGACCGCGAGAACGAGGGTGACATCTTTGTCGCCGCCGACAAGGTGACGCCCGAGCACATCAATTTCATGATGCGCGAGGCCCGCGGTCTTATATGTCTGCCGTTGATGACTTCGCGGGCCGACGAACTCGGGCTGCGCATGATGGTGCCCGAAAACACCACTCCGCTGGGCACCGGTTTCACGGTGTCGATAGACTCGCGCAAGTGTGCTGGCCTGGGTATGACCGCGTCCGATCGCGCGCTTACCATCAGGGAGGCGGTGCGCGAGGGGGCCACGGCGTCTGATTTTCTGAGCCCGGGGCACGTGTTTCCGCTGCGCGCCCGAGATGGTGGCGTGCTGGTTCGCACCGGGCAGACCGAGGGCTCGGTGGACATGTCGCGCCTTGCCGGCTTGTCGGCGGCCGGTGTCATCTGCGAGATTCTCAACGAGGACGGCACCATGGCGCGCATGCCCGAGCTGGTGGAGTTCAGCCACCGTCACTCGATAAAGATTGCGACCATCGCTGACCTCATCCAGTACAGGTTGCAGACCGAGTCGCTGGTCAAACGTCTCGCGTCGTCGCGACTGCCCACGCGCAGCGCCGGCGAGTTCGAGGTCCACGTGTATGGCAGCAACGTGGAAGACGGCGAGCACGTGGCCCTGGTCAAAGGCAGGATCGACCCCGACAAGCCGGTACTGGTGCGCACCCACGCCGAGTACCTGCCCGGCGACGTTTTTGCGTACAGCCACCGCAACACCGGTGCCCTGCTCGAGGCATCCATGCGACGCATCGACGAAGAGGGGGCGGGCGTGGTGCTGTACGTGAGGCGGCACGGGCGCGGTGCAGAGTCGCTGCCAGCTGGTAGCGACGGGGTCGTGTCCACCAGTCCAGCCAGCCGCCTGGCGGCGTTCAAGGACTACGGCATCGGCGCGCAGATCCTGCGAGACCTGGGCGTGAGGCAGATAAGGCTGCTCACCAACACTCCGCCGAGGCTGCCCAACCTGGCTGGCTACGGTCTGGAAGTAGTTGAGACGGTGCCCATCGCGCTGCCCGACGATCTTGGCTCGGGCGCTACGACGACCTGACCCCGGGTCAGCGCAGGGTCACGAGGACAAAGTGGGTGTTGATGCCCGAGTTGGCGTTGGCCCACAATCCTGCGTGCGAAAGATGACGCAGGCGGTAGCCGACGGCCAGTAGTTTTCCACCGGTGGTGGGCAGGTCGAAGCCCACTCCGACCTGGTCGCTGAACAGTATGCGCGAACCCAGGTTCAATCCGCGCAGGTCCGACCACGCGATACCCACGCCGCCTTCTATCCACGGGCGCAGCAGGCCTTGGCCAGTTCCCTGCCAGCGCAACATCGGCACCAGCTGCAGGTCGAAGCTTTCGCGGTCACCCGCGAACAAAGTGAGCAATGGCTCGAGCACGGTGGCGATTGTGCCCCCGTGACGACGCGCTGCGGCGTCAAGAAAATCCGGCCCCTGCCATTCGTGGCGGTATCCCAGCGAGAAGCTGTACATGGAGACGTCGCCCTTTTCGGAAAAGCCCACCGCGACTACAGGTCCCGAAAGGGTGGCGCTCTCGGTGTCGGCAGGGGGCGATTCGCCTGACCATGCGCTGTTTGCGCCCAGCCAGAACGTTGCCAGCAGGACGGCTGAAAACAGTCTTGCCACGTTTCTCATGGTCGCTGCATTCTGCTTGTTATGTCCACGTAAGAAGCAATACCCGGCCGCGAGCAGGCTCGCAAACCGGTGGCAGGAAGGGTAGGCTGGAGAGCGTGTCGTTTTTTTCAAGGGAGGTAGGGCAACCACGCTCGCAGATGATCTCCAGACAGCGTTCTGCTGCGGCGCCAGTCCTGATGTTGTCCGCCGCGATGTTGTCGGCCGCGATCTGGATCGTCGCCCCGGTGCCAGCCTCGGCGGCCACCGTCCAGGGGCCGGCCCGCGCCGAGTTCAAGCTGAGTGATAACCGTCTTCTTCCCGGTGACAGCAGCACGGTTGAACTCACGCTGTCTATAGCCGATGGCTGGCACATCAACGCCATCGATCCCGGTCTCAAGTTCCTCGTGCCGGCCAGTCTCGATTTCAAGCTCCCCGACGGCGTGTCGGTTTCCGAGCTGACCTGGCCTGCCCCGCAGCGTACCCGGGTTCGCTTTGCCGGGGGCAACCACATCTACACCCACGAGGGCAGCATCACGGTCAGTGGCCAACTGCACTACGATAGCATCGCTCCAGCCGGTGGTCGCGCGGTGGCCATACTCGGCTACCAGGCCTGCAACGAAACACTGTGCCTTCGACCCGAGACCATAAGGGTGCCGCTGGCGATAGAGTTCGTCCCCCTGCAAGCGGCGGAGCGCGCCGGACCGGGCTACTACAGCAACCTTGGCCACCACGCCGGGCTCGCGCTTGGCGGGCTGTCGCGGGATGGAAGCAAGGCTCTTCTGCTCGGCCTGCTGCTGGTGGGGCTGGCGATCAACCTCGTGCCCTGCGTCGGCCCCTTGCTGGGATCGTCGGCGAGGGCACTCGACCAGGTCTCGAGCTCGGGCTTGCTGCGGGCGTCGGTGGGCCTGCTGGCATACGCGGCAGGTAGTTCACTGGTACTTGCCTCGCTGGTGGGCGTGGCCGCTTCGCTCGAATCGGGCCCACTGGCCGGCAACGCGGTGGTCTACCGGGCAGCGCTGGCGATGCTGGCCGTGGCCTTGTGCTCGCTGGGCCTGGCGGTGCGGTCGCCGCGGTCGGTGCCGGGCTCGGCTGTTGCGTGGCTGTTTCTCGCGGGTATGGCAGCCGGCCTGCTCGGAGCACCGCTGGTTGCCCTGGTGACGGTGGTGATTTCGAAAACAGGCGCTTCTCAACCGTGGGTACTGGCGGCGTCGGCGGCCGTGGTGGCCTTGCTGCCCTCGCTTGCGCTGGTGACGCTGGCCCGCTCGGGAGCTGACGCGGACACTGTCCCCGCCTGGATGGAGCACTTGTTCGGCTGTGCGTTGCTGGTGGTGGCCTGCAGGCTGGCGGCACCCGTGCTGCCTGAGCCCCTGTCGACTTCGCTCGTGCCGGCCTTCGTGTTCCTGGCCGCGTTGTACATCGGCCTTGTCGACCGCCCGGGGCCGCTGTCGATCTCTGCGGGCTCGCTGGCTCGCACCGCTGGCGCGGCCCTGCTGCTGGTGGCTACCGCCTCGGTTGCGGCGCCTGTGCCGCAGGCGACCGGCCTGGCCTGGCAGGAATTTTCGGCCGAAGCTTATGACGCCAATCGCCGCAACGGACGCCCCCTGGTGATGGAGTTCACCGCCGACTGGTGCCTGCCCTGCCAGGAAATGAAAGAACAGACTTTCAGTGATGAAGGGGTCGTAAGGGCGTCAGAGGGCATCGATCTGTTGAGCGTGGACATGACCGCCATCAATGATTTTGTGGACAGGGTAATGAAGTCCTTCAAAGTTCAGAGCGCCCCGACAACGATATTTTTTGATTCGTCGGGCGAGGAAGTCACGCGACGAGCGGGTTTTATAGGGGCGGCCGATTTTATCCGGTTGCTCCAGCAGACAGGCGAAGGTACACCTGCGAAGACCGGTATCTGAGCCTCGCCCCGTCCGGGGCCGCCAGGAGGAATCACCATAGAGTTTGCTGAACTTGACCTTCCCGAACAGGTAAGACGCGGTATTGCGTCGGCGGGTTTCACCCACTGCACCCCTATACAGGAGCAGTCGCTCCCGCTTGCCTTGCAAGGAAAGGACGTGGCCGGACAGGCCCAGACGGGCACGGGTAAAACCGCAGCTTTTCTTATCGCCATGTTCAGCCTGTTGCTGCGCCGGGAGGCGCGCAGGCCCGAGGGAGAGGGATCCGCTCCGCGCTGCCTCATCGTTGCTCCTACGCGCGAGCTCGCTGTGCAGATACGTGACGAAGCCCTGTTGCTGGGCCGATACTGTGACATGGAGATAGCCGCTGTTTACGGCGGCGTGGATTACGAGAAGCAGCTCAACCACGTAAAGTCGGGTATAGACGTGCTCGTAGGTACGCCCGGGCGCTTGATCGACTACTACAAGCAGAGAGCCTTCACGCTCGATCACCTCGAGGTCCTCGTCATCGACGAGGCCGATCGCATGTTCGACATGGGGTTTATTGACGATATCCGTTACATGCTGCGCAACATGCCGCCGCCTGATCGCCGCGTGTCGTTTCTCTACTCCGCGACCTTATCGCAGAGGGTGGTCGAACTCGGCTACGAGCATTTGAGCGAACCTACGCAGGTGGAAGTGTCGCCCGAGCAGGTGACCGCCGACAACATTGAGCAGACCGTTTACCACGTGGGCATGGACGAGAAGTTTTCGCTGTTGCTGGGACTGCTGCGTCGCGAAAAGCCCGATCGTGCGCTGTTGTTTGTAAACACGAGGATAATGGCGACCCAGCTGGCCGAGAGGCTCAATCTCGAAGGTTTCAACGCCGGGGCCTTGGCCGGAGACGTGGATCAGCGCAAGCGGCTGAAGCTGCTCAACGGTTTCAAGGATGGCTCGATCAGCCTGCTCGTAGCCACAGATGTGGCCTCGCGGGGGCTGCACATTGAAGAAGTGAGCCACGTTTTTAACTACGACCTGCCGCAGGACCCCGAGGACTACGTCCACCGCATAGGCCGAACAGCCCGTGCCGGGGCTTCGGGCAAGGCGATTTCGCTGGCCTGCGAGCGCTACGTGTATTCCTACGAGGCCATCGAGGAGTTCGTCGGCTACAGCCTGCCCTTTGAATTTCCGGCCGACGAGTTGCTGGCGAAGCCCAAGAGATGGACTCCCAGGCGCGTCAAGCGCGGCGGTCCCGGTGGTGCCAGGGGCGGACCGGGTGGCGGCCGGGGTGGTGGCCGTGGCGGTGGTTCAGGCAGGGCGCCGGGTGGCAGTGGCCGCCAGCGGCGACGGAGATCGGCGGGGTCCGGCTCCAGCGCACGGACCGACTGACCGGGGGGAGGGTCGTTGGCGGTACTGGCAGCTCTTGTCTGTCTGGCGTGTTACGCCGCGACCTATCGTTTCTACGCGGGCTATCTCTCCTCGCGCATCTTCTCGCTGCGCGCAGATGTTGAGACCCCGGCCCACCAACTGCGTGACGAGATAGACTACGTACCCGCGCCGCGCGGCGTTCTCTTCGGCCATCATTTTGCTTCAATAACCGGCTTGTCGCCGATGCTCGGTCCGGCCATCGCCGTGATCTGGGGATGGCTGCCGGCCATGATCTGGGTAGTAGGGGGCTCGCTGTTCATAGGTTGCGTGCATGATATGAGCGCTCTCGTGTTGTCGGTGCGGGCGCGGGGCTTGTCGGTGGGGGCCATTACCGAGGGCATCATCGGAGCGCGGGCCAAGACGATGTTCCATGTCGTCATCTTTTTTGGCGTGGCACTGGCCATGGGTGTGTTCGTGTCGATTCTCTGCGACCTGTTCATGCCCGGGGCTTACCCCCAGGCCGGGATGCCGTCGGCTGTTATCATGGCACTGGCCGTGGTAACGGGCGTGGCTTCGTACAAGCGGGGTGTGTCGATGACCCGGCTCGCCACGGCAGCATTCGGGATCACCTTGCTGGCCGTGTTCCTGGCGGCCACCAACGATTGGATGTCGCCGCAGTGGGACAGCCGCGGTGGCTGGGGAGCACTGCTGCTGGCGTACGCTTTCGGGGCCTCGGTGCTGCCGGTCTGGCTGCTGCTGCAGCCGAGGGATTTTATCAACTCGCTGCTGCTGTATCTCGGCATGGGTCTTATGTACGGCGGTTTTTTTATCCTCGCGCCCGAGTTTTCTTCGCCCGCGGTGGTGCTCAATCCCGAGGGGGCGCCGCCGATGTTTCCTTTCGTGTTCGTGGTCATCGCCTGTGGGGCGGTGTCCGGCTTTCACGGACTGGTGGCGTCGGGAACGACCGCCAAGCAGCTCGACCGTGAAACCGACGCGCGGGCTATCGGCTACGGCGGCATGATGGGCGAGTCGCTGCTGGGCCTGATGGCGGTGCTGGCCTGCACGGCCGGCTTCAGCTCTGCGGGATCCTGGCACGAACACTACTCGAGCTGGGGGGCGGCCAATACCCTCGGCGGTAAGCTGGGCGTGTTCATAGAGGGCGGAGCGCGTTTTGTTTCGACCCTCGGGCTGCCCTCCGAGTTGTCTACCGCGTTGATATCGGTAGTGGTGGTGTCGTTTGCGCTCACTACCCTCGACTCGGCTACGCGCCTGCTCAGGTACAACATTGCCGAGATGGGGCAGGGCCTGGGCGTGAAGAGCGAGAATCGTTTTGTGACCTCGGCGCTGGCGGTGCTGGTGATAGGCTTCTTTGCCTTCTACCAGGTCGATGGCAAGCCCATGGGGCTCACCCTCTGGGGCCTGTTCGGTACTACCAACCAGTTGCTCGCCAGCCTGACGCTCATCCTCGTGTCGTTGTACCTGTACCAGCGAGGCCGCAATGCGCTGGTCGCCGCCGTGCCCGCCGTCTTCATGACGATTACGACCGTGGTGGCGATGGTGAACAATCTCGGTCGTTTCTATGACGCCGGCCAGCACCTGTTGTTCGCGGTTGGCCTGCTCCTGCTGCTGCTGGCCCTGGGCATCGTGGGTGAGGGGCTGCGCGCGCTCAGGCGGGCGACCACTGACAGGGCTGCCGGCCCTCCGGTCAACCGCCTCTCGGTATTCTGAGGGGAAGGCGTCCGACAGGGGCCAGGCGAGCGGGGACGCCTGGCCCTTCTGGAGAGGGCGGTGTTGTGCGAAAACCATTGGCAGACGCGCCGTAGCCTGATAGGTTACGTCTGGAGATGGCCCTGGACTCTTTTCCCGACGCGGTCCACAGCGTACCGCTTGCCAGTCAGGGAGCTTCCCCACGCAAAAGTTTTGCCCTTGACGAGGAGGGGCGCCAGCGCCTGGCTGAGGCCACCGCACCGCGAGTAAGCGAGGCTATCGAGGCGGGCTCGGCTGATGATTATGGTCTTGACCTTGCCTTCCGTTCCCGCTCGGAACCGCTGTTCAAGTTTCTTTTTGACAACTACTGGCGGGTCGATCTGCAGGGGCTCGAAAACCTGCCCGAGGAGGGCGGCGCCATACTCGTGGGTAACCACTCGGGTGCGTTGCCCCTGGACGCAACCATGGTCTGTTACGCGCTGTCCAATGTCTGGAAGCCCGGCCGAGTGGCCCGGCCGCTCTTTGACGCCTTTGTAGAGGGCATGGGGCCGGTGGCGGATGCTTACCGCAAGATGGGCGGGGCGCCGGCCCGCTACGCGGTTGCCGACGATCTTCTCGGCCGTGGCGAAATGCCACTTATATTTCCCGAGGGCGTAAACGGTGTCGCCAAGCTTTTCGACGAGCGTTACAAGCTGCGTCGCTTTGCCACTTCGGCCGCCAGGCTGAGCCTGCGCCACCGCGTGCCCATCATTCCCTTTGCCGTCATCGGGGCGGAGGAAACCTATCCCGTCATTGGTCGCAGCAGGAGGTTGGGCCGCTTGCTCGGCGCGCCCTACATGCCCATCACCCCGCTGTTTCCACTGCTCGGCCTGGGTGGATTGTTACCCCTGCCAACGCGTTGGACCCTGGTGTTCGGCAGGCGGATTTATCTCTACCGTGAGAATCGTTTTCGCGGTGAAGGCAGCACTGATTTTGACGCCATGTCGCAAAGGCTTCGGCGCACCGTGCAGGTGCTCATTCGCCGTAAGCTGGGCCAGCGCAAGTCGATCTTCCTTGGCTGAGTACCTGCGCTGCCCATCGTCACGGACAATGACGGCCAGCAGCGTGCTTGTCGCGACGCTGCTGTTGCTCAGCATTTCCGCCTGCCGTCCGTCTTCCCCCGTTGTGCCCACTACCGTTACATCCATGCCGCGCGTACCGATACTGTTGCTGACCGTAGACGCGTTGCGGGCCGACCACCTGTCGATATACGGTTATCCGAGAGACACCGCTCCCGCGCTCACCCGGCTGGCCGAGGACGCGGTTGTTTTTGAACGTGCGTTTACCCCCTGCCCCCGTACCAGCCCGGCCTACGCGTCGTTGTTTACCGGAAAATATCCGCACGGCCACGGGCTGAGGCAACTGGGGCAGGAGCTGGCCGGCGAAAATCTTACCCTGGCCGAATTACTTGCGGGGGCTGGTTACAGCAGCCGCGGATTCGTGAGCAGCACGGTGCTGGTCGGCCAACTCTCGGGTCTTGACCAGGGCTTTGATGCCTGGGATGACCTGCTGCCGGTGCGCGAACGCAACCGTGAGAACTACCAGCGCATCGCGGCCGATACCGTGGCCAGCGTCGCCCGCGAGCTCGACGGTGGGTGGCAACCCGGCTTTCTCTTTCTGCATCTCATCGATCCGCACGGGCCCTACGCCGCGCCCGAGCCGCGCAGCTTTGCACCCGGCCCGGCGGCGGCTGCCTCCGGGCTGTTCGAGCCCTCGCTGGTACCCGAATACCAACGGCTCGACCAACGGCCACGCCTGCGTGATTACATCGACGCTTACGACGCCGAGATAAGTTATGCCGATGCCGGGCTGGGGCGCTTGCTTGGGAGGCTGCGGCAGACTGATTCTCTACGACCGGGCGTTGATAGTGGTCACGGCCGATCACGGCGAGGCATTCGGCGAGCACGGGTCCTGGTTCAGGCACGGGGCGACACTGCACGAGGAGTCGACCAGGGTGCCGTTGCTTATCAAGCTGCCCGCCGGGTCGCTCGCAGCGGCGCCCGCGCGGGTGACGGCAGCGGTATCATTGGTAGACCTGCTCCCCACCCTGCTCGACTACGCCGGGGTGTCGCCACCACCCGGCTTGCACGGCAGCAGCTTGCGGGGCCTGCTCGAGGGCGACCCGCAAAGCTCCCGCGCCGTGTTTTCTACCCGGACAGGGAGAACCAGCAAGTGGGCAGCCCACACCCGCCAGGGCACACTGCTGGCCTCGGACTGCCCCGGCGGTGACCCCGGGCTTTGCGGGTGGCGTTGGTTCGATGCCGCCCATGCTGACAGCCGCGACGGCTTGCCGGCCGCCAGTGCTCCAGTGGGCACCGCCGAAAAACTGAGCGGCTTCGTCACCCGCTCGCGCGCGGCCACGCTGTCGTTCGCTGTAGCGAGGCGCTATCGTCCGTCGGACAGGGATTTTGTCGGCAGCTTCATGCAGGAGCACAACCGCGGCGCGACGGGCCTGGACAGGCAGCAGCGACTCGCACTCGAGGAGCTCGGCTACCTGCAACCCCTCGCCGACGATGATCCCCCTGCCGGCCGGGAGCCGTCCGAGCAGGATCACAGGAGGTAATCACTACCGTGGCAGTAACGCTTTATGTAAAGACCGGGTGTCCGTACTGCTCGGCCCTGCGCGATAGCCTGCAGGCCGAGGGAAAGCCGTTTTCGGAGATAAATGTAGTCGATCAACCCGAGCGCGTGCCCGAGTTGCTCAAGCTGAGCGGCGGTGAGCGCATAGTGCCGGTGCTCGTAGACGGGGGCCGCGTGGAGGTAGCCCCCGACGGGGGTTGAGGGTTCTAGAACGCGGCCGTGCGCCGCGTAATCCAGCTACTACTTGTAGGTCCCGGCCGTTGTCTTGGGGCTTGGTCCCGGGCCGCCGCCGTGGGCACGAAAATTGCCAGTAATTGTTTGTATAAAAGTCTTGCTAACCGGCTGCTACCCGTTGTAGTGTTCGAGTCAGGCATGGAATTTTTCGATGAGGGGTATAAGGCAATTTCTTCGCCTCGGTGACCGCGTCTGGCAGGACTACCGGGAGGATTGGGGCAACGGCGTAGTCGTCGAGGTCATGACCTCAACGATAATCGGCGGCACCTGCCTTGTGCGGATTCTCTTCGAAGACGGCCAGCAGCGTACCTTCAACAACGACCTTAACAGCGAGATGTGTTGCGCCCGCATGGGCATGTGCAGGGAGCATATTCTTGGTCGGGGCCGCGATCGCAGCGGCAGTCGCAGGCCGGTCACCCGCCAGTTAACGGCCGCAGAGCTTGGCTGAGAGATCTTTTCGATAGACCGCCGGCGCTCAGCCTTCAGTATCAGGCTGGGCGGTTTGGTCGGCGGCTCCAGCAGGGGCTGTTGTGTCGCTTGATCGGCTGTCGCTGACCGGTAGCGGTTTACCCCAGGGGTCGGTGGGAGCGATGCCTATCTTGTCGAGCGTGGCCAGGGTGTCCGTGTTGACCCATTCCGTTCCCATAACGCAGGGCCTGGGCTGACCGTTCTCGTCAACGGTCGACGGGCCGGCAACGTTGAAGTCCAATTGCATTCTCTTTGCCACGGGAGAACACCCTGCCACGGATACGACCGAGTTGCCAGCCTGCCGTTAAGTTGATATCGCTGCTCTTTCGGCCCTCCTGCGGCTACAGGCGATGGACTACAAGGACACACTCAACCTCCCGAGCACTTCGTTTCCCATGCGTGCCAAGTTGCCACAGCGGGAGCCCGAGTTGCTCGAGCGTTGGCAGGAGGAGGGGCTCTGGCAGCAGATGGGGCAGCTGCGGGAGGGCGCCAAGCCCTTCCTGTTTCATGACGGTCCGCCTTATGCCAACGGCGACATCCACGCGGGCCATGTTCTGAACAAGGTTCTCAAGGATATCGTGGTCAAGTACCGGCACTTTGCCGGCTTCCGGGTCTCGTTTCGTCCCGGCTGGGACTGCCACGGATTGCCCATAGAGCTGGAGGTCGAGAAAAAACTCGGCCGCAAGAAGAGAGCAGAGACCAGCCGCGTTGAAGTACGGCAGCTGTGCAGGGATTACGCCCTGGACTGCGTTGACCGCCAACGCGAAGACTTCAAGCGCCTGGGCATACAGGCCGACTGGGACAATCCGTACCTTACACTGGACAAGGCCTACGAGGCTGACGAACTGCGCGAGCTTGCGCGCCTGGCTGACTCGGGTGCGCTGTATCACGGCAGGCGTCCGGTCCACTGGTGCTCGTCCTGCCGCACTGCCCTGGCCGAGGCCGAGGTCGAGTATTCGGATCACAGTTCGAGATCGGTTTACGTCCGCTTTGCGTTTGCCGGTGCGACCGGTGATTTGCAGGCGCTGGTCGAAGAGGGGCTGGGCGTTGCCATCTGGACCACCACGCCGTGGACCTTGCCCGCCAACCTCGCCATCTGCTTGAACCCCGGTTTTGATTACGTCGTCGTAGACGCGCCCGGCGGCCCCCTGCTGGTGGCCGAGGGCATGCTCGAGCAGTTGCGCGAGGTGTTGGGCCTGGGTGCCACGCGCGCCACCATCGCCGGCCGCGAGCTGGAGGGCATGACGGCTCGCCATCCCTGGCTGGACCGGGATTCGCTGCTCGTGCTCGGTGACCACGTGACCCTGGAGGCTGGAACCGGCTGCGTGCACACCGCCCCCGGACACGGCCACGACGACTACGTGGTAGGACGTCGTTATGGGCTGGAGGTCTACGCGCCGGTAGACGCTACCGGTTGTTTTACCTCCGAGTTACCCGAGCTGGAGGGCAAGCACGTGTTCAGCGCCGATGACACGGTGGTCGAGACCCTGCAGGCTACCGGTGCCCTGCTGGCCGAAGAAACCATACAGCACAGCTATCCGCACTGCTGGCGCTGCCGGCGACCGATAATATTCAGGGCCACCGACCAGTGGTTCGTGTCGATGGACAACATTCGCGAGCGCGCTCTCGACTGCGTGGACGAGGTGAAGTGGATACCGTCGTGGGGACGGGATCGCATACACGGCATGATAGCCGGCCGACCCGACTGGTGCCTGTCGCGACAACGGGCCTGGGGCGTACCGGTTCCCGCCCTGCACTGCAGCGATTGCGGGCAGGCCACCTGTAACGGCGATGTCGTCAGGCACGTGGCCGATATTTTCGAGCAGGAGGGCTCCGACGCTTGGTTTACGCGGGACACCGAAGACCTGCTCCCCGCGGGCTTCGCCTGCCCGTCCTGTTCGGGCACGAACTTTGAGCGCGACAACGACATCCTCGACGTATGGTTTGATTCGGGATCGAGCTTCTCCTCGGTGATGGAGCGCGACCACGGCGAGGGGACCGTTTCGGACCTTTACCTCGAGGGAAGCGACCAGCACCGGGGCTGGTTCCATTCTTCCTTGCTCACCAGCGTGGCCACGCGCGACCGCGCGCCTTACCGCGCGGTGTTGACGCACGGCTTCCTGCTCGACGGAAAAGGTCGCAAGCAGTCCAAGTCATTGGGCAACGTGGTCGAACCGGCCAAGGTACTCAAGCAGTACGGCGCTGACATCATGCGCTTGTGGGTCTCGTCGGAGGACTACCGCGACGACGTGAGCCTGTCGGATGAAATCCTCAAGCGGGTTTCCGACTCTTACCGCAGGATACGCAACACGGCGCGCAACCTGCTGGGGAACCTGCACGATTTTGACCCCGTGGTCGACGCCGTCGCCTGGGACGACATGGACGATCTCGACCGCTGGGTGCTGGCGGCGCTGCACGGTTTCGTCGGCCGCTGCCGGCGGGCTTACGAGGCCTGTGAATTTCACGTCGTCTACCGCGAGCTCAACAATTTCTGCAGCGTCGAACTGAGCTCCCAGTACTTCGACATCGTCAAGGACCGGCTCTACTGCGGGGGACGCGATTCGCGTGAGCGGCGCAGCGCGCAGACCGCCATGCGCACCGTGCTCGAAACCCTTACCGTGCTGGTGGCGCCGGTGTTGTCGTTTACCGCCGAAGAGATATGGGGGCAGATCCCGGGCAACGATGACGCGGCGAGCGTTTTCATGCAGGATTTCCCCGCGCCCGACGAGAGCTGGAACAACGAGCCGCTGCTCACGCGCTGGCAGGCCACCTGGACGGCGCGGGCAGCCGTGACGCGCGCGCTGGAAGAGAAACGCCAGGCCGGCGATATCGGCCACTCGCTCGACGCGAGCGTGGTGCTGGCGGTGCCGTCCGCTGACTTCGAGTTGCTCGAGCAGGTGGGCGAAGAAACCCTCGCCGCGGTGATTATCGTATCGCAACTTGAGTTGACCCGTTCGGACGGAGACGACACCCGGGTGGAAGTGGCCGCGGCGCGCGGTGGCAAGTGTGCCCGCTGCTGGAACTATGATGAGCTGGTAGACGAAGGCGACGACACGAAGCTGTTGTGTGGTCGTTGCGGCGACGTGGTCGCCTCGATCGGGTGACTGCTCGCGCCGTCGGCCTGTTGGCCGCCACCGTCCTGCTGCTCGACCGGCTGACCAAGATGCTGCTGCTCGAGTATCTTCCGCGCGGCGGCTACGTCGAAGTCATCCCCGGTTTCTTCTCGCTTGTCCACGTTCGTAACACCGGCGCTGCTTTCGGTTTGCTGGCCCACGACGGCTGGACCTGGCGCAGCGTTCTGCTGTCGGTAGTGGCCGCGGGGGCCGTGCTCGGCATGGGCTGGCTGGTTTCCAAGGTGCCCGTGGAGCGCAGGGCCTACAGGGCCTCGCTGGCTGCCATCATGGGTGGCGCGCTGGGAAATCTCTGGGACAGGGTCACGCACGGCGCGGTGCTCGATTTTGCAGACTTCTACCTGGGCGCGTGGCACTGGCCGGCCTTCAACGTGGCCGACAGTGCCATCAGCGTGGGCGTGGTGGTGCTGCTGTGGTGTACCTGGCGCGAACCGGCTGCCTGATCTACTGGCGCGCCCGGCCTCCGGCGTCACTCCGGGGAGAAGGGCTGTTGACGATCCGGGCTTCGGCTGGAACCATGTGCACAGGGTGCTCGGCGAGGATGTCGCCCTCTTGCCCCCATTGGAGGAAAATATGTACACCAGGAAGTTTGCAGCCTTTTCATTAGCGCTGGCCTTTGTCGCCGCCTGCGCGTCGGGCCCTCTTACCCAGCGAGAAAAAGCTACCGTCACCGGGGCGCTGCTGGGAGCGGGGGCCGGTGCCATCATTGGAAACCAGGGTGGCAACGCCGCCGAGGGTGCGGCTATCGGGGCTGCGCTCGGGGCGCTGAGCGGGGCCAGGGCTGGCGATCATCACCAGAGCCAGGAGCAGGATCTCGACGAGCTTGAGCGCAAGCTGGACGAGCAGGAGCGCGAAATCGAAAACCAGAAACGCCAGATAGAAGAGCTGGAGGGGCGATGAGATCAGACCAGGTAAAAAGGTCTCGGCCATCGAGGCTGCGCTTGCTTGCGGTTCTTTCCGTCGTCGCCCTCCTGTTGGCTTCCTGCGCGTCGGGGCCAGCCACCCAGCGCGAAAAGTCTACCGCCACCGGGGCGCTGATCGGCGCCGGCGCCGGCGCTATTATCGGCAACCAGAGCGGTGACGCGGCCGAGGGTGCTGCCATAGGTGCCGCACTGGGTGGCTTGGCGGGCGCTGCGGCGGGAGACCAACAGCAACAGGACCGGCAGCGGGGCCAGCGAATCCAGCGCCGCCTGGCAGCCCAGCAGCGCGAGCTGGGGCGCAATCGTCGCCTTCGGGCCAGGCTCAGGGCACGCGACCTCTCGGCGACGGTGTCTGACCGTGGCGTCGTAGTTACCGTGCGCGATTTGTTGTTCGCGTGCGGTAGTTCATCGCTTACCCCCGCGGCCCACCGCGAGACCCGGTGCATGGCCGACGCGGTGAGGGCCCCGGCC
>JACNKC010000001.1 GCA_014382245.1 Pseudomonadota bacterium | reverse complement strand
GTTGGGGGGGTGGTGCCCGTCGTTGCGCGTGGTCTCGACCGGCATGCCCGGCTCGCCACAGCAAGGCGTGGCCTCGGCGATGCGGCCCATCAGCTCGCGAGCGCGCATGGTCTCGCAGACTTCGCCATCCTTGACGTTGCGGGTTATCCACTCCTTGTCGTTGACCACCGCCCGCATGAACTCGTCGCTCACGCGCACCGAGTTGTTGGCATTCTGGAAAAAGACCGACGCGTAGGCGTCGCCGTCGATCGAGCCGTCGTAGCCGGCGTCAATGAGCGTCCAGGCCTTCTTTTCTTCGCCGGCCTTGCAGTCGACAAACTCGTTGATGTCGGGATGATCGACGTCGAGCACTACCATCTTGGCCGCGCGGCGGGTCTTGCCCCCCGACTTGATCACGCCGGCCGACGCGTCGGCGGCCTTCATGAAAGACACCGGCCCCGAGGCCGTGCCGCCTCCCGACAGCGTTTCCTTCGAAGAACGCAGGCGCGACAGGTTGACGCCCGAGCCCGAGCCTCCCTTGAAGATGACGCCTTCGTCGCGGTACCACTGCAGGATCGAGTCCATGGTGTCGTCGACCGACAGGATGAAACAGGCCGAGCACTGGGGATGCTCTTCCACCCCGACGTTGAACCACACCGGGCTGTTGAAGCAGGCCTGCTGGCCCAGGAGAATATGGGTGAGCTCGTCGCGAAAAATGTCGCGGCTTTCATCATCGACAAAGTAGCCCTGGCGCTCGCCCCAGCCGGTGATGGTCTTGACGACCCGGCCGATGAGCTGGCGGACACTGGTCTCGCGGGCGTCGGTACCGAGCGCACCGCGAAAATACTTGGAAGTGACCACGTTGGTGGCCAGTTGTGACCAGGTGGCGGGAAACTCCACCCCCTTCTGCTCAAAAACCGCCTTGCCGCCCTCGCCCTGTATGAGCGCGTCGCGGTATTCCCACTCTACGGTCGACCAGGGATCAACACCCTCACTCGACAGCCGCCTGCTGAAAGACAATCCGGTCGTAGCCTGGCCTGTATCCTCCAGGGCCTCCGCCTCCAGTATCTCGGTGGCCTGTACCACCATCCCCGACTTCTTTTCCATTTCCGCCTCCGCTCCTTACCGCCGGGGAACTACCCGAACTCACTGATAAAACGCCAATCTGTCGCTGAATAACGCCTACCTTATCTGGTAGGCGTCCGATCACAGTACCACTACATCTTGTGGTATTGGAGGAAAAAAAGCAACTTCTGCCTCGGCCCCCAGTCATGCGCGATCGGGGGCGAATAAAACACAAAAACCCGTATTGATGCAAGGGCTGTCATTAAAAAGGTTGGACAAAGCATTGGCCCGGCGCTACGAATCCGCTCCGGTGAGCCAGGAAGCCGACAAGCCCCAGAAACTGGGCAAACTGTTTCCGACGACGCTCAAGCGCATGGGGCTTGAGCGCAAGCTCGACGACTACCGGGCCTGGGATGCCTGGGACGAAGTTGTAGGTCCGGCCATCGCGCGCAACGCGCAACCCACCCGGCTGGACGGCGACCGATTGATCGTGGCTGTGCGTAACTCTTCGTGGCTGCAGGAGCTCGACCTTCTCAAAAAGCAGCTGCGTGATCGCTTGAACGAAAAGATGGGGCGGCAACTTGTGGCCGAACTATACTTTTTTGTCGGCAAGCTCGAGCAGGGCGCCACGAGCGATCGCAAGCGCAACAGGGAAGCCCTCGACAAGCTGTGGAAAAATCGCAGCCTGCCCGAATAGACCCCGGTAGACCACTGGCCGGGGCGGGGGCCTAACGGCTTTCGGCAGAGAGATCGCCGGGTTGGCTGTTTGGGGGTTGGCCGTTTGTACACAGCGAACACCAGCCAGGCGCGCTCGGCATCCCGCAAATTGGCCTTGTTCGCCAGGAAGGGCCGTTGACTATGGCGCGGAATGGGCTCTATAATAAACACAGCGCTTAGCAAGACAAGGAGATTGGCCCCATCATAAACGCAGCCGGTAACAAGGAGACTCGCGCAGGGAGCTACCGCTCCCTGCCTGAGGGATACCGTGCGTTCCATCCGGCACCCCTGCCGCCGGATCCCCGGGTGGATCTGGGCGGGACCTTGCGCCAGCTTCTCTCAGAAACGGATCACGCCCTCGGCCGCCTCGACGGCGCAGTGCTCACCCTGCCGAACCCCGATCTCTTCGTCTTCATGTATGTCCGCAAGGAGGCCGTCCTCTCCAGCCAGATCGAGGGCACACAGAGTTCACTGCAGAACCTGCTGGCTGCGGAGGCAAGCCTGAATAACCCGAACTCGCCTTCCGATGTGAACGAGGTAATCAACTATGTCCGGGCGATGAACCACGGCTTGGCCAACTTGGCGGAACTGCCCGTTTCTATCCGGCTCTTCCGCGAGATCCACACCGAGCTCCTGCAGGGTACGCGCGGCAGCCATCTGCGACCCGGGGAACTGAGGACGACCCAGAACTGGATCGGCCCTGCCGGCTGCCCCTTGCGCGCAGCGACCTTTGTGCCGCCCCCTCCCCGCCAGGTCCCCCCCGCCCCGGGAGAACCGGAACGCCTC
>JACNKC010000119.1 GCA_014382245.1 Pseudomonadota bacterium | reverse complement strand
ACGTACCTTTCTCCTGCCCGAGGTCGGCGAGGAAGGGCAGGCCAAGCTGCTCAAGGCCAGGGTGCTTTGCCTGGGAGCGGGTGGTCTCGGCTCGCCGGCGGCTTATTACCTCGCTGCTGCTGGCGTAGGCACCATAGGCATAGTCGATGATGATGTCGTCGACATGTCCAACCTGCAACGACAGATACTGCACGCCAACGACAGGGTGGGCATGGCCAAGACCGAGTCGGCGGCTATCACGCTCACCGGGTTGAACCCCGATATCAACGTGGTGCAGCATCGCACGAGGCTCGACTCGAGCAACATCATGGATATCCTCAAGGATTACGATCTCGTGGTCGATGGCTGCGATAATTTTCCTACCCGTTACCTGGTCAATGATGCCTGCGTGATGACCGGCACGCCCAACGTGCACGGCAGTATCTTCCAGTTCGAGGGGCAGGCAACCGTTTTTCATCCCGGCGAAGGGCCCTGCTACCGCTGCCTGTTTCCGGAGCCGCCGCCGCCGGGCATGGCTCCCAGTTGCCAGGAAGCAGGAGTACTGGGCGTGTTGCCGGGACTGGTCGGATGCATACAGGCGCTGGAGGCCATGAAATTGATCCTGGGTGCCGGCAAGCCCCTCATCGGCAGGCTCGCGCACATAGAAACACTGGGCATGGAGATCCGCCTCATGAAGCTGCGCCGTGACCCGGCCTGCCCGATGTGCGGCGACAATCCTACGATAAGCGAGCTCATCGACTACGAGGAGTTCTGCAGCCTGGCGGGTGGAGGCGAGGCCGACAGCAGCGCTGATGCCGCCTGAAGCTGCTGAGCACGCTTCGGTGCTGCTCATGCGGCACGGCGAGACTGACTGGAATATCCAGCGGCGGATAATGGGGCAGGCCGCCATACCGCTCAACGCCAACGGTGTTGAGCAGGCTCGCGTCGCGGCCCGGGCGTTGGCACGATTGGGCGTAGAATCCATCATCTCGAGTCCGCTTCTGCGCGCCGTACAAACCGCCGACATAGTGGCCGAAGAGAGCGGCGCACGGGTTGTCACCGACGCCCGCCTCGGCGAGGTGCAGTTCGGCCGCTGGCAGGGGATGACATTTGAGCAGATCCGCGAAGATCCCGATTACGCGGCCTTTCTCGAAGACCCGATCCGTCGTCCGACTCCTGGCGGCGAAACCATAGAGCAGGTGCAGCTGCGGGCACTTGCCGTTGTTGAAGAATTGCCGCCCGGGAGTAAGTCCCTGGTCGTTTCGCACGGAGACATTCTTCGTTCTACGCTCTGCCACTACCTGGGTCTCGCCCTCGAGGAATTCAGGCGTATCCGTGTGGATAATTGTGCTGTCAGTTCAATAGGCAAAGGCTTCAGGGGGCCGGAGGTCAAGTTCGTGAACGTGGTAGTGGACGAGGGCAGGGCCTGGAATCCCAGCCACTGGCAGCAGGCCACCTGAGCCTTGCGTAAGGCGCCGTGGCTGTTGACACCCCGGCATTTCAGGGGCAACCTCCGTGGTCGTGTTGTCTACAGCAGAACTGTCAGGTCTCGCGCAGGAACTGCGTGCGGATAGCCTGAAAATGATAGCCACCGCCGTTTCCGGACACCCGGGCGGCTCTCTTTCGGCGGCAGAGATACTGGCCACCCTTTATTTCAAAGAGCTGGCCTTTCGCGCCCAGGAACCGTCCTGGCCGGGGCGCGACCGCTTCATCCTGTCCAAGGGGCACGCTGTGCCGGTGCTCTACGCGGCACTGTGCCGGGCCGGTTGCATAGAGGAAGAAGAACTCTCGACCCTGCGCAGCATCGACAGCCGCCTGCAGGGGCATCCTGACCACGTGCGCCTGCCCTGGATAGAGGCAGCGACCGGGTCACTCGGGCAGGGGTTGTCGGTTTCGGTCGGTATGGCGCTGGGCGAAAAACTCGACAATGAAAACAGCTATCGTACGTACTGCCTGATGGGTGACGGTGAAATACAAGCGGGCCAGGTCTGGGAAGCGGCTATGTCTGCTGGAAAATTCGGGCTGGCCAAGCTCACGGGTATAGTTGACTACAACAAGGTCCAACTCGACGGCCGGGTTTCTAACATCATGGACCTCGAGCCGCTGGCGGATAAGTGGGAGGCTTTCGGTTGGCACGTGGTCGACGTGGATGGAAACGACATAGATTCGTTGCTTGCAGCTTACGACAGTGCCAGGGCTAACGACGAAAAACCCACCGTGATTATTGCCCAGACCATCAAGGGCAAGGGCGTGTCTTTCATGGAAGATACCCACGCCTGGCATGGCAAGGCTCCCAACGAAAATGAGCTCGAGCAAGCGCTGCTCGAACTCGGTGTTGGCGCCGCGCAGGATAACTGAAATGGCAAAAGCTACCAGGGTTGCTTTCGGAGAAGCGTTGGCGCGCTTGGGCGCGACACACGAAAACGTGGTCGTGGTCGATGGCGATCTTTCCTGTTCGACCAACACCAGGAAGTTCTCGGAACAGTTTCCTGCCCGCTTCATCCAGCTGGGTATCGCAGAGGGCAACATGGTCGGTGTTGCAGCCGGGCTCGCGATGACGGGCAAGATTCCTTTCGTTTCCAGTTTTGCGTGCTTCCTCGCTGGCCGCTTCGAGCAGATTCGTATGTCGGTGGGCTACAACAACGCCAACGTGCGTCTCGTGGGTACCCACGCGGGCGTGGGTACCGGCGAAGACGGTTACAGCCAGATGGGGCTCGAAGACGTGGCCCTCATGCGTTCGCTGCCCAACATGGTCGTGTTGCAGCCGGCCGACGCAGTGGAAGCCGAGCGCGCGACCGAGTTCCTGGCCGATTACGTGGGGCCCGCTTACCTGCGCCTCAGCAGGCAGGCGCTACCGGATATCTTTGACTCGGACTACAGCTTCGAATTCGGAAAAGGCATACGGTTGCGCGAGGGCAGGGACCTGGTGCTGGTGGCTTCCGGCGGAGTGGTCGCAAATTGCCTCGAAGCCGCGGAACTGCTCGCTGCCAACGGCGTGGAAGCCGGCGTGGTCAACATCCACACCATAAAGCCGCTGGACGAACAGCTGCTCAGAGAAGTCGCTT
Organism: Pseudomonadota bacterium; assembly: GCA_014382245.1. Lineage (GTDB taxonomy): Bacteria > Desulfobacterota > Binatia > UBA1149 > UBA1149 > UBA1149. Next base: position 9,487 of record JACNKC010000119.1, on the reverse strand, counting down.
CGAACAGTAGTCGGGTATTGACGGTCGAAGATCACGGCGTGATCGGCGGTCTCGGAAGCGCCGTTGTCGAGGCCCTGTCGGAGATGCCAGACGTAGTCGTCCGCAGGCACGGAGTGCTGGGCTACGGTGAATCAGGTACCCAGGTCGATCTTTACGCACGCCACATGCTCGATTCCGCCGGCATCGCAGAGGCCGCGCGCCGTTTTCTGACTCCCGACGTTGAAGCAGTAGCCACCGGCTGATCCAGCTCGCGTCGTCCCTCAGCCAGCACCGGCACTAATGAAGACAGCCTCGTGCAGCTCGCGGCCCTGCCTGCGGTATTTTGCTTCGTAGGCCGAGCAGTACGGCTCGCCGGCTTTTCCTCCAGGTATTGCTGACCGGCTTCCACCGGGACGCTGCTTCAAGCCCGCTTCCAGCAAACCATCGAGGGCGCTCTCGTACATTATTCGCACGTCGGTAACGAGCCTCAGCTCTCCGCCGACGTTGAGGCTTCGCGAGACCCCGCGGCAGAAATCTCCGGTAAACAAGCGACGCTTGTGGTGGCGCTTCTTCCACCAGGGATCGGGGAAGTAAACGTGGAAGATATCGATACTTTCGGGCGCAAGCATACAGGAAGTAACCCAGCGCCCGTCCAGCCCGTAGAGCAGGGCGTTGGGCGGTCGATTGCCTGTCGTCTCAAACGCTTTTACCAGGCCCGAGCGAATCTCGAAGCCCGCGTACAGCGTTGAAGGGTTACGGCGGGCGGCCTCGAGGAGGAACCCGCAGGAACCAGCCCCGATCTCGAGCTCTACCCGCTCAACAGAGGGCGCTTGTTCGAGCCACCAGCTGCGTGGCAGGGGAGAGTCCGGGTCGAGAAGGGCGAAGTTCACCGTCCGAGGTCAGTGAGGTACGGACGTCATGTGCAGGGCTACCCACAAGGTGTAAGCAGTCGCGATGATGGTCATCCACAGGCCGACTGAAATCCTCATCAGCAGCTTGTCCAGTGCCGGGTCAGTAACGGGCAGGCCACCCTGCTCGGCCCTCACCATGCGCAGGCCCATGCCGATGGCTACCCAGGTAGCGAGCATGATGACGAGGAAGGCCATCGTCAGTTTCCAGGCCAGGGCGGCGCCGAGGAGTTCGAAGTAGTTGCTCCCGAGGTTCAGCTTGTAGGAGGTCACCTGGTAGGCACCGGTGATCAACACGACTCCCAGCGAGCCGATCGACAGTGGGCCGTAGATCTTCAGCAACACGACGTAGCGCGATCGTCGTCTCACCGCGTCGGCGGCTCCCGTTGCCGCCGAGGGAAGGAGCAAGGCCATGAAAACCGAGGTCCCCAGGAAGATGGACGAGGCCAGCAGGTGAACAAAAGGTAACAGATCAGGCATGGGCCGGGCTTGTAGCGAGCGGTGCGCGTGATTGCAACAAACGTTGTTTTTTCGCCCTCAAGCCGCTACCAATCACTTGCGTGGCAAAGCTCCTCCAGACTGATGACAACAGGCTTCCTACCCTGGCCGGCACCCGGGGGGACGAGGCCGTGCTCGCTGAAACTGCAGTGCTGACGTCGCTCGACGCGGCCCTGGGCTGGGCACGCAAATACTCGATATTTCCGTACCCCTTCGCTACCGCCTGCTGCGCCATGGAGTACATGTCGCTGTCCATGGCTCCCTACGATATCGACCGCTTCGGTGCGCTGCTTCCCCGTTTTACGCCGAGGCAGGCCGACCTGCTCATGGTCATCGGTACCGTTACCTGTCGGCAGGCACCGATTCTAAAACGGGTGTACGAGCAGATGGCGGAGCCGCGCTGGGTAATGGCCTTCGGCGCCTGCGCGTCGACCGGCGGTTTCTATGACAATTATACGACCGTGCCCGGCATCGATCGCGTAATTCCGGTTGACGTGTACGTCCCCGGCTGTCCTCCACGGCCCGAGAGTGTTCTTGATGGCCTGATGGCACTGCAGCGAAAGATCCAGGGACAGAAACAGAGCAGCGCGTTTTCGGATGCGACCAGCTGAAGCCCACAGGCTAGCCCGATGACAGAGAGCGCGAACCCCGAACGAGTGCTGCTTCACTACCTCGACCAGGAAAGTGACCTCTGCGACATAGAGAATTACGTGGCCGACGGAGGCTACGCTACTGCCAGGCGAGTGCTGGGGGATATGAGCCCTGGCGATGTAATCGATACCGTCAAGGAGTCGGGGTTGAGGGGCAGGGGCGGCGCTGGTTTCCCAACGGGCATGAAGTGGGGCTTCGTGGCCCGGGACACGGGCAAGCCGGTGTATCTTCTGTGCAACGCCGACGAGAGCGAGCCCGGCACTTTTAAAGATCGCCTGCTGATAGAGAACGATCCCCACCAGCTCATAGAGGGCATGATCCTGTCGGCCTATGCGATCGGAAGCGAGAAAGCGTTTATTTATATCCGCGGAGAGTTCCGAAAGGGTTACGACATTCTCTGTCGCGCTGTGGAAGCCGCCCGGGCCCAGGGTTTTCTCGGCGAGAAAATATTCGCCACCGAGCACGCGGTGGACATTGTCGTGCACCTGGGGGCTGGAGCCTACATCTGCGGCGAAGAGACCGGCCTTATCGAGTCACTGGAAGGCAAGCGCGCGCATCCAAGAATCAAGCCGCCTTTTCCGGCAGTGCAGGGCTTGTTCGGCTGCCCGACCATCGTAAACAATGTCGAGACCCTCGCCTGCGTACGTCACGTAATGGAAAAGGGTCCCGCTTGGTTCAAGGGCATCGGTCCCGAGAGGAGCCCCGGGCCCAAGTTGTTCTGCGTCAGTGGGCACGTCAACAAGCCCGGGGTCTTCGAGCTTCCCATGGGCACCTCTTTGCGCGAACTCATCGAAGTTCACGCAGGTGGTGTGGCCAATGGCCGCGCCCTCAAGGCCGTTATCCCCGGCGGGTCTTCCGTGCCGATCCTGAGCGCCGACGAAGTCGACCTCGCCATGGATTTTGACTCGGTGGCCGCTGCCGGGTCGATGCTGGGTTCGGCCGGAGTTATAGTGATGGACGAAGATACCGACATGGTGGCCACGTTGAGGACTATCGCCCATTTTTATCACCACGAGTCGTGTGGACAGTGCACACCATGCAGGGAGGGGACCGGCTGGCTTGAGACTATCCTGTTGCGTCTTGAGTCGGGGGAGGGCACCGAGGGCGATATCGAGACTCTCTACTCGGTAGCGGGCGGCATGATGGGCACAACCATCTGCGCGCTTTCAGACGCAGCGGCTATGCCGGTGCGCAGCTTCCTGGACAAGTTTCGAGATGATTTCCTGGGCAGCCTGGCGGCAGTGGAAGGCTGAGGTGTCAAGGTGCCCCGGGTAACATTCAACGGAATCGATGTCGAGGTCGAAGCCGGTAGCAACCTCATCGATGCCGCGGAAGCCGCCGGCCACGAGATCCCACACTACTGTTATCACCCCGGCCTGAGCGTGGCCGGTAACTGCAGGATGTGCCTCGTCGAAATCAAAGCCCTGTCCGACAAGCAGGACAAGCCCCTGCCCAAGCTGCAGATAGCGTGTAACACCGTGGTGCAGGACGGTATGATAGCCGAATCCAACAATGACCGCGTCGCCGAAGCCGGGCGCTCGGTGTTGGAGTTTCTGCTCATCAACCACCCGATCGATTGCCCGATCTGCGACCAGGCCGGCGAATGCAAGCTTCAGGAATATTACATGGAGTACGGCGGCTACGAGAGCCGCGTCGATCTCGATGAGAAGGTCCTCAAGGCCAAGGCCACCCCCATCGGTCCGGACGTCATGCTGGACCAGGAACGGTGCATCCTCTGTACCCGTTGCGTGCGTTTTCTTGATGAAGTTACCGGGACCCACGAACTCACAATCAACGAACGTGGCGATCACACCTTACTCAGCCTCACCGAGGGGGCGGTGCTGGACAATCCCTACGCGACCAACGTTGTCGATATCTGCCCGGTGGGAGCTCTCACGAGCCGGAAGTTCAGGTTCCAATCGAGAGTCTGGTACCTGTCGAGCGACGATACCATATGCCCCGGTTGCGCAACCGGTTGCAGCATCGAGGTTCACAGCCGCGGCAGCGAAATTTTCAGGGTGAAACCGCGTAATAATCCCGAGGTCAACGGTTACTGGATGTGCGATTACGGCCGCCGGGTGCCCTCGTTGTTACAGGGGGGGGAACGACTTTCTGCCCACCTCAAACGCGAGCAGGGCCGCTTCTTGACGCGCCCGGTAAGAACCGCGGTGCAGTACGCGGCCAGCCTTTTGAAAGACGCGGGGCCGGTAGCTGTCATTGTCTCGCCGGAACTCAGCCAGGAAGAAGCCGAGCTGCTCAAGCAGGTCGCCGGCCTGTTGGGGGGCGAGGGCTGCCTGGTCTTTCGTTGCGAGAAACCAGCCTTCGATGACGATGAGTTGCTGATAAGCGCCGACCGGTTTCCCAACCAGCAGGGCTTGCAGGTCCTCGGGATGCGCTCGGCCGACGGGCCACCGCTTGATTGTTCGCTGGCGATCGTCGCAGGCTGTGATCCGGCTGCAGCGGGCCCGCAGTGGACCGACTGGCTCGAGGGCCTCGACGGGCTGCTGGTGCTCGATAGCCACAAGACAGTAACAGCGGCCTATGCCGATTGCTTGCTGGCCATCGCTACTCATTTTGAGAGCGGCGGGACCTTTATCAACAAGGACGGCCTGCGACAGTCCTTCGAGGCGGCTATCTCGCCTCCAGGCGACGCAGTTGAGGGGCGCGTGGTGCTGGGGTGGCTGGTGGAGGAGTTGGGCTCGGTAGCCGGCGTTTCTGCGTCTACCACGGCCCTCGAATCCAGGCTTGCCAGCGCCTGAAAGCCCTCGGGGGCGGCAAAAAAAAGTTGGCCGGGGTGAGATCCTTGTCAATTCAGGGCAGGGCGTGTATCTTTTACACTTGGCGCAAGCGGGAACTCCCCCGGTCGCGCCAATAGGCCGGGCCGGGGTAACCAATCCCGCGGGTCCAACGGGAGGCCGGCTACACCAGCCGGAGAGAGATATGACAGAATCAGCAGCAGCCGAAAAGGCGCGCCAGGCCCGCGATGCGGACTCCGACGAAGCGTCTGCCCCGAGCACCAGCAAGGAATCAATCGGCCGTCAACTGAGCGGCGCACAGATCATCCTTGAATGCCTTCTCGCCGAGGGCGTAGACACAGTTTTTGGCTACCCCGGGGGCACCATACTGCCCACCTACGACAGCCTCTACGATTCACCGCTCAACCATATCCTGGTTCGGCATGAACAGGGCGCCGTTCACATGGCCGAAGGCTACGCCCGCCTTTCGGGCAAACCGGGGGTCGTAGTTGTCACCTCTGGACCGGGTGCCACCAACACGGTTACCGGTATAGCCGATGCCAACATGGACTCGATACCGCTGGTTGTTCTTTGCGGACAGGTTCCTACGTCGTTGATCGGCAACGATGCTTTCCAGGAAGCCGACATCGTCGGAATTACGCGCCCTTGTACCAAGCACAACATCCTGGTGCAGGACGTCCGCGATCTCCCCCGGGTATTGCACGAAGCGTTTTTTATCGCGGGCTCCGGGCGGCCGGGACCAGTGCTGATCGACCTGCCCAAGGATGTCCAGACGGATATCTGCGAGTACCGTCCTGCCAAGGAACTGGCCATTCGCGGCTATCGGCCTACCGTGAAGGGCAACCGGCGGCAGGTTTCGCGTGCACTGGACATACTCGAGAAGGCCGAACGCCCCTTGCTCTACGTTGGTGGGGGGGTGCAGTGGGGTGACGCGTCCGACGAGTTGCGGCTGTTTGCAGAAAAACTGCAGGCGCCGGTCACCACGACGCTGATGGGCCTGGGTACTTTTCCGGCTTCCGACCCCCTGGCTGTCGGCATGCTGGGCATGCACGGGGGCTACTGGGCCAACATGGCGGTGCAGAACTGCGACGCCTTGTTCTGCGTAGCAGCGCGCTTCGACGACAGGGTCACCGGCGACACGGAGCGCTTTGCCTGCGAGGCTCGCGGGCGCATCATTCACGCTGATATCGATCCTTCTTCTATTTCGAAGAACGTCCGCTGCGATGTTCCCATCGTGGGCGACGTCGGCAACATCCTGGGTATGTTCAATAAACTCGCCGCCGACCGTCCGGGTCTTACCGGAACCAAGCGCATCGCCGCCTGGAGAGCGCAGATCGCCGACTGGAAGGCAGAGCGTCCGCTGGGTTACGAAAAGACGCGGGACGGACAAATCCTGCCGCTGGCGGTGTTCGACGAGCTGCACGATCTTACCGAAGGCGACGCGATTATTTCTACTGACGTAGGGCAGCACCAGATGTGGACTGCTCAGATGTACGGTTTTGAAAAACCGAGGTCGCTGTTGACCTCGGGCGGCCTCGGTACGATGGGCATAGGCTTGCCCGCAGGCATAGGGGCAGCCTTCGTTGAAAAAGAGCGTCCGGTGGTCGTAATCAGCGGTGACGGCAGCATACAAATGAACATACAGGAACTTTCTACCGCGGTGCAGTACAAGGTACCCGTCAAGGTAATAGTGCTCAACAACGGCCACCTGGGTATGGTCAGGCAGTGGCAGGACATGTTCTACGAGAAACGTTTTTCGCAGGTGTACTTCGATTCGTTGCCGAATTTTCCAGCCCTGGCGGAGGCCTACGGGGCCAAGGGTATGCATGTCGAAAAAATCGAGGAGCTGAGGTCCGCCTTGCAGGAAATGCTCGATCACGAGGGCCCGGTCTTGCTCAACGTGACCATCCCAAGCGAGGAAGGAGTGTTTCCCATGGTTCCCGCGGGCATGGCCGTTGACGAGATGCTTTTTGCCTGATAAGCCGAGCTCGGTAGTCCCGCGGAGTGGATTTACAGCGGTATACCGGTTCTGAACAGCAGCCAGTGGCTGGCGATCTCTCCCACAGCGGCGCCGAGTGCCGCGATGTAGAATAAGCCGGTCGCCGCCATGGTGTGGGGGATCTCAAGGGTCTTTTCTATGAGAATGAAGAGGACCCCGGTGAGCAGCCAGCAGAAGACCCTCGCGAATACGAGCCATGGGTAAGCCGCGAACACCTCGCCGACGGCACCGTTCGCGCCGTTGCCGTCCAGCAGGCTGACGACTGCGGTGCTGAGGCAGGCCGTAACCACGGCTGCCAGCAGGCAACCTTTGCACCATTTCAGAATTTGTTTGAAGGGCGCCAGGTCCATTCCCGTGTCAATCAAGTACCAGTGCCCCAGGAGCATGCCGCTCAGCGTCGCGCCCACGATGAGGCTGCCCGAAAACAAGGCAGCGGAGAAAAACAAGCCGGTCAGTGGGCCACCGTTCTGCGAGGCAAAGACCCAGGCACTCGAAGATACAGCCAGCAGGCTGGACAGGAGCAGCAATGGGAAAACCCTTGCGCGAATAAGTGCTAAGTCCGTGAATAGCGTGATGAAATAGACAACGAAAACAGCACAGAAGAAGCACCAGGCGGACACCTCGAGCGGCGCTGGAATACTATGACCGGGGTAGTTGAGAAGCAGGTACAGCTGCCCGCCCGCCATGCACATGACGCAGCCAGTGAAAACAGCGGCTGTCGATTTGTAGTAGCCGCGTTCGAGTAGCGCGAAGTCGGGAACCGCCAGGGCAATCGCACCACCGACAGCCAGCTTGCCGAATATTAAGATGTAGCTGTGAGCAAAAAGAATTTCCATAGTGCCTGTTTTTTTGATTTCTCTTTCGAGTTCGGCGAGATGCTAGGCGGGTATGATTCGGCATGCAACACGACCTGGGGCTTCCCCGGGGGCGAAGGAAATTGAGTCACGAAAAACATCAACGATAACACCGGGAAAGGCTGCACCATCGGGTCGCGTTGAACAGCCCTCCGCTCGGGTATTAATAAAGCGCAATGATTTCGCCTCTTCGTTTCCAGGGTGTTGCAAACTTGGTGGCTGCGTCGTAAACGATGCTCGTCGCGTGTTGCTGCCCGCGTCGATTTCTCCCGGATGACATCACCTGCATGACTTGGATTACTGAAAGGGAACCGGTCGCGACTTTAGTTGTCGTGACTCGAGGAGGCCGACCTTTGCTGGCCATCGACGCCCGCCGGAAGCGCTGTTGATGAAAGTTCCGAGACGAGCCGCCGATCGACTCTGGAATCATGCCTGTTCTCGTATCGAGCAGGAGCTCTCGCAGAAAGATTTTCAAACGTGGATCCTGGAGCTGACCCCGCGGTCGTTCGAAGACGGGCTGATGACCGTGGAGGCGCCTTTCGGACTGTACCGTGACCGGATCAGGCAGGTTTACCTGCCTGCGTTGGAACGCGCGGTATCCGAGGCTGCAGACCACAGCTGCCGTGTGGAGGTGGTGGTGGGTTCGTCCGTGGGGACGCGGCCTGCGAACCGACGCTGGTCGCCCCCCGCGGGCGGACAAGAGACGGGCCGCAAGGTAACGAGCCCGCCACTCAAGAGTTTTGGCAATTTCATAGTTGGAGAATCCAATCGCATGGCTTGCGACGCCGCCCGAGCCTTGGCTTTCGGCGAAGCGGGCGCGGGCAATCCGTTGTTCCTCTATGGGGGGGTCGGCCTAGGCAAGACTCACCTGTTGCTGGCCATCGCCAGTGAACTGAGATCAAGGGCGCGTAAAGTTCTCTACTACCAAGGCGAAGACTTCACGAGAAAAATGGTCGACGCTCTTCGCAATGACCGCATGGATGCTTTTCGTCGCGAGTTTCGTTTTGCCGACGCACTCCTCATCGACGACGTGCAGTTCATAGCGGGCAAGAAGCGTACGCAACAGGAGTTCTACCACGCCTTCAACCTTCTTCATGGCGCTGGAAAACCGATCGCGCTCGCATCTGATCGCGGGCCACTGGAACTCGAGAAGCTGGAGACGGGATTGCGCAGCCGCTTCCAGGGTGGCCTTCTCGCCGACCTCGGGCCGCTCGACACTGAGCTGCGCTGTCGCATTCTGAGGTCGAAGCTCAAGGAGGCCGACCTTGAGTTGGGGGGCGATAACATCGAGAACCTCGCGCTACGAATGACCGGTAGCGTGAGAGAGATAGAAGGGCTCGTTTCGCGGCTGCGGGCTGCTAGAAGCCAGTCCGGTGGCAGGCTCACGAACCAGGTCGTCGAATCGCTGGTGGTTCCCTACGTGGGCGTGGGCTGTGATGTAGACATCGAGACCATCGTCAAGACGGTAGCGACTCACTTCGGAATTACGCGAGAGGAAATTCTTTCTCGGAGCCGGGCCCGCCGGGTGGCCTGGCCTCGTCACGTTGCTGCCTATCTCTGCCGCAAACTCACCTCAGCGTCCCTGCCCGAGATCGGCGAAGCCATGGGTGGCAGAAATCATTCTTCTATCCTGCGTGCGGTGCGATCCGTGAAGGATTCGATGAGCGGCGAGGCGGCGCTGGCCGAACGCATCAATCGCCTCGAAACCCTGCTCGGACGCGGCTCTCAGTTTTCCTGAACGCGTTCCGAGCGGGCATAGCACGAAGTCCGGCACGTTGAGTGCAGCCGAGATCGCAAACGGAAATGGCCTTGAACAAAGAAGGGCGGTGCACCTGAGAGTAC
>JACNKC010000116.1 GCA_014382245.1 Pseudomonadota bacterium | reverse complement strand
GGGGGGATGGCGATTGCCAGGGACGACGGGGGCGGCAGCGAATGCGGGGCGAGGGAAACCGCCCTGGTGGTGGGGGGGCCGAGGGTAAGGGGGGGCGAGCAATCCCAGGAGGGAGGGGCGGACGACGCGGGGGTGGGGCCACCAACCGCCGCTTCGCCGCCGGTAGCCACTCCGGCCGCGGCTCCCCCGGCACCGGCTGCTCCTGCGCCCGCGGCCGGCGGCAGCGGCTCGGTTGCGGCCCCCATACCGGGGGTAGTTACCAGCGTGCTGGTGAAAGCCGGCGACACTGTTGCTGCGGGGCAGATAGTGCTCAAGCTCGAAGCAATGAAAATGGAAAACGACATCGCCACCCCGGCGGCCGGTACCGTCAAGGCCGTGCACGTATCGCAGGGCAGCGAAGTCAGCAGCGGCCAGTTGCTGGTCGAGGTCGGCTGACGGACACCCGCCATGATGGATTCCCTGGCTCACTTTCTCTCGCAAACCGGCTTCGCGCTTTTTCCCCAGCACCCCGGCGCCCTGCTGATGATTGGCGTCGGGCTGCTGCTAATAGGCCTGGCCATAACCAAAAACTACGAGCCCCTGCTGCTGGTGCCCATAGGCTTCGGCATGATAATGGGTAACATCCCCGAGGCGGGGGCGTCTCCCTTTGATGAGCAAGGGGTCATCCACTACCTCTACTTCGGCGTCAAACACGAGATCTTCCCCGCGCTGATCTTCCTCGGCCTGGGAGCGATGACGGATTTTTCGGCCATGCTCTCGCAGCCCCGGCTTATACTGCTGGGTGCAGCTGCACAGGCGGGCATTTTCTTTACTTACTGGGGCGCGCTGGCGCTTAACTTCACCCCCCAGGAAGCCGGCGCCATAGGCATCATCGGCGGCGCCGACGGGCCCACCACGATTTTCATAACCGCCCAGCTGGCCCCGGAACTGCTCCCGGCCGTTGCCGTGGCCGCCTACGGCTACATGGCCCTGGTACCGATAATACAGCCCCCGATCGTGCGACTGCTCACCACCCGTGAAGAACGGCTCATACACATGAAGGACCCGCGCGAAGTGTCGCGCGCTCAGAAGATACTGTTTCCCATAGTGGGCTTTATCGTCTGCACCTTGATCGCGCCCAAGGCGACAGTACTGCTGGGAATGCTGTTCTTCGGCAACCTGCTCAAGGAGAGCGGGGTCACCGACCGCCTGGCCAACACTGCGCGCAACGCATTCATCGATTCGGTCACTATAATCCTGGGCATCTGCGTTGGCGCCGGTGCCACGGCCGAGCGTTTTCTGCGTGTTGAATCGTTGCAGATTTTTGGCTTGGGGCTGGTGGCCTTCTGCATTGCCACCGCCACCGGGGTGGTGTTTGCCAAGATCATGAATCGGCTTTCAAAGGACCCGATCAACCCCATCATCGGTGCCGCCGGGGTGTCGGCCGTACCCATGGCCGCGCGCGTGGCCCTCACGACCGCGCAGAAAGAAGACCCGACAAACTTTCTCATCATGCACGCCATGGCGCCCAACGTGGCTGGCGTGATCGGCTCGGCCGTGGCAGCCGGTGTGCTCCTGGCCATGCTCGGATAATTATGCCAGCCCGACCGATCGACGGAGACCCGCAAACATGAGCAACTTCCACGAACAACTCGAAGACTGGGAAAACGCCACCCTGGCCAAGGCCCTCAAAAGAAACTCCGAGCGCCAGGAAAACTTTACTACCACGTCCAACATCCCGGTAGAGCGGGTGTACGGCCCGGCCGAAGGCAACTACCCCGACAAGCTGGGGTTGCCCGGTCACTTTCCCTTCACGCGCGGGGCCCAGCCCACCATGTACCGCGGCCGCTTGTGGACCATGCGCCAGTACGCCGGCTTTGCCTCGGCCGAAGAGAGCAACAACCGCTATCGCTACCTTCTCGGCAAGGGTACCAACGGCCTGAGCGTGGCCTTCGACCTGCCCACGCAAATGGGCCACGACTCGGACCACGCACTGTCGGCCGGCGAGGTCGGCAAGGTGGGCGTCGCGATCGATTCGCTCGAAGACATGGAAATCCTTTTCCGTGACATACCGCTCGATGAGGTCACCACCTCGATGACCATCAACGCAACTGCTTCGATACTGCTGGCGCTATACCTGGCAGTGGCCGACAAGCAGGGCGTGCCCTGGGACAAGGTGGGCGGGACCGTACAGAACGACGTGCTCAAGGAGTACATCGCGCGCGGCACCTACGTTTATCCACCCACGGCTTCCATGCGCGTGATCACCGATATCTTTGCTTTCTGCACCGAGAAGGTGCCGCGCTGGAACACGATTTCGATCAGCGGCTACCACATCCGTGAAGCCGGTTCGACGGCAGTGCAGGAAGTAGCCTTCACGCTGGCCGACGGCATCGCCTACGTGCAGGCCGCGATCGACGTGGGCCTCAATGTAGATGATTTTGCCGGTCGCTTGTCGTTCTTCTTCAACGTGCACAACAACTTTTTCGAAGAGATCGCAAAGTACCGCGCTGCGCGTCGCCTGTGGGCAAAGATCATGAAGGAGCGCTTCGGCGCCACCCGCGAGCGCTCTATGATGCTGCGCTTTCACAGCCAGACCGCGGGCTCATCGCTCACCGCCCAGCAACCCATCAACAACATCGTGCGGACGGCCGTACAGGCGCTGGCCGCCGTCTGCGGCGGTACACAGTCGCTGCACACCAACTCCTACGACGAGGCGCTGGCCTTGCCCACCGAGGCAGCGGTAACGGCAGCGCTGCGCACCCAGCAGATCATAGCCCACGAGTCGGGCGTGGCCGACTCGATAGACCCCATGGGCGGTTCCTGGTTCGTGGAGCAATTGACCGACGAGATAGAGGAGCGGGCCGAGCAGTACATCGAGCAGATCGACAAGCTCGGCGGAGCAGTGGCTGCCATCGAGCGTGGCTTCCAACAACAGGAAATCCAGCAGGCCGCCTACTCGTACCAGCTGGCGCAGGAAAGCGGCGACAGCGTCCTGGTGGGTGTAAACCGATTCCAGGCCGACGAAGAAGCGCCCGTGGACCTGCTCAAGATAGACGCGTCGGTAGAAACGAAGCAACTCGAAAAGCTCGCTGCCCTCAAGGCGAGGCGCGACAACGACGCCGTGCGGGCCGCGCTGGCGCTGGTGACCGAGACCGCGAGGGGAGACGGCAACCTCATGCCGGTGATCATCGACGCGGTTAAAACGTACGCCACCCTGGGCGAAGTATCCGACGCCATGCGAGAGGTATTCGGCGAGTTCGACGCACCCGTGTTCATCTGAACCAGTGGGTGACGTCGCGACCAGGGCCTTCCTGACCCGTGGCGTCGGGCGGCACAAAGAAAAACTGGCGGCCTTCGAGCTGGCCCTGCGCGCGGCCGGCATAGCCCACTTCAACCTCGTGTCGGTGTCGAGCATCCTGCCGCCCCACTGTCGGCTGGTGTCACGCAAGGAAGGCCTCACCCACCTGTCAGCAGGAGAGATAGTGCACGTTGTCATGAGCCGCGCCGAGAGCAACGAACCCCACCGCCAGTTGGCGGCCTCCGTAGGCGTGGCCGTCCCCCGCGACCGTTCGATGTACGGCTACCTGAGCGAGCACCATTCCTTTGGCGAGACCGACGAGCAGGCCGGCGATTACGCCGAGGATCTCGCGGCCCAGATGCTTGCAACGATACTCAACGTAGATTTCGACCCGGACACCAGCTACGACGAAAGAAGGCGTTACTGGACACTGAGCGATCAGATCGTCCGCACCCGCAATGTCTCGCAATCGGCCAGGGGAGCAAAAGACAAGCGTTGGACGGTCGTGATTGCCGCCTGCGTACTCATCCCCTGAGAGCCCATCGCCGTGAAAAAGAAAAAACCAGACAACGAAGCAGTCGTCCTCGCGCGACTGCGCAAATCGCGCAAGCGCTACACCCCCGTGGCCGAGCTCGAGGCGAGCACCGGGCTTGAGCCGGCCGAGTTCGAAGATGCCCTGGCCTCGCTGGCCAGGCGCGGCGAACTGCTGCGCCGAAAGTCCCGCGTGGGCCTCACCGGTAAACTTGGGCTGGTGGCCGGCAGGGTAAGACGCCGTAATCGCGACGCCCTCATCATCCCGCTGGACGATTCTCAGGACGCGTTGCGCGTGTCGGCCAACGCGATCAGGCCCGCCATGGACGGCGACCTGGTGCTGGCCGAACCGCTGTCCAGGAGTACCCGGAGGCCGGTGAACGCGGCCATACACAGCGTGCTTGAGCGGGGCCGCAAGGTCATCACCGGGGAGATGTCGACGCGCAACCGCAGCGTGTTCATTCCCACCGACCAAGCCATAGACTACGAGGTCCGGCTTGCCCACGACAGCCCCCGCGCGCGACCCGGCTGCCTGCTCAAGGCCACCATAAGCCGCTACCCGGGCCGGCACGGCAACATCGAGGTACGCATCGATGGCGAGGTAGAAAGCCGTGGCCCGCTGGACAGGGAGATAGCCATCGCCTGCGCCGAGGCTTCGCTGCCGGTTGAGTTCAGTGACGAGGTGCTGGCCGAGACCGAGCGGTTTCGTGAACCCGGAGACAGGGATGCCGAGGGACGACTCGACCTCAGGGACAGTCACTTCGTGACCATAGACGGGGCCGACGCCAGGGATTTTGACGACGCTATCTGCCTGTCGCGCAAGGGTAAGGGCTGGCTGCTCTGCGTGGCCATCGCCGACGTGTCCTGGTACGTCAAGGATGGCGGCAAGCTCGACGCCGAGGCCTTCGACAGGGGCACGAGCGTTTATTTTCCGGGCTACGCCGTGCCAATGCTGCCGGAACGAATCTCCACCGACCTTGCCAGCCTGCGCCCGGACCGAGACCGGCTGACCGTCTCGGTCGAGATGACCATAAGCAGCAGCGGCGAGGTCACCAACGCCACCTTCGCGCGCAGCATCATACGCAGCAAGGCGAGGCTTACCTACCAGTCAGTGCAGGACTGTCTCGACGGGCAGCCTGGGGATATTGACAGCGCGACAGCCGAGATGCTCGGGCAGATGCAACGCTGCTCTGTCGCCATGAGAACGGCACGCCAAAAACGCGGGGCACTGGAACTCGACCTCCCCGAAAGCCAGGTGCACGTTGACCGCAAAGGGGACCCGGACAAGATCACCAACCGGCCACGGCTGGCCGCGCACCTCCTCATCGAGGACTTCATGCTGGCGGCCAACGAAACGGTTGCCGACAAGCTCGACCGTGAAGGGCCCGCTTTTCCCTACCGCGTGCACGAACGCCCTGACCAGGCGGCCATGATATCGCTTGCCTCGCGCCTGCCCGCCCTGGGGCTGCGGCTGGACACTGCCCCTGAAAACATCAAGCCGGCCGACCTCCAGGCACTGCTCGAAAGGGCAGCAAAACTACCCGGCTCGGCGCAGGTGAGCCTGATGATATTGAGGTCGATGATGCGCGCGCGCTACACCGCGTACAAGGATCAGCACTTCGGCCTGGCCAGCCCCTGCTACGCGCACTTTACTTCGCCCATACGGCGCTACCCCGACCTGCTGGTGCACCGTGCGCTTGTGGCCCGGCTGGGCGGACGCGCCGACTCGCGACCGGGAAAGGCAGCGATCGAGTCGATGTCGGTGGACTGCTCGCGTCTCGAGCGCCGGGCCGAGGCGCTCGAACGCAGCGTGATCCGCGCCGCGTGGGCCATCTACCTCGGCACCCGCATAGGCAAGCGCTACGACGGCACCATCAGCAGCGTGGCGTCGCACGGCTACTACGTGCGCCTGGATGACAATGGCATTGAAGGACTGGTACCCTTGTCTCGACTGGACTACTACGTGGACCACGATGACGACCGAATGGAACTGTTCAGTCGCGATGAAAAATGGATCGCCAGGCCAGGGGACCGCGCCCGCGTGCGGGTGGTTTCCACCGACGTGCCGAGGCGGCGGATAGACTTCGAACCATGCGATTGATCAGCCCGACATACCGGCCGCCTGTCGCGCTCGCGCGGCGATTGCTCCCGCTCACTATCGCGCTCGCGGTGGTCCTGCCCGCCTTCGCGCCCGCCGTGGCCGACGCGGGCAAGACTTCGCCGGGCCCCGGCGTCAGGCGGACACCGGTGGTCGAGGCCATAGAGAAGGTCAGCCCCTCGGTGGTCAATATCTATACCGAGACCATAGTGGAAGCGCCGCTGGGACGTCGCTCGCCGTTTTTCGGCGACCCGTTTTTCGATGATTTTTTTTCGGACTTTTTCGGCGAGATGCAGCCACGCTCACGACGGCAGAAGCGAAGCTCACTGGGGTCGGGCCTGCTCGTTGACGCCAACGGCACCATAGTCACCAACGAACACGTCATCCTGCGAGCCACCTCGATACGCGTACTTATGTCTGACGGCAGAGAATTCGAGGCCAGCCTGCAGGGAGCCGACTCGGACTCCGACCTCGCCGTGCTTCACATCGACAGCGACACCCCCCTGCCCTTTACGCCGCTGCCATCGGACGGCTCGGTGATGATAGGCGAAACGGTCGTGGCCATAGGCAACCCCTTCGGACTGTCGCACAGCGTAACGACCGGTGTCATCAGCGCTGCCGGGCGAACGATCAACGCCGGCAGACTCGTATACCACGACCTGCTGCAGACCGACGCTTCGATCAACCCCGGCAACTCGGGTGGGCCACTGGTGGATGTCGAGGGACGCTTGCTGGGCATCAACACGGCCATACATCGCGACGGCGAGGGAATAGGCTTTGCCATTCCCAGCGGGAAAGTCCGCATCGTGGTCGAGCAGATCCTCAACTACGGCTCGGTTCAGCCTGCGTGGCTGGGGCTCAAGGTCCAGGGCCTCACCGGCGAGATCGCCTTTCACCTGGGCGTAGACAGCAACGGCGGAGTGCTCGTCAGGGGCGTAGAAAAGGACAGCCCGGCCGCAGAGGCCGGCATGGCAGCGGGTGACATCATAGGAGCCATAGACGGTGAAAAGGTGCACAACATGGCCCAGTACCAGGCCCAGGTTGCCGGCCGCACGGCCGGCGAAACCCTCGAGGTGGGCGTGTTCAACGACGGGGTGCTGCGCTCGCTGAAACTGCAGGTAGCAGTGTACCCGGCCGAGCGCATAGACCGGCTGGCGTGGCAGGGACTCGGGCTGAAGCTGGTGGAGCGCAAGGGCGGACCGCTTGCTGTTTCGGCGGTGAGAGAAGGCAGCCCGGCGGCCGAAATCGGCATCAAGCCAGGCGACGGCATAAGCTCGCTCGGCGGCCGCGAGGTGGCCGACCGCGACGCGTTTCGCCGCCGGCTGGCGGCGCTGCGCAACAGCAACGCGGTGCTGGTGTCAGTCGTAAGGGGGCTCAAGGTCTACCGCGTAACGCTGCCCTTGAAGCGCGAATTCTGAACCGTTACTTGACGCCGAGAACAACGGGGCCCGCTAGGCCGAAGAAAACGCCGCCGGCTTCATCGTGCCAGCTCGTCGAGCAGCAGGGTCATGGCCTCCGCCGCCATTTCGCGGGCCGCCTGCCGCAGTTCTTTTTCATCGTCCTCGAGCATTCCCAGGAAACGACTCAGCGCCGCGAAGTAACGCTCGAGGTCTTCCGCCTCGAGCTCGGGCAGCCGGCGGGCCATGAGCTCAACGAAGATCTCGTGTGAAATGGCTATCTGTTCCAGGATTTCGCCGTTGCTGCTTTTACCCACGCCCCTTGTCTCCCGCCCTGTCCAGCAGGCCGCGCAGGGTCTCAACGCTGACGTCGGCCAGGCTGTCGACCACCAGGTCGGCGTCCAGGCTCGCGGCCGCAAAGGTGTTGGTCACCGCCAGCGTATGCATACCGGCTGACCGGGCCGAGGCCAGGCCGGCAGTCGTGTCTTCTATGACCACGCAGTTCTCGGCCGCTATGCCAGCGCCGGCCTCGCGGCCAGCCCCCTTCTGCAACAAGCGCCGGGCCCTGTCGTAGGTCTCAGGGTCGGGCTTGCCCGCCGATACGTCCTCGGCCGACACGATGACCTCAAAGCGATCGGCCAACCCGGACTGCGCCAGCACCATCCGTATTTCGTTACCGAGCGCTCCCGAGCCGATGGCCAGGGGCACGCCCGCTTCGGCCAGGGCAGAGATAAGCTCTTCGACACCATCAAAGAGGCGAGCGCCACCCGCCGCCAGGCGCTCGAACTCGGCGGCCTTATCGGCCATCAATCCGAGCAGGGCTTCTTCGTCCAGGCTCCCTCCCCTATCACGAAAGATGACGGTGAAGCCGTCGCGGTCGTCGTAGCCCACGTAGCGTTGGTAATAATCCTCGTCGCTGATTTCCATGCCCAGCGACAACAGGGCGTGCCTGAAGCCAGCCAGGTGCAGTCCCTCGTCGTCGACAATCACCCCGTCGAAATCAAAAATAACAGCGCCCAGCATGCCCTTGCCCTTCGTACTCCTGCTCAGCCCGGCGGCCACGCCATCGCGCGTCCGCCCAGCAGGTGAAAGTGTACGTGGTAAACTGTCTGCCCACCGTCGCTCTTGCAGTTGGCGACCACGCGGTAGCCGTCGTCACTGAGGTCGTTTTCAGTGGCAAGGCGAGCGGCCAGGCGATAAATACCAGCCACCAGTGCACTGTCGGTGTCCTCGAAGTCGAGTATGGTAGCGATGTGCTTGCGGGGAATGAGCAACAGGTGCAACGGCGCGACCGGGTTTATGTCGCGGATCGCAAACAGCTGGTCGTCCTCGTAAACCTTATCGGCCGGGACCTCACCAGCGCCGATGGAACAGAAAAGACAGTCCGCCATGCAGCCGTCAATGCCACGCCACGGGCCCGGGCGCAATCGGCCGCGTCGGCGTTCTCACGCGCAGCGCGCCAGCAGGGCGGCGAGCGCGTGTTCCCCGCTGTTGTCACAGCCCAGGACAAATCCGCCTGTCGAGGATGTCAGCTGCTCTATCCTGCTCGCGATCTCGGAAACATCAGGCGGGCAACCCTCGAGGGCTTGCTCAACCTGGTCAATCAAGTGAAACGGTGCCAGCAGGTCTCCGCATATCTCTATGCCCGACAGTGAGACATCGCCCTCCGCTGAGACACCGCCCTCTCCCGCGGGTGCCCCCCCCACCGCGCCCGGGCCAACCCCGCTGCACTCGAGCATGCCCAGCATCGACGGGCCGGCAGCCAGCAGCCGCCCCGCGGCAAGACTACCCCGCTCGCGTTGGAAGCAGTCCCAGGCCGAAGCGTCAGCCGTGAGCCCTTGCCCGGGCAGCGAGCCCGGCGACAGCTCGCAGGCAAAAACGCTGGCGGACTCCAGCGCCACCAGTCGGGCCCAGTCGATCTGCTGATCAACACCGAGTTGGGCAAGACTGCAGCCCGCGTCGAGTCCACCCAGCGCCTGCCCGGTTACTCCAGCGGGATCCAGCCGCGCGAGCAACGAGTCAACCACGCCCGGCGCCTCGGCCGTGAACAACATCTGTTCGACGACGCAGACCCCGTCAGCAAAAACAGAAAACGCTGCGTGGGCCACGGGCCTGGAGTCGACGGTGACGAGATCGCGCCCCGGGTAGAACGGCTCAAGCCCGGAGTGGCTCGATAACTCTGCCCTGAGACAAGCGAGCAGGGGCCTGAGCGCCCGGTTGAGTACCTGCCCCGGCCCGAGGCCGCCAGCGCCCTCGTCGAGCCAGTCCACCGATGGCAGCACGAAGGCAAATTCCTGTACGGCTGGCCCGGCGGGAAGATTTCGTCCGCCCGTCAAGCGTCGCTCAATGTACTCGGCCTCCTCGGCGCGCCGGTGGAAGCGCCCCAGGCTCACGCCCTGCTCACTGCGGGTCCAGGTCAGCAGCCAGGCGCAGCCCAGGTCGGCCGCCAGGGTGGCAGCCAGTAATTCGGCTCGCCAGGCCTCGTAACCAGACACCGAGCCCAGTTCAACGCTGATAAGCTCCCGTGACACCCCGCGAGACTAGCAGATCAGCCCGTCGGCAGCAGCCCGCCACCACGATCCCGGCTTTCAGGCCCGGTCGGCAAACGCGGCACTGCCGGCCAGCTGTGATACAAGTAAGGGCCTGCCGTGGTCCGGCCGGGAGACAGCAGGCCCAGGAGTGATTCGCGGCGAAGATTCCCGGTGGAGTAAACATGCGCATCAAGAAACGATGGATCGTGCTTGGCCTGCTGGCACTGGCTGTTTTCGTCCTTCTCCGCGACTCGGAGCCGGACGTGCCCAGGGGCAGCTATCTCGTCATCGACCTCGAGGGCAACTACGCCGAGCTCCCGCCCGGACGTGACGCCCTTGACCGGCTGCTCGACGACCGACCGGCTTTTCTCGATCTGCTCGCCACCCTGCGCAAGGCTCGCCACGACGAGCGCATCGACGGGGTACTGCTGCGCGTGCAGGACACTGAACTGGGCTGGGCCCAGGCCCAGGAAATCCGCGCCTCGCTGGCCGGCCTGCAGGACGCCGGTAAAAAAGTCGTGTCGCTGCTCGACAGCGGGTCCTTCGGCAGCAACAGGGAGTACTTCATCGCTTCGGCGGCCGACGAGTTGTACCTGCCCCCCGGATCCTCGGCCATGCTCAACGGCATGGCAGCGCACTTCGTCTTCCTGGGAGGCGTCTGGGAGAAGATCGACATCGACATGGAGGTCGAGCAGATCCGCGAATACAAATCGATGGGTGACATGATAGGCCGCAGGGGCATGTCAGCGGCCCACCGCGTAGCCGCCGACTTTCTGCTCGACGACCTCTACGCCCAGTTCGGCATGTCGATCGCGTTGTCGCGCGGACTCGAGCCGGGCGAGTTGCCCGCCGTGGTGGACGCGTGCCCGGCATCGCCCGAAGCCTTCATGGATTCGGGCCTCGCCGACGGCGTGCGCCACATTGACCAGTTGCGCGAAAACCCAGCCGGCGGTCCCTCACCTCCCCTGGTCTACGAAGAAGACTACAGGCGCGTGAGTGCGTCATCGCTTGGACTGGGCGGTGGCGAGCGGGTGGCCGTCATCCACGCCGCGGGCAACATCGTTAACGGGGAGAGCAGGGCCGGAGGAGCTACCGGCGCGTCGGTTGGAGCCGACACCCTGGCGCGGGCTTTCGACGAGGCCCTGGCCGACGGCGTAAAGGCCATCGTGCTGCGCGTAAACAGCCCCGGCGGTTCGCCACAGGCGTCGGACCAGGTATGGAGACTGGTGCGAGCCGCCTCTCGGACAACGCCCGTGGTGGCTTCGCTCGGCAACATCGCGGGCTCGGGCGGGTACTACATGGCCTCTGCCGCCGACCGCGTGCTGGCCCAGGGAATGTCTATCACCGGATCGATAGGCGTGGTGCTGTTCAAGCCCAACGTCGCGGGACTGCTGGGCAGGCTTGGCATAGGCAGCGAAACGCTCACCAGGGGCCGCTACGCGGGCCTGATGGACATCAGCAAGGGCTTTGACAGGGCCGAGCTGTCGCTGGTGCGCACGCAGATGGAGCGCAGCTACCAGCTCTTCCTGCGGCGGGTGGCCCGGGGCCGGTCGCTCGGTATAGACGACGTGGACAGCGTGGGCGGCGGACGCGTGTGGAGCGGGCAACAGGCGCTCGAGCGGGGACTGGTAGACGAGATCGGCGGCTTCGAGCAGGCGGTGTCGGCGGCGGCCGCGGCGGCCGCCCTAGAAGACATCGACGCGGTTGAGCTGGGTTACTACCCGCGCAGGGAGAAGCTGGGCGAAAGGCTTTCGCGCCTGCGTGGATCGCTTGTATCCACAGTAAAGCTACCGCCCTTGCTCGGGCAGCTGGCCGAGCTGGTGGAACCGGCAGCCGCTCTGCGGCCGGGCGTGCAGCTGCTCTCCCCGGCGCTACCGGTAATCAACTGACCGAATTCGCTGCGCCTACTCGCCGCGGTACACGCGCAGGGGCATGCCTACGCCGCTCATAGCCGGCAGCGCGGCGGCTGACCCTGCGCGCAGCGCCAGTTCGAGTCGGCCGCCGCTGCCCTCCAGGGCCAGCAACTCGCCCTGGCCCACGTCGGCGTAGCAGCGGCTGAAGCCATCGATGACCAGCCCACCGGCCGCGGTCTTCAACTCGCCCGTCCCCGGCAAGCCCGTTGCGAAGGCGGCATCGATGTTGGTCACCATGTTGCCGAAACGATCCACGTGGATAACCTCGCCCTCGAGCTGTCCGCCAACAGACCTCGGCACAGGAAGTTGCAGGCGCTCGAAGTCGCCCACCGGGTCACCCAGGTCGCCGGCGTCAGCCCCTGAAACCAGCGCGGCCGCGGCCGGGGCAAACAGGTCGCGACCGTGGAACACCGGCGATACCGGTCGCGAAGTAACTCGCCCGGCGTCGAGTTTCCAGCAGGCCACCGGCTCTCCGAAAGCCAAAGAGAGCAACCCGTTGTCTGGTCCCAGGGCAAAACTCCCGCGCTCGTCCTGAAGCAGCAGTGCGTTGCGGTCAGAGCCGACACCGGGGTCTACCACGGCCAGGTGGACCGTTGCCGGCGGAAACCAATTTACCGCCGCTTCCAACGCCAGCGCACCGGCCAGCACATCGCCCATGGGCAGGTCGTGGGTGATATCAACTACGCGCAGCTCTCTACACGCGGCCAGCAGTACTCCTTTTACAGCCCCTGCGTAGCCGTCGGCACTGCCGAAATCCGTGGTCAGGGTAACCAGGCCCGACATGGATGCGTCGCGGTTATCGCCGGGAGGGGCCATCTCGACCGAGCCGTGGCTTCAGCCCTGCGGCTCGTGGGGCATGCCCGTCTTTTCCTGTATGCGCCGAAGGCCGGCCTCCACCTCCTCGCGCTCGCCGGCCCCCAGCCCCTCGATCAAAGCCGACACCACCCTGCGCATCCTCGCCCCCTCGGCCGGGACCACCCGGTCCCCCAGCTCTATCCGCTCCGCCCTCGCCGTCGCCAC